>WTIL01000091.1:7477-20335 GCA_011522725.1 Rhodospirillaceae bacterium
CCGTCCATAGGTCTGGAGATGGCGAGAGAGGCGCCGGGACGCAAGTGGCCGCCGGCATTTTACCGGCGGCCAATTCGGTTGTCAGGGTCGGTTGTCAGCATCAGGTGACCGGACCCGATAATCTGTTTCGGGCGGGCGTCAGGAGATTTCGAAGACGCCGTCGACCTCGACGAGGCATCCCAGCGGCAGCACGCTGCTGCCGACGGCGAAGCGGGCATGTTTGCCGGCATCGCCGAAGGCGGCGACCATCAGGTCCGAAGCGCCGTTGACGACGGCCGGCTGCTGCGTGAAATCGGGTGTCGAGGCAACGAAGCCGCCGAGCTTGACCACACGCACCACGCGGTCCAGATCGCCGTCGCAGGCCGCCTTGACCTGGGCGATCAGGTTGATCGCGCAGATCTTCGCCTGCTCGTAGCCATCCTCGACGGAGGCGTTGTCGCCGAGATGGCCTGTCGCGGTCAGCTTGCCGTCGACAAAGGGCACCTGGCCGGCGACATAGACCATGTTGCCGCTCTTGACCCACGGAACATAGTTGGCGGCCGGAGCCGGTGCGTCCGGAACAGTGATGCCCATTTCATTGAGGCGGGATTCGACGGTGCTGGCCATGATCAGTCTCCATTCTTCGTCATGGTTGATGTGCTGCGCGGGACATTGGCACAGCCATGGCTGGCGTTCAAACCAAAATCTTTCGGTACGGGTGGTTCAAGAAAAAGGCCCCGCACCGAAGTGCGGGGCCAGTCTGCAGGTTGCTCTGCAGGGAGAGATCAACTGCAGCCTGTGGTGCTGCCACAGGTGTTGCATTTCAGGCAGGTGCCGTTGCGGACAAGCGTGAAGTTCTGGCATTCGGGGCAGGATTCGCCCTCATAGCCCTGCATCCGCGCCTGCTGGACACGCTCCGCCGTCACGGCTTCCGCGTTCGATGTCGTTGCGACCGCTTCGGTGACCACTGCCGCTTCCGGCGTTGCGGCGCGCATGGTGGTGACGGCTTCCTCGGCCGGGGCGGCGGCTGCCGTCGCGGCGTTGGAATAGACCACCAGGCCCTGCTTGCGGATGAAGCCGCGGCTGGTCACCTTGTTGACGAGCTCGGACTGTGCCTCGCCGGCGCCGGTGGTCGATACCTCCAGATCCTCGCGGTCGACATGGCCGAGGTCATGCCGGTCGAGGTAGGAGATCGCCAGCTCGCGGAAGGTGTAGTCGAGGATCGAGGTCGACATCTTGATGGCGTCGTTGCCGCTCACGATGCCCTGCGGCTCGAAGCGGGTGAAGGTGAAGGCCTCCACGAACTCCTCCAGCGGCACGCCGTATTGCAGGCCGATCGACACGGCGATGGCGAAGTTGTTCATCAGCGAGCGGAACGCGGCGCCTTC
Organism: Rhodospirillaceae bacterium; assembly: GCA_011522725.1. Taxonomy (GTDB): domain Bacteria; phylum Pseudomonadota; class Alphaproteobacteria; order Puniceispirillales; family Puniceispirillaceae; genus UBA8309. The sequence continues at coordinate 8,845 of WTIL01000091.1, forward strand.
CTTGTGCATGTCGATGAAGACCTCGCCGAGACGGCCATCCTCATATTCGCCGGTCCGCAGATAGACCTTGTGCCCGCCGACGGTCGCCTTCTGGGTGTAACCCTTGCGGCGCTGCGGCAGCTTCTCGCGCTCGGCCGAATGGACGATGCGCTCGACGATCTTCTCGATCACCTGCGGCGCGGCTGCGGCGACCGGGGTGTCGAGTGCCTCTGCGGCCTCCTCGTCATCCTCGATGTCGTCGATCAGGCCGGAGGAGAGCGGCTGGCTGAGCTTCGAGCCGTCGCGATAGAGCGCGTTGGCTTTCAGGCCGAGACGCCAGGACAGCATGTAGGCCTCGCCGCATTCCTCGACGGTGGCGCTGTTCGGCATGTTGATGGTCTTCGAGATCGCGCCCGAGATGAAGGGCTGGGCCGCCGCCATCATGGTGATGTGGCTGTTGACCGACAGGAAGCGCTTGCCGATGCGGCCGCACACATTGGCGCAGTCGAACACAGGCAGATGCTCGTCCTTCAGATGCGGTGCGCCTTCCAGCGTCATCGATCCGCAGACATGGGTGTTGGCGGCTTCGATGGCGTCCTTCTCGAAGCCCAGCGCCTCCAGCATGTTGAAGCTGTAGTCGTTCAGCTGCGCGTCGGTGAAGCCGAGCGTTTCCTTGCAGAAATCATCGCCGAGAGTGAAGCGGTTGAAGGCGAACTTCACATCGAAGGCGCTTTCCATGGCCGCTTCGACCTTGGCGAGTTCCTCGTCGCCGAAGCCCTTGTCGCGAAGCGCGCTCGGCGAGATCGACTGGCAGTTCTTCAGGCTGCCTGCGCCGACGGCATAGTTGACGATGTCCGAAATCTGCGCCTCGCTGTAGCCGAGGTTGGCGAGCGCTTCCGGGACCACACGGTTGATGATCTTGAAGTAGCCGCCGCCGGCGAGCTTCTTGAACTTGACGATGGCGAAGTCCGGCTCGATGCCGGTCGTGTCGCAATCCATGACCAGGCCGATGGTGCCTGTCGGTGCGATGACGGTCGCCTGCGCGTTGCGGTAGCCGTGTTCGCTGCCGAGCTCGACGGCTTTGTCCCACGCGGCCTTTGCCGCATCGATCAGCTTCTGGTCGGGGCAGGGAGCCGCGTCCAGCGGAACCGGCAGGATGTTCAGGCCCTTGTAGCCCTTCGCCTTGCCATGCGCCGCCAGCCGGTGGTTCTTCATCACCCGCAGCATATGCTTGGCGTTCTTCTTGTATTGCGGGAACGGCCCTACCTCGCTGGCGATCTCCGCCGAGGTGGCGTAGGCAACGCCCGTCATGATCGCCGAGATCGAGCCACAGATGGCGCGGCCCTCGTCACTGTCATAGGAGTGGCCCTGCGCCATCAGCAGGCCGCCGATATTGGCGAAACCAAGGCCGAGGGTGCGGTACTCGTAGGACAGCTGGGCAATCTCCTTCGACGGGAACTGCGCCATCAGGACCGAGATCTCGAGGGTCAGGGTCCAGAAGCGGCAGGCATGCTCGAAGGCCGGGATGTCGAAGCTGCCATCCTCGTGGCGGAACTGCATCAGGTTCAGCGACGCCAGGTTGCAGGCCGTATCGTCGAGGAACATATATTCCGAGCACGGGTTGGAAGCGTTGATCCGGCCTCCCTCGGGGCAGGTGTGCCACTCGTTGATGGTGGTGTCGTACTGCAGTCCCGGATCGGCGCATGCCCATGCGGCATAGGCGATCTTTTCCCAAAGGTCGGACGCATTGATGCGCTTGGCGACGCCATTGTCGCGGCGCTTCACCAGCTCCCAGTCGCCCTTGTCGAGGACGGCCTGAAGGAATTCGTTGCTGACGCGGACCGAGTTGTTGGAGTTCTGGCCGGCCACCGTCAGGTAGGCTTCGGAATCCCAGTCGGTGTCATATGTCTTGAACTCGATCTCGGTATAGCCCTGACGCGCGAACTGGATCACGCGCTGGACATAGTTCTCCGGGATCATGGCGCCGCGTGCGGCGATGATCGCCTTCTTCAGGCGCTTGTTGGCGCGCGGCTCGAACCGGTCGTCGCCGCTGACAGCCTCGTCATGGCAGGCGGCCATGACTTCGCCCATATGCAGCTGCGCGAGCTTCGAGCCGGCAACCAGTGCCGCCACCTTCTGCTCCTCGACGACCTTCCAGTCGACATAGGCCTCGATGTCCGGGTGGTCGACATCGACTGTCACCATCTTCGCGGCGCGGCGGGTTGTGCCACCCGACTTGATGGCGCCGGCGGCGCGGTCGCCGATGCGAAGGAAGCTCATCAGGCCGGAGGAACGTCCGCCGCCGGACAGGCTCTCGCCTTCGCCGCGGATGCGGCTGAAGTTCGAGCCGGTGCCCGAGCCGTATTTGAACAGGCGCGCCTCGCGGACCCACAGGTCCATGATGCCGCCCTCGTTCACCAGATCGTCGCTTACCGACTGGATGAAGCAGGCATGCGGCTGCGGATGCTCGTAGGCGCTTGCCGAGCGGGTCAGCTTGCCGGTCTTGTAGTCGACATAGTGGTGGCCCTGGCTCGGCCCGTCGATGCCATAGGCCCAGTGCATGCCGGTGTTGAACCATTGCGGAGAGTTCGGCGCGGCCATCTGCGCGGCCAGCATGTAGCACATCTCGTCATAATAGGTGCGGGCATCCTCCTCGTCGGAGAAATAGCCGCCCTTCCAGCCCCAGTAGGTCCATGTGCCGGCGAGACGGTTGAACACCTGCTTGGCAGAACTCTCACCGCTGAACCGCTCTTCCTCGGGCAGCTTGGCGAGTGCGGCCTCGTCGGGAACCGAGCGCCAGAGCCAGGACGGCACAGCGCTTTCCTCGACGGTCTTCAGTTGCGCAGGCACGCCGGCTTTGCGGAAGTATTTCTGCGCCATGATATCGGTGGCGACTTGCGAGAATTGTACGGGAACCTCGATGTTCTCGGCGCGGAACACAACAGTGCCGTCGGGGTTTTTAATTTCGCTGGATGCGAATCTGAACTCGAGGGAGGCGTAAGGGTCTTTGCCTGCGGTCGTAAAGCGTCGTTCAAATTTCATGAAATGGGCCTCTGAATCTCTCTCTGCGAACCACTCTGAATTCCAGGCGGTTAGTGATTGTTTTCGGTCAGTTTTTTTATGGTGCCGGTGAAAAAATTCACAAGATTTTGTGTTCCGAGCTGTTAAAAGCTACATGATGTTGAGAGTGGGGAACAAGTCACAAATTTGTAATTTTGTCTAAAAATTGCCTTGCTTTCGAAACAGGATTATGAATCCCGGCTGTGTCGCCCGGCGGGTTGGCCGAACTGGCCCGCATGCCGTCAACAGCCTCTGGACGCGGGGCATCGCACACGCCTATATTGCAGTCACCATTTCCCGAAACGGGAACGGATGATTCATTTCAATGACTTGTCCCGGATTTAACAGGGTTGCCACACCATGGATCTCGTTACGCGACTACATCTCTATTTCAAAGCGCGGCTGGTCGGCGCCGACAATTTCGGCAACCGGTACTATGAAGAGCGCAAGGCGCGCCCCGGCAAGCCGCCGCGGCGATATGTCCGGTATAACGGGCTGGTCGAGGCATCGAAGGTGCCCGCCGACTGGCATGGCTGGCTGCACCATACCGAGGAAAGCCCGCCGCCGGCAGAGGGCTATGCCCGCCACGCCTGGCAGCAGGACCATATGCCGAACACCACCGGAACCAAACATGCGCATCGCCCGGCAGGCCATCTTCTGAAGGGCGGAAAGCGCGCGGCGGCAACCGGTGATTACGAGCCCTGGACACCAAGCTGATCGGCCAGGCCGGCACCCGGGCCGGGACCGGATAGAGACAGGAGGGTCGGATGCAACGCAACATGCTTGAGACCGTGATGGGCGCCATCGTCCTTCTCACCGCGGTGGCGTTTGTCTCGCTTGCCTATGAGGCGGCAAACATCCGCGGGACCGACGGCTACGAGCTCGAGGCCGAATTCGGTGCGACCGGCGGATTGTCGGTTGGCGACGATGTCCGGATCTCCGGCATCAAGGTTGGCCGCATTTCCCGGCAGGAACTCGATCCTGTTACCTATGCCGCGCGCATCGTCATGTCGCTGGACGAGCGAATCCGCATACCGGCCGACAGCAGTGCCCGTATCACGGCGGCCTCGCTGCTTGGCGGCAACTATCTGGAGCTGATCCCGGGCGCCGACGAGGACATGATGCAGCCCGGCGAAGTCATCTATGACACCCGTGACCCGGTCAGCCTGACCGATCTTCTCGGCAAGGCAGTGTTCTCCGCCGCCAATGACCCGTCCTGACGCCAGTCACAAGCCGGTCCTGACTGCGCTCGCTGCCGTTCTGCTTCTGTGGCCGGGGCTGGCAAGCGCCGCCTGGATCGAGGGCGAGCGCGCAAGGCTTCAGGCGCTCGACAAGATCACGGCGCGCATCTCCACGCTTGACGTTCCCATCGATACGCCGGTCACGTTCGGCACGCTGAGCGTATCGGTCCGGCGGTGCGCCTATCATCCGCCGGAGGAGCCGCCCGAGGATGCGGTCTTTCTCGAGGTGGTCGATAACGGATATGACAGCGCGAAGACGCCAAGCCCGGTGTTCAGCGGGTGGATGTTCAGCTCGAGCCCTGCCGTGTCCGCGATGGAGCATCCGGTCTATGACATCACGCTGCTGAGCTGCAAGCCCGACTAGCCGTTCTCCCTGCCGCCGGCCAGCATGGCATCCACCATCGGCTGGCTGTCTTCCTCGAGATGGAGATCGGCCGGGCGTGCCAGGGCGTCGGCAAGGCGGGTCTGAAATTTCTCCCGGTCGATCTCGTAAATTCCGAACTGCATGAGGTGGTCGTTGGTGAACTGCGCGTCGAGCAAACTGAAACCTCCGGCGCGCAGCCGGGCCACGAGATGCACCAGCGCGATCTTCGAGGCGTCGGTCTGTCGCGAGAACATTGATTCGCCGAAAAAGGCCGATCTCAGCGCCACTCCGTAGAGCCCGCCAACAAGCCGGTCGCCGTTCCACACTTCGACCGAATGGGCGAAGCCAAGCCGGTGTAGCGCCACGTAGAGCTGCCGGATATCGCGGTTGATCCAGGTTTCCGAACGCCCGTCACGAAGCGCCGCGCATTCGTCGATCACGGTCGGGAAGTCACGGTTGATGGTGACCTGATAGGGCTGCTTCCTGACAGTTCGTGCGAGCCGGCGCGGAATGTGGAATTCACGTCGCGCACCTTCCTGCCATGCAAGCGGGATCAGCGCCCTGACATCAGGGTCGTAGAATCTGATCTCGCGGCTGTCGGCGCTTTCCGCCATCGGGAACACGCCCAGCGAATAGGCCTTGATCAGCGTTTCCGGTGAGAATGCGAACCGTTCCGCCATGCTGTGTCCTGCCGGCCGCCGTCGCGCTGCCCTAGTCGTCGCTCAGGAAATGTTCCTCGAGCCAGCGGATGTTGTAGCTGCCGTCAAGCACTGCCGGTGCATCGACAAGCCGCTCGTGAAGATCAAGCGTGGTCGGGATCGGCTCGACAACGAATTCCGCAAGCGCCCGCTTCAGCCGCGCCAGGCAATGCGCCCGGTCATCGCCATGCACGATCAGCTTGGCAATCAGGCTGTCGTAATAGGGCGGTACCGAATAGCCCGAATAGAGGCAGGAATCGACCCTGATGCCGGACCCGCCTGCCGCGTGGAAGGCGGTTACCTTGCCGGGTGTCGGCATGAAGGTTTCCGGATGCTCGGCATTGATACGGCATTCGATGGCATGGCCGGTGAAGGTCACATCCTCCTGCCGGAAAGACAGCTCCTTGCCGGCGGCAATCCGGATCTGCTCGCGCACGAGATCGACGCCCGTGATCGCCTCGGTGATCGGGTGTTCGACCTGCAGGCGGGTGTTCATCTCGATAAAGAAGAACTCGCCATTTTCATAGAGGAACTCCATGGTGCCGACGCCGAGATAGCCCATCCGGCGTGTCGCCTCGGCGGCGATGCCGCCGATCTCGGCGCGCTGCTCGGCGCTGAGAACGGGCGAGGGGGCTTCCTCGAACAGTTTCTGGTGGCGGCGCTGGATCGAGCATTCGCGCTCGCCGAGATGCACGACATTGCCGTGGCTGTCTGCGATCACCTGAACCTCGATATGGCGCGGCTGGCCGAGATAGCGTTCCAGATAGACGGTGTCGTCACCAAAGGCGGCCTTGGCTTCGGACCGGGCCGAGCTGAACGCTTCGGCAAGGTCGTCTGCGGTTTCTGCGACTTTCATGCCGCGCCCGCCGCCGCCCGAGGCGGCCTTGACCAGCAACGGATATCCGACATCCGCGCCGATCGTGCGTGCCTCGTCCAGCGTATGGACAGCGCCGGGCGATCCCGGCACCAGCGGCAAGCCTGAATCTGCGGCGGTGATCTTCGCCTCGACCTTGTCGCCCATCGAACGGATGTGGCGCGGCTCCGGCCCAATGAAAGTCAGGCCGTGCGCCGCGACGATTTCGGCAAAATCCGCATTCTCGGCAAGGAAGCCGACACCAGGATGCACCGCATCGGCGCCGGTAATGCCGGCGGCGGTGATGATCGAGGCGACATTCAGGTAGGACTCCGCGCTCGAGGGCGGTCCGATACAGACGGATTCATCCGCCAGCCGTACCGGCATCGAATCCGCGTCCGCGGTGGAGTGCACGACGACATTCGGGATGTTCATCTCGCGGCAGGCCCGCAGCACACGAAGCGCCACATCGCCGCGATTGGCTATGAGGATCTTCTTGAACATTACTCGATCACGACCAGCACTTCGCCGAACTCGACCGGCTGTGCATTCTTGACAAAGATCTGCTTGACGGTGCCGTCCGCCGGGGCGGTGATCGGGTTCATCACCTTCATCGCCTCGACAATGAGCAGCGTCTGGCCCTTCTTCACCGTGCCGCCGACCTCGATGAAGCTCGGCGCGTCAGGCTCGGGCGCCACATAAACGGTGCCGACCATGGGCGAGGTGACCGCGCCGGGGTGCGATGCGGCATCGGCGCTGTCGGCTGCCGGGGCGGCGGCCGGTGCAGCAGGTGCGGCGGCGGGTGCTGCTGCCGGGGCGGCAACCGCGGCGACCGGGGCAACCGGCGCGGCGCCGCTCACACGGGACAGTCTGACCGAAAGGTCGGCAGTCTCGTATTCCAGTTCGGCCAGTCCGGCCTCGTCGAGGATATCGGCCAGCGCCTTGACCAGTGCGGTATCGCCTGCACCGCTGCTTTTTGGGGCTTTCGCCATTATTCGGCCTCCCTCGCCATATCAATCACTCCCTTGACCGCCATGACATAGGACATGGCACCAAAACCAAGCACGACGCCGTCGACCACCGCCGAGATCATCGAATGATGACGGAAGGACTCGCGCTTGTGAATATTCGAAAGATGGATCTCGATCTTGCGCCCCGGAAACAGAGCCAGCGCATCGCGAAGCGGCACCGAGCAATGGGTCAGCCCGGCGGCATTGATCAGGAGCCAGTCCGCCTTGCCGATCGCCTGCTGGATGGCGGTGACGATCTCGGCCTCGCTGTTTGTCTGCATCCATTCAAGCGAGACGTTCTCGCCTTCGCAGACAGCGCGGCAGCTGGCCTCGACATCGGCCAGCGTGTCGGCGCCGTAAATCTCCGGCTCGCGTGTGCCGAGCATGTTCAGGTTCGGCCCGTTGATCGCGAGGATGTTTACCGTTTCAGACATGGATTAAACCCTATCACTCTTTCCGACCCCCCATCAAACAGATGGTCTGCCGGTGCTGCGACTATGGATGTTCAGCTGTTTGCGGCGCGCTCGGCCGCGATGATTTCTCGCATCTGCTCGAGGTCGATGGCGCCCGGAATGACCTGCGAGCCGATGACCAGCCCCGGCGTACCGGAAATCTGCAGCGCCTGCGCGGCGGCCCGCGTGCGGTCGATGATCGCAGCTGTTACCGGGCTGTTCATGTCGGCCTGCAGCCGGTCGATATCAGCGCCAGCGGACTGCGCCGCATCGATGATGCTGTCCATCGTGATCGCCCCGCGCGCCGTCATCATCGCGGCATGGAAATCGGGGAACACACCCTGTGCCTGGGCGGCGATGCCGGCCTGTGCTGCGAGAACCGATGTCTGGCTGAGGATCGGGAATTCCTTCACCACGAGCCGGATGTCGTCATCCCCGGCAATCAGCTCCTGAAGCGGCTGGAAGACGCGCTTGCAATAGCCGCAATTGTAATCTGTGAATTCATAGATGGTGAACCCGCCCTCGGGGTTGCCGAGGATCGGGTCGCCGCTGTCCTTGCGGAGCGTCACCATCGCCTGTTCGACGCGCTCGCGCTCCTCGCGGTCGGCAAGGTTGATCAGCGCCTCGCGCACAATTTCGGGGTTGGCGAGGATGTAGTCACGGATCATGTCGTTCAGCGCCGAACGGTCGCCTTCGGTGATTTCCGCCTGTGCGGGTGCCGCGACGGACACGGCCATGAACAGGCCTGCCAGAAGGCTGAGGATGAGACGTCCGGATGTGCGGATCATGATGAAGCTCCGTTCAGGATTGACGCGGCAAGGTATAACAACAGCCGCTTCCTTTGCCTAGCGGCAACCGCGCCACAGGTGATCTGCCGTGCAGGCGCAACCCGGCGGCTCAGTCAGCCTGCCCGCCATAGCGGAACAGGATATCGCTGGCACGGCTGCGGAAGTTCTCGGCGACCCCGTCGCGTGCAAGCACGCGCCGCGCCAGTTGCGCGGCACGCTGCTTGTCGTTGATCACGATGGCTTCGTCCGCAAGCGCGAGGTCGGCCTCGACGATGCGACCGGCTTTGCCGAGCGCAATGCCGTATTGCCGGTGCAGGAACCCCCATTGTGACTCGGCATCTCTTGCCAATGCCAGCACCTGAATGGCGCGCTCGAGGCTGGCCGGCCCGCCTTCGGCAATCAGCGACCGTCCGAGATTGAGCTGGATCAGGACACTCCCCGGCCGGAGTTGCAGCGCCGTCTCATAGGATGCCGCGGCCTCGGCCGGCCTTGCCATGGCGAACAGGATGTCGCCTTTGAATTCATGGAAGAAGGCATCATCCGGATAAGTGGCTGTCAGCTCGTCCATGCGGGCCAGCGCATCGCCCAGATCGCCGCGGCGGAAGGAAGCGATGGCCAGAATATAGGTTTCCATAGTCGGATCGGGTGCCATCTCGGCAGCCCGCGCGATAACCCGCTGCGGTGACTCGGTCCAGGCCGCCATCTTGGCGACGATGCGGGCATAGATTGCCAGCGCCGCTTCCGGCAGCTGGTTGGCGCTATGGTCGGACTTGCCGACATGATCCTGAAGCGCCTGAAGCCGCTCCCGCGCACCCGGGTGAGTGGAGTAATAGAGGGACTGGCGGCTTTCGGGAAGGCTGCGCTGCCGTGCCATTCTCGCCATCAGGTCGCGAAGCCCGACTGCCGAGGTACCGGTCTTTTCCAGAAGATCGAGGGCAATCTCGTCAGCCACTGCCTCGTCGCGCCGCCGCGAGGCAAGAAATCCCCGCTTCGCCGTGTCGGTACCGCCGATCAGCACGCCGGCCGCGGCATCGCCGCTGCCGCCTGCGGCAACAGCAATCGCCGCCAGTGTTGCCAGCGCCGCGTTGTTGCTTGCCTGTTGCAGTTCGTCATCAAGCCGCTGCACGTGGCCTTCGCGGACATGGCCGAGCTCATGCGCCATCACGCCAAGAAACTCTCCTGCACCGGAGGCTTGTTCCAGAAGGCCGGAATGCACATAGATGATCCGCTTTCCGGCGACAAAGGCATTATATGACGGGTCGATGAAAATGCGGATCTTGACCCCGCCCGGCGGAAACCCGGCAGCCGCCACCAGATGGGCCATGAGGCCTTCAAGGCCTGCCTCGATCTCGGTGTCGCGGATCATTGATGCCGCTGCCGGGCTGATCGCGGAACCGACCGCAAGGGCGGCACCGACTGCAAAAAGCAGAATGGCGCGCAATAATCTTTGCATGGATGCGGGACTGGTCATCTGGGTCGGGCTGCTGAGTTTGAAAGGCGCAAGTTGCAGCATAATCATGGCAGGCATGTGGCACCAGCATCACTTATCTGCTATCACGCTGTCTCTCCGGATTGCTGCAGCTTCCGCGGCAGCCAACGGCGACAGCAAAGAGGGCATTTGAGGCATGGCGCTCAAGGTAACGACGACAAACAGGGTCCCCGCCTTCCTTGCCATGGCGGTGATGAACGCCACGCGCGAGCTCGAGGCGACCGGCGTCGATGTCATCCATCTCGAGGTCGGGCAGCCGTCGACGCCTCCGCCTGTCGCTGTGAATGCGGCGCTGACCACAGCGCTTGGCGAGGTTGCAACACATGGTTACTCGCTTGCTTTCGGCGAGATGACCCTTCGCCGGAGAATTGCCGGGCATTACGCCGATTATTATGGCGCGGCGGCCGATCCGGCGAAGATCGCCATCACGCCGGGATCATCTCTTGGGTTCGCGCTCGCCTTCCTTGCCGCCTTCGATCATGGCGACAGGATCGCGGTCACGACGCCGGGTTATCCGGCCTACCGGAACCTGATGCTGGCCATGGGACTGACACCCGTGCAGATGCCCGCGCGCGCCGCCGAGGGTTGGATGCCGAGCCTCGAGGCGCTTGAAGCGTCCGGCGAGCCGCTTCCGGACGGCATGCTGATTGCCAGCCCGGCCAACCCGACCGGTGTCGTGATGTCGGACGACGAGGTGAAGGCTGTCTGCGAATGGTGTCATCGCAAGGGCGTGCGCCTGATCATGGACGAGATCTATCACGGCCTCACCTTCGAAGGGACGCCGACGACGGCGCTGCTCCACAGCGACAGTGTGATTATCGTCAATTCCTTCTCGAAATATTTCTGTATGACCGGGTGGCGTGTCGGCTGGGCGATCTTCCCGGACGAGCTGGTCGAGACCGTCGAGCGGCTGGCACAGAACCTCTATATCGGGCCGCCGAAACCGATGCAGGCCGGTGCCATCGCCGCCTTCGACGACTACGGCGCGCTGAACCTGCATGTCGACCGTTATCGCGAGAATCGTGACATTCTCATGCGCGGACTGCCCGAAGATTTTCTGGGCGAGACGGCACCCTGCAACGGGGCTTTCTATCTGTATGCGGATATCGGCGCGCTCGAGACCAGTCCGGATTCCATCGCCCTTGCCGAAGCCATGCTGCGGGAAGCCGGTGTCGCCTGCACGCCGGGTGTCGATTTCGACCAGGAGCAGGGACACCGCCATATGCGCCTGTCCTTTGCCGGAAGCACTGCGCATATGAAAGAAGCCAGCCGCCGGATCAGCGACTGGCTTCCCAAATATCTGAAATCCCGCTAGGGGCGCGGCGTCAGCCTCGGTTCCACCAGCCGGTCCGGCGTTTTGCCGGTTCGGCGCTGCCGACCTCGATGACATCCTGAGGCGCCGAGCTGATCGGTGCCCGCTTGTCATCATCGCTTCCGGATTCGGCTGCAGGCTTGTCATCCGCAGGCGCCTCGGCGGCTTTCGCGGGCGCGGCCTTCGCCTTGGCGGCCTTCTTTGCTGTTTTCTTCTTGGCCGTACCGGCGGATTTCGCAGCCTTC
>WTIL01000080.1 GCA_011522725.1 Rhodospirillaceae bacterium
TGGCGGCAATGATAATGGATATAGTTCTCGCGCCGCACTTCACCGTCGGTCGGCACATCGACGCCAGCATCGACCTGAAGGCCGATCACCTCTTCGGCTGCCCGGCGGAACAGCGCCTCGTCGGCGTCGGAGGCTTTCCATCCTGTATAGCCGAGCGTCACATCGGTTGATCCCATGGTGCCGTTTTCGCGCGCCGAGTCGAACCAGTCACGGATAGGGAGATAGTCCGGCTTCGGGAAAGAGCCGATCACCGTTGTAGGAAGTTTGCCTGCCATGATCGGCTCTCCTGTTCTGGCCGTTACGAATCCTGCCTGTCGTAATGGCTGAAATTTCGCCTGTTCTTGCCCATGATATAGGCCCCTGCCTCGACCGGAGGCAGCGCCTCGATATCCGCATGCCTGTCGAAGTCGCGCGGGTCCACGACAGCATCGCTTGCCGGATCGCAGAAGATCGGGATCGAATAGCGGGACCGGCCTGAACGATTGAGAACGCGGTGCCTTGTCGAGACCAGCCTTCCGTTGGTCCAGCGTTCCAGCAGATCACCGATATTGCAGACAAAGGTGTCTTCGATGGGCATCGCCTCGATCCAGTCGCCGGACCGGTTGAGAACCTGCAATCCCCCCAGGCTGTCCTGTTGCAGGATGGTGAGCACGCCGAAATCGGTATGCGCTGCCGCGCCGAACCTTTCTGCCCGGATGTCGGCCTCGCCGATCGCCGGATAATAGACAAGCTGGCCCCGCCCAAGCGGCCGGTCATAGGCACGGGTGAAAATGGCCGGGTCCGCGTCAAGGCCGATGGCGAGGCATTCGAGAATGCGGAGCCCGAGCGCCATCACCGCCCGGTAATAGGGAAGAATGCCGGTGCGCAGGAACGGTGCCGCCCCGTCCGGCCACTGGTTCGGATGGACAAGCGGAAGGCCCGCCTTCACCTGCTCGTCATCGGCATCGACATCGCGCCCCCAGAAGAACACTTCCTTGGCGTCATGGGTTGCCGAACCTTCGAGATTGGCAAGGCCCTGCGCCATCCAGCCTCGCTGATGCCGGTCGACCGCGATGCCGGCCTTCGCCGCTTCGGGCAGTTCGAAGAACCTGCGGCTTGCCGCCATCGCATCCGCGCACAGCTGTGCCGAGACACCATGCCCCGATACATAGAAGAACCCGATCTCGGACGCGGCCTTGACGAGCGCCGCCGCCACCGCAGCGCGTCCGGCAGGGCTGTCTGTTCCCGCCAGATCAATCACGGGAATATCCGCGAGCCCGACCGTTTTCGCCCTGGCGTAATCCGGTGTCGAAGACTGGGTCATGGCTCTCTCCTCCGCGGCGTTGCCTAAAGATGCGCCGGGTCGACGATATCAGCTTTCATGCCGTCGATCAGCGTCAGGATGTCGAATATCTCGATGTCGAACCTTGCCTTCAGCGCCTGCTTGTAAGGTGGCAGGTTCGTGCATTCCAGAAGCAGCGCCCTCACCCCGCCGGCGGCGCACAGGCCGTCGACCAGCCGGACAATCTCGTCTTCGGCGCGCTGCCGGTCCAGCGCCGGCAGGTCGTTCGCGATCACCTGACGCAGATGCGACTCCTCGGCGAGGCCGGCGACCGGCCCGGCGAACCCGCCGAGTGACGGGGCGAAGGCGGGCGACGTCAGCACATCGGCATTGAATGTCAGGATCGCAAGCTCGTCATCGGCAAAGCGCCTCCTTAGATCGGGAAGCGCCAGCAACGCCGAACTGACGAATGGCCTCGCCGTGCGCGCGGCAAGGCGGTCCTGCCAGTAACACAGAAAACCGCAGGATGTCGTGAGAATGTCGCCGCGCGCCCGGTCCATCGCAGTCTCGACTTTCGTCATGTCGGTGGCGCCGGGATCGCTGTTGATCACCTGCGCGACCGACAGTTCTGGCACCACATGGATATCGAGACCGGCGCGCCAGGTTTCTGGCGATCCGATGTCACCGGGAATTCGCGGAAAGCTGGTGTCGAGCTGGAAAAGGCTGACCACCGGCATCAGCCGTCACCCGCGCGGCCCCTGCCGCACATTGTCGGGAAGCCAGGTGGCAAGTTCCGGCCAGATGACAAGAATCACCACCATCAGCACCATCAGCCCGACCATGGGAATGGCCGTGCGGGCGATGTAGGAAATCTCGTGTTTCGTCATGCCCTGCAGCACGAACAGATTGAAGCCGATCGGCGGGGTGACCTGCGCCATTTCGACGACCACCACGACAAAGACACCGAACCAGATCACATCGATGCCTGCCTGCCGGATCATCGGCTCGACGATGGCCATGGTCAGCACCACAGACGAGATGCCGTCGAGGAACATGCCGAGGATGATATAGAACACCGTCAGCGCCGCGATCAGCACGATCGGCGACAGGTCCATGCTGTCGATCCAGCCTGCCAGCGCGCGCGGCAATCCGGTGAAGCCCATCGACAGCGACAGGAACGACGCCCCCATCAGGATCAGCGCGATCATCGCCGATGTGCGTGTCGCCCCCATCAGGCTGGCGAAGAAGGTCTCGCGGGTCAGCGAGCGTTGCACCAGCGCCAGTGCCAGCGCGCCGATGACACCCACCGCGGCGGCCTCGGTCGCGGTCGCCCAGCCGAAATACATCGACCCGATGACGATGAAGACAAGCGCCATCACCGGTGCAAGGAAGCGGCTGTCCTTGATCATCTTGGCAAAGCTCATCGATGGTTCCGGCTTTGGCCGCTCGCCGGGGCGCAGATAATGCCAGCCGATGATGTAGGTCATGAAAAGCCCGGCAAGAACAAGGCCGGGAATCACGCCGGCAAGAAACAGCTTGGTGATGGATTCATTGATCGAGACGCCATAGACGATCAGCGTCAGCGAGGGCGGGATCATAAGGCCAAGGGTGGCCGCGCCGGCCAGCGTGCCGATGATCATATATTCGGGATAGCCGCGCTGTCGCAGCTCGGGGATCGACATCTTGCCAACAGTGGTCAGTGTCGCCGCCGATGATCCCGACACCGCCGCGAAGATCGTGCAGCCGGCGATATTGGTGTGGAGCAGCCCGCCGGGAAGCCATCGCATCCAAGGCGCGAGGCCGCGGAACATATCCTCGGACAATCGTGTTCGATACAGGATCTCGCCCATCCAGATGAACAGCGGCAGCGCGGTCAGGGTCCAGCTCGACGCGCCGGTCCAGATGGTAGTGATCATCGCGTCGCCTGCCGGGCGCGAGGTGAACAGCTCCATGCCGATATAGGCCACGCCGACAAGCGCAAGGCCGACCCAGACGGACCCGCCAAGAAGCGCGAACATCGCGAACAGGAATATCGCGGTGGCGTACAGCTCGCTCATTCGACGGTCTCCCCTTTGATGGCCGTCTCGTCGGTAACGAGAAGCCTGATCAGATGGTCCCACAGGGCAATGGCAAGAAGGACGGTGCCGACCGACATGGGTAGCTGCGGCACCCAGACCGGCGTGTAGATCCAGGCGTCACCCGTTTTCTCCCAGATCGCCCCCCAGTTGCCCGGGGCCGTGCCGAACATCGACAGGAATGAAACAACCCATTCCGGGATCTGGTCCTGCCCCTGGGTGCGGTCATTCAGCATTTCCGACAGGAAGTTGGTCTTCACGGCATAGCGCGCGAAATATGTCGCGATAATCGCGGCGACAAGCATCGCCCCGGCATCCAGCCACATGCGTGTGAAACTGTTGAGATTGAGCAGGATAGACACGCGGATATGCGCGCCGCGGCTGAAGGCGTGCGCCAGCGCGAAGAAACTCGTCGCCGCCATCGCATAGCCGGCGAATTCGGTCGAACCCTCGAATGTAATGCCGGCCCAGCGCGCGCCCATCTGCGCTACGATCAGCAACAGGATCATCACCATGAACACAGCTGCCAGCACGCCGGAGGCCAGATAGACGGCATCCAGCACGCGCCAGATACGCCGCAGCAACGGCATGAGCCGGGCACGCTGCAGGCGCGCGATCGCGGCCAGCGCCGTCGGGATGACGAAAAGCCAGACCCATAGCGGCAGGCCGAGGAACGGGGACCAGTCAGACATAATCTATATCAGCAGAAGCATGCGGCCCCCGGCGAGACAACGCCGGGAACCGCTTTATGGTCGATCAGACTACATCGCCTTGTAGGCGTCGACGATGGCCTGGCCGTCGGCGCCGACCGAAGCGAGCCAGTCAGCCTGCATCTTCGCACCGATGGTCTGGAGCTCCTTGAGGAACGCCGGGCCGGCATCCTCGACCTTCATGCCGTTGGCCTCGAGCTGCTCGAAATACCAGTTGGCAAGCTCGGCCGACTTGGCGGCACAGGCAGCGCCTGTCTCGTCGGCAGCCTTGTGAAGCGCATCCTTGGTTGCACCGTCGAGGCCGTTGTAGACGCCCTTGTTGATGATCACATAGTTGCGCGGCAGCCATGCATTGACCTTGTAATAATGGGTCAGATGCTCCCACACCTTGCGGTCATAGCCGGTCGAACCGGAGGAGATGAAGGCCTCGGCAACGCCGGTGGCCAGAGCCTGCGAAAGCTCGGCAGCCTCGATCTGGACCGGGGTCATGCCAAGCTCCTTGGCGAAGGTCGCGGTGGCGGCATTATAGGACCGGAACTTCACGCCCTGCGTATCGGCCGATGATGTAACCGGCTTCTTGAAGTAGAAGCCCTGGCCCGGCCACGGGCAGGTGTAGAGCGCGACGAGGTTCAGGCTGTCGAGCTGCGCATTGACCTTGTCCTTGGCAGCGGCCCACAGCTTGTTGTTCGCCTCGTAGGTGGTCGCCAGGAACGGCAGGTTGTCCCATCCCAGAAGCGGGGCCTCGTTGGCATGGGCCGACATGAAGCGCTCGCCGATCGGCGCTTGGCCGGTCTGCACGGCACGCTTGATCTCGCCGCCCTTGAACAGCGATCCGCCCGGATGCACGGTGATGTCGATCTTGCCGCCGGTGTAGTCACGCACCTTGTCGGCGAACACGACACCCATCTCCGAGTGGAAGTTTGTCGCGGCATAGGCCATCGGCATATCCCACTTTTCGGCATGCGCTGCGCTGGCCGACAGGACGAGGCCGGCTGCTGCGGCTGTCAGAATCATTTTTTTCATAAGTTTCTCCCTTATTGATGCGGCCCTTCACCTGACACGATGCGCGGTCCGTCTTTTTCGTTTCAGCAGTCTGCGGCTGAAAACCGTTATGCCAAGACTGCAACCTGTTTTGGGAAAGCTGTCAAGCGGATGCGCAGAATTCAGGCGGGCTTTGCCAGCTCTTCGACGATATCGCAATCGGGCAGCATTCCGAAGATCGCCGGCGGCACCTTCAGCTTGGATGTCCGGTTGCCGCCGCCAAGAATGATGTAGTCGAGATCCATCACCGTGGCCTCGACCCAGACGCGCAGTCCCGGCGGCAGTCCGATGGGCGTGACGCCGCCGATCTCCATTCCGGTGACGGCGCGTGTGTCTTCCGGCGGTGCAAAGGAGGCCTTTTTCGCGCCAAGACGCTTGCGAACGACCTTGTTCACATCCAGCCGGTGTGTCGCCGGCACCATGCAGAGCGCCATATCCTCGGGCGTGGTCTTCGAACGCACGAGGATCGCATTCACCGAATTTTTGGGCGGGACCTTGTAATGGGCGCAGAACGCCGCCGTGTCGGCGAGGCTGTCATCACACGGCCAGATTTCATAAGGCAGTCCGGAGGCTTCGAGAAAAGCCTCGATCTGCGGCAGGGTCAGTCCAGATACGTCATTCATGGTGACAATTCTGCCAAAGCGCGGAAGCACGATCCAGCCCCAAAGCAGACCACCCGACCTTTACAGCAAGCGGCGAGATGCCCATCTCCAGAGGATGGATGAAAACACACGCCAGACCACGCCGAAACAGGGCGGCAGGATCGCCCGGCAGGCCCGTGCCGCCGCCGCCACGATTGCCTTTGCCGTCGGGGTGGCGGGGGCGGGCGTGCTCGGCTCCGGAACCGGCGTGCAGGCCGGCGAGGATTTCCGCTTTCCGATGACGGCCGACCAGGCCGCCTACTGGCGGTTCGTCACCGACGGCGTGATGGGCGGGGTCTCTCGCGGCAAGCTGTCCTTCGAATCATCAGATGATGTCGATTATGCCCGGCTTACCGGCGATGTCAGCACCGCCAACAATGGCGGCTTTATCCAGCTGCGCGCCGGCATCAGCATGGCCGGGCTTCCCGCGGGCGGCGCCGGTCTGGACGGCATACGAATACTCAGCCGCGGCAATGGCGAGACCTATTTCGTGCATCTGCGCACACGCGACAACCGGCGTCCCTGGCATTATTACGCGGCCTCCTTTACCGCCGGCGACGACTGGCGGGAAGCCACCCTGCCGTTCGACAGCTTCCGGCATTCGGCGGGCCTCAGCCCCGCTTCCCCGCGCCCGCAGGACATTGTCTCGATCGGCATCGTTGCCTATGGCCGCGACCACCGGGCCGATCTGTCGGTGGCCGCCATCACCCTCTACTGACGGCGGCCCGGATGGGGTTTCTTCGCAATGATGCCGGCGGCGTCCTGCCGCCTTTCGGTGGCGAGCGGTTTCCCTGGATCGGCGGCGATCTGCAGACAATCAGGCATTACCTGCGCCATGACGCGCCGGTTCCCGATGCCGGCGAGGAAGTGCTGATCGAACTTGCCGACGGCGACCGCCTGCTGGCCGCCTTTCATCCGGCGACAGGGACCCGGTCAAAGGGATGCGTGATCGCGGTCCACGGGCTGAACGGCTGCATGGACGCCCAGCATATCTGGTGGCTTGTTCCCGAGGTGCTGGCGGCCGGCTACAGCCTGCTACGAGTGAATATGCGTGGGGCCGGCCCGGCCCGGCCACTGGCGAGGAAGACCTACAACGCCTGTGCCGGCGGCGATCTTGTTCCCTTTGTCGATGCAGCGGCGAGGCGCGATCCGGGTGCGCCCCTGTTCATGATGGCGCATTCGCTCGGCGGGACGGCGGCGCTGAATATGGCGCTGGATTTCCCTGCGGCGGCAGCGCGGCTCGCCGGGATTGTCACCATCGGCACACCGCTCGACATGGTGGCGACATCACGGCGGTTCAGCCGCCTTCGCAACCTTGCCTATGGCCGCCATATGCTGAGCGCGCTGAAACAGCTCGCCGGCGATGCGCCGGACATCCGCGAAGACACGCTCGCGGCCGCGCAGTCCGCGCGAAGCATTACGGAATTCGACGAGCTGGTCACCGCGCCGATGGCGGGCTATGGCGGCGCTGACGAATATTACCGGGCTGCCAGCGTTGATCGGCGGCTGCAACAAATAACCGTGCCGGTGCTCGTGCTGCAGGGCTCCAACGATCCTTGGGTGCCGGTGCCGCCCTGCCTGTCGCAGCCTGTCCCAAGGGATCCGCTGACCGGCATCTCGGTCGTGGTGACGCGCGGCGGTGGCCATGTCGGTTTCCATGACAGCCGGCTCAACTGGCATATCCGCGCGACGCTGGCCTGGTGCGACGCGGTGGCCGAAGCGGACTAGGCCGGGATCGGGGGCGCACCCTCGGACTGCCAGGCGCGGGTGCCGGCGAGGTTCTTCCAGCCAAAGGCGCGTTCCGACGGGCCGTGCGCCCGAAGATATTCCAGCCGTTCCATCGCCTCGGCAAAATCGGGGGTGGTGCCGGCGGGTATCCACCACATCGCCAGAAAGGCCCTGTCCGGCGGAACGAACCATTTGTGGCGGTTGTTCATGAACCGGCGGTGCACCGTGTTCCACGCGAAGAATTCCAGCGCATCCGCCGTTTCCCACACGGACAGGGTGTAGGTCTCGCGCGGGTCGGCCAGAATGGCCTTGGCCGCGGCATCAGCCACCGGATCGTCCTGCCGCCAGACAAAGCCGGGCGACCGTTCGGCAATGCCGTTCACCTTGTTCAGCGCAGCCATGAATTCGGCCATCGCAGGCTGGTCGAGGTCATCAACCGCGCGCGCCAGGTTCACCTGCGCCAGATGATGTCCCGCCGGCTGCGGAAAAACCTGCCTTTGGGTTCGAGGTGTTTGTGGCTTTTGTCTTTGCGGCTGGCCGTCCGGCATCGATGATTGTCCTGACCGGTGAATGACTGCATCCTGAAAACCTTATCAGACAGCCGTCAGAAACGCATGACCCAAAACTTCACAATCAGGCAGGCACGTCCGGAGGATGATGCGGCTCGCGCCACGCTGCTGGCCCCGACCTATGGAGCCGATGCGGCCGGGCTCGCCGCCGAGGCGGCCGATATCCGCCGCCGCTTTTGGGATTTTGGCGATCTTGCGCCCGGGATCGTCCGGCTGGTGGCGGAAGATGCGAATGGCGCAATCCTCGGCGCGCTGGAGGCGACCGTGAGGCTCTACGCCAATGGCTGCGAGAGCGTCGGCGTGATGTTTCTCGAAGGCATCGCGGTCGCACCGTCATGTCGCGAGACAGGCATTGCCGCTGCGCTGCTCGCGCAGCTCGAGGATATCGCCAGAGAGGCCGGCATCACTGAAATCGCCTCCGATTCACGGATTGATGATGCGGTCGGGGCCGACTTTCATCTGGCCAACGGATTTAGCGAGGCCGAGCGTGTCACCTGCTTTGTCAGAAAGATCGACGGCTAGCTGTCGCTGCCGGCTTCCGGCTCGTTGATGTGGGCGCGCACGCCGCGAATGGCGAGCCAGACGAGGAACGCGATCACCGGCACGGCGCCGGCCTTGACCAGATTGATATCCCATCCCCAGGCCGCCAGCGGCAGCGGTTTTGCCAGATAGCCGACAAGGCCGACACCATAATAGGTCACCGCCGCGATCGACAGCCGTTCCACCGTCTGCTGCAGGCGCAGCTGCTGGCGGGCACGGGCGTTCATCGACTGCAGCAGGTCGCGGTTCTGCCGCTGGATGATCATCTCCGTCTGGGTCTGCAGCAGGTCGCCGGCGCGGGTGATCCGCTCGGACAGGCGCGACAGCCGCTCGGCAAAGGCCCGGCAGCTGTCCAGCGCCGGTGTCATGCGCCGCCCGAGGAACCCGCGAACCCCCTGAAACCCTGCAAGCCGCGAGAGCTGCAGGCTGGCGATGCGGTCCATCAGAATGGCTTCATAGGCCTTGGTCGCCGCCAGCCGGTAGGATGTCTTCGCGTAGATTTCCTCAAGGTCGGCGGCCTGCGCCGAAAGTACCGACAGCAGCTGCTGGACCTGGCCATGCGATTGCCTGATCTGCGCCGCAAGGTCGGTTGTCAGGCTGCCGACGGTGCGCTCGATCCGGCCAAGGGTGGCGCCATGCTCGCGCACCGCCGCAAAGCCGAGGAGCGCCAGCATGCGATAGGTCTCGAGCTCGACGATACGCTGGACCACGCGGCCCATCCGGTTTGACGAGATCTGCTCGTTGAATATCGCGATCCTCGAAAAACCGGCATCGTCGATGTCGAAAGCGAAATGGAGCTGTGCAGCCCCGTCGCTGAACAGGTTCGAGGCGATCGCACGGCTCTGCATCATCGCGCCGATCTTTTCAGGATTGATCCCGCGCGGCGGCTTGCCGCCGATTTCCAGCCAGATGGCGTGAAAGACCGGGGCCGGTATGCCGCGCGCCCAGGCAAGCGGAAGACGGCTGTTCGCAGCATCGAACGCGTCGCCCAGAAGGCCGGTCGCCTGCTTGCGCCCCTTTTCGATGAAGCTGACAGACAGGAACTCGGTATGCTGCTCCACCCGGATGGCGAACCCGTTCAGGTCCAGTCGCAGGAATTTTGATCCTTCGGGAATGGGCTGCTGGCCGTTGGCCACCAGGAATTCATCGATATAGGCAAGGATGTCGTCGGTGCCGGCCTCGGTCAGAAAGACATAGCGGATGAAACGGCCGGCACCTTCGAAATCGTGAAAGGCGCGGGCGTGAAGCTCGTCGGAAAGGCTGCGCCTGAGGGCGTGTTCTTCCATGGGGTCGGCTCCTGCAGCTGATCACGCCGGGCGGCTGTTGCCCGGATGACAGGTTTCATCTCTCCCCCACAGCCACCGGTCAGCGCGCGAGCTGTTTCTCGATGGCGTTGATTACCTTGCTTGAATCGGGCGAGGTTGTCGAGGCGAACCATTCCACGAGATTGCCGTCCGCATCAATCACATGCTTGTAGAAGTTCCAGCGCGGCAGTTTCATTCGTCCCTGCGCCGCAACCCACTGATAGTAGGGATGCGCATCATCGCCCTTGACGTGAACCTTGTCCGTCATCGGGAACGTGATGCCGTAATTGATCTCGCAGAACTGCCTGATCTGGTCGCTGTTGTCATATTCCTGACCGCCGAAATCGTCGCTCGGCACACCAAGGACGACAAGGCCCTGCTCGCGATATTTGTCATAGAGGGACTGCAGCGCCTCATATTGCGGGGTGAAACCGCACATCGAGGCCGTATTCACAAGAAGTACCGTCTTGCCGGCGAAATCGGACAGCGGCAGCGGACCACCCTCGATGTTCTCGAAAGTGAAATCATGCGCCGTCACGGGCGCGCTCACAGCCGGATAAGCCAATATCGTCTCCATGGTGATCAAAATGCAGGCGAGACCGCCAATTCTGGCGACAAGAGCACGAAATCTGCCTATAAATCCATTGCCGGTCATCTGTCGGGTTCCCGTATTCTTTGCATGGCAGCCGCTGCCGCAGCATATGTGGGAACTGAACGGCGCGATCCAATAGGCACCGGCAAGCCATCGGGAGATTTCAAATGACAGATGACCAGCAGCCGGCAGTCGAAGCAGCGACCGGAGACAATGTCATGGGCAAGGTTCTCGGCACGTTCGACGGCCTTGTCGACAATGCGACCGCCGCGGTCGGCGGCGCGGCGTCAGCCGTCAAGGATGCCGGCGCGGACCTGGTCGAAAAGGGCGGCGAGGTCACTGGAACGCTCGGCGAGAAAGCCACCGGCGCGGCCAGCGGCGTCGGCGCCGTGATCTCGGACAATTTCGACGCGGCCGTCACCTTCGCCAAGGGACTGTTCGGCGGCTGAACACAGCGTCGGGGAACCAGCTGCGGGCCGCGCCGGCGGACATTTTGCCGCGACCTTTCGCCGAAGCGTGACTTTGATGCGCGCCGCCCCTATCGTCTTCCTATTGTTTTCAACAACGCGAAGGAGGTGATCTGATGTCTAGTGTGATTGGTTTTGACGGTGCAAAAGCGACGGGCGGACTGAAGAGCAGCCTCGTCAGGAACGCCTGACGCCGCAAGAGGCACTTGTCATATCCAACAAACGGAAAGGGAGGCCATGCGGCCTCCCTTTTTTCGTGACTCGGTTGTTCATGGCAATTTTGTCAGGCTTCAGTTGGCCTTCTTGTAGGTCCTGATGGCGGCCGCGAGCTGCTTCTTTTCCTTGCAGCTGAGAAAACAGACCTTGTTGAGCCGGTCGAACATGTTTTCGGCACCTTCGAGATTGCCAAGCGTCAGATACAGCTCGCCCTTGTATTCAAGCGCGCCCTTGTGCTTGGGGTCGATGGCGAGGGCCTTGTCATAGGCCACCTCGGAGGCGGCATAGTCCCCCAGCTTGCGCGACGCGAAGCCTGTCAGGTTCCACGCATCGGCATTGTCCGGGTTCTTCGCGATCTCGGCCTCGAGAAAGGTCAGCGCGCCGGCGTAATCCTCGTTCTTGATCATCACCGTCGCCTTGCGCATCTCCTTGGACGCAGCAGCCACCGTGTAGCCGGAACCACCAGAGCTGCCGGAATCACTGCCAGCCGCCTTGGCGGCGAAGGGAAGCATGGCGATGCCGAGGGCGATCGCCGTGGCAAGGCTGAAAACAATGATCGGAAAGGCGCGGTTGTCGGCAGCCCGAGCCCCGGTCTTCGGATGGTTGCTCATGATTCCGTCTCTCCGCCAGCGTTGATCCAGTCACCGATGCCGCCGACATTGTGGACCTTGGTATAGCCCATCTCGCTCAGCGTCTTGCCGGTCAGCGCGGCCATGCCGCCGGCGGCGCAGACCAGAACGATGTCCTTTGCCTTGTCCATCGCCTCGTTGTGAAGGGGATGCGCGTCGTCTGCGGCAAACTCGATAAAGCCGCGGGGGATGCGCAGCGCACCGGCAATGGTGCCGGTCTTGGCGATGTCACCGCTGTCGCGCACGTCAACGAATACGGCACCGCCGGCCTTGTGAATTTCAATACCCTGTTCCGGCGTGATGCGCGGGACAACCGCGTTCGCCGCTTCGAGATAGTCAGTTGCGTGTTTCATTCTGCCCTCGCCTGTTCGGTCCGCGTCCGGACCGGTTTGTCCCACCCCCTGTTGCCGTCGCCCTCCAGAGATAGGCGCTGACGGGGTGCATTCAAGCAGGATCAGCCGGCGATGGAGATGCCGTCCGTGACGGCAGCGGACGCAAGGGTCTCGAGATCCGACGGCGCGGCCTGGAACACGCAGTGCGGATGGCCGGCGGCGGCCCACACCACCGGGAACCTGAAAAGCGAGGCATCGATGAAAACCGGCAATCCGGCCGGCAATCCGACGGGAGAGACACCACCGATGGCATAGCCGGTCGCCGCCTTGACCCGGTCGGCGTCCGGCCGATTGCATTTGCCGGTGCCGCCGACACATGCGGCAAGCGCCTTTACATCGCACTGCCGGTCGCCGGCGACGAGCGCGATGACAGGTGTTTCGGGATCGCCCGCCGTGAAGACCAGCGTCTTGACGATCGCGCCCGTTTCGACACCGAGCGCCGCCGCCGCCTCTTCGGCGCTTCTGGCAGTATCGTCAAGCGCGATCACACCGTGCGGATGGCCTGCCGTCTCGAGACAGGAGGCGACATGCCGGACGGACGGATGGGACAGGAAACGCTCGCTCATCGCAATCCGGGCCCTCGCGACCGTCAGGCGTAATCCGGCATGGTGACCGGCGCCTTTTTCAGGCTGTTGGCGAGAAGCTCGATATGACCGGGCGTGATCCCGCAACAGCCACCGATGATTTCGGCGCCGCTCTCGACCCATTGTTCGGCATAGCGCAGATAGGCCTCGGGGGTGATGTCCTGGCGAAGCTGGTGCACGCTGGCGTTCGAGGCCTCATATTCCTCGTCCATCAGCGGAAAGGCATTCGCATAGGCGCCGATCATCGGCCGCGCGGCGCCATGCTGCGCAGTGAAGGCTTCGAGTTCGGCCCGCGAGATACATACAGCATCATTCATCACTTCTGGCTGGCTGCAGTTGAAAAGCAGGGCGTCAAAACGCATGCCCTCGATCGACAGCAGCAATTCGGAAAGAGGCTCGCCGGACCGCAGGCGCGGCGCACCGTCGACCGGGTCACGATCCTCGAGGGTGACGGACAGCCAGAGATCGGCGGCGCAGTCGGAAAAGACGTCGAGATAGGTGGTCGCCTCGGCGACGGAGCCGAGGGTCTCGCCAACGAAAATATCGGCCACCGGCGCAAGGTAGCGCCGGAACTGAAGCATCATCCGGCGCGCGCCCTGCACCTCGAACTGTTCGGGAAGGTAACTTCCGAACATCGGAGGGACGCTGGCTGCCACCTGAACTTCGCGGGGCACCGAGTCGGCGGCGTCCCTGGCCAGCTTGGCCGCCAGCTCCAGCAACGCGCCGCCCTGATCCTCGTAACGGTCCTCGCCGATATGGAAGGGGACGATGGCATAGGTGTTGGTGGTAATGACATCCGCGCCAGCGGCGATGAACTGGTCATGCACCTCGCGCACCGTATGAGGCGCTTCCATCAGCGCCAGCGCCGACCATTCCGGCTGCCGGAAGGGCGCACCGTTCTCTGAAAGCTGCCGCCCCAGTCCACCGTCGAGAATGATCACCGGCATCTTCCTTTCACTGAAAAAACGCGCCCTGCCGAGGCGCCGGCTTGTCAAACATCAATGTAGAACGCCGGACCCGACAAGGGCAAGATGAACCCGGGCAGCGGCGGCGTCGCAAAACAGCACAGGACGGGCCCGAACGCGCCAATGTGATTTGCCCGGCCGACAATGCCCGTGCCATTCTTTCCGGCGAGGCGCAAGGAACGGAAGCCACAGGACAAGGCATCATGTATGACCCGGGGCTGGCGGCAAGGCTGGACGACATCATGTCAGGCATGCTGGAGATGGAAGTCACCCGCATGTTTGGCGGATATGGCTTTCTGATGAATGGCCATATGTGCCTCGGCGTGTGGGACGACAGGCTGGTGATCCGCATCGGAACGGATGGATGGGACGCCATATGCGACCAGCCCCATGTCGGACCGATGGACTTTACCGGAAAAGTGATGAAGGGCTGGGCAATGATCCATCCGGACGGACTGTCCGAGGATGAGGATTTGCGGCGCTATGTCGATATGGCGATCATGTTCTGCGCGACGCTGCCACCAAAACCGGGACGCTGACCAACGCTGTCCTGAGACGGATTACCCGAAATCGAAGCCGCACATATGGGCGATGGCGCGGACCACGTCCTGGTTGCGCACGGCAAAGGGCAGCACGGCGATGGCCAGGATCATGATCACGCCCCAAATGATCCAGACCGACATGTCGGCCGGATAACGGCTTTCGGAAACCGTGTCGGCAGCGCCAGCACCTTGCGTGTCCTTGCTGCCGGTCATCCGCTCATCCGTCATTGAATCATCAGTCATCAGGCGGTCCGCATCACGAATTCCAGCCCCGACTGCGAGCCGACATACAGCCCCGGCTTCTGCATATTCAGGGACACCAGAAGGTTGCCGCCGCCATCCAGCATCACATCGACACGGTTGCCGACGATCCGGACGATGGTGCCGGCGGCGTCCTTCCCGGTATCCGTGCAGGACAATGTGACTTTCTGGTCTAGCGCAAGCATGCCGGCCTCCATTTGGTGTGCCAGCCTATCACAGGCCGTTACTGCAGGTCGATGGCATGCGCCTTCAGGTCCTCGAGCTTGCAGACGGCGAGTGTCACGCGGTTGGTCGACTGAAGCCGGACCTTCGGCGCGTGGCCTGCCTCGCGGGCCTGTTCCCAGCGGCCGGCGCAAAGGCACCACTGGTCGCCATCCTTCAGTCCGGGGAAGCCGAACTGCGGCATCGGTGTCGACAGGTCGTTGCCGACACTCCTGCTGAATTCGAGAAATTCATCCGTCATGATCGCGCAGACGGTATGCAGGCCCTGGTCATGCGGACCGGTATGGCAGCATCCGTCGCGGAAGAACCCGGTCAGCGGATCGTGCGAACAGCTCTGCAGCGCGCCGCCAAGGACGTTCTTCTGCCCTTCCGGGCGACCCTGTGATCCATCCATGACGCTCTCCTCAACCGGCTGCCGTGTCGGTGAGATATGGGGCGTCCAGCTCTGCCATTCTAGTCTCGATGGCGGTCTCGAGCCGTTCCATAAAGTCGCGGCGCGACAGGCCGGGCTCGATCGGCGCAAGGAATTCGACATCAATGCGGCCGGGACGTTTCAGCCAGCTGTTCCGGCCCCAGACATGCCCCGAATTCAGCGCGACCGGCACCACCGGCAGGCCGGTCGCCTCATAAAGCGCAAAAACACCAATCTCGTAACGATGCTCGACGCCGGGGGCCACCCTGGTTCCCTGCGGAAAAATCAGGATCGAACGCCCGCCCGACGCGGCGGTGACGGCATCGTCCCGAAGTTTGCGCAGCGCGCGCATGCCCGCGGACCGGTCGACGGCAATGCAGCCCGCCTTGCTGAAATACCAGCCAAGAAGCGGCAGGCGCAGCAATTCGCGCTTCAGTACGAAGACAGGCGTGTGGAGAAGCAGCGCCAGAACCACCGTTTCCCATGCCGACTGATGCTTGGCGGCATAGATCACCTGGCTGCCGGCCTGAAGATCGCCTGACAGCCGGTGCGTGCCGCCGGCGACGCGCAGGGCCTGCACAGTGACCCAGCCCCACAGCCGTGCGGCGGCGCGAATGACGGGGGCAGGCAGCAGCAGGGCCGGCAACACGAGGATCGCCATGACCACGGTTGTGCCATAGAAGAGAATGTTGAAAATCAGCGAGCGGAGATACACCATGGCCGCGACAATAGGGAGTTTGGTCTCCGGTCGCAATCACGGGTCGCAACCACGGGACGCATTCAGGAACGCAGGATCATGACAGGCACCGGACAGCAGAATGATGACGGGTGGCAGCAGCGCGCCGCCATGGCCCTGTCCGCCGCCGCCGCGGCAGAGCGGCTCGTCACCTATGCCGAGCTTGCCGATGCGGCCGGGATTACCGGAAAGCACCGCATCAACAGGCTGACCGCCTGGCTGGAGGCGGAACTTGAACGCGAGGTCGGCGCCGGCGCGCGGCTGTTGAGCGCGCGTGTGATCTCGCGCGCCCGTGGCGGGATTCCGGCCCCGGGGTTTTTCCTCAAATGTGCTGAACTCGGCATCTATGACGGGCCGCCGGAAGGCCCGCAGGCGCTGGCTTTCCATTTGAACTGCCTGCGCTAGCCCGCCACCTCGATATGGAAGGTGAAGACACCGCCCTCGGCATCATTGCGCACCAGCCTGTGACCGGCCGTGTCGCAGAAATGCTCGAAATCCAGAGGCGCCGCCGGATCATCGGCAAGCACTTCGAGAACGCCGCCCTTCATCTGGCCGATCTGCCGGCGTGCCTTCAGAACGGGCAACGGGCATTTCAGGCCGGTCAGGTCCAGCGAGACGGTGATGGCGTAGCTTTCATCCATAATGACGCGACCCTAGACCGAGTTCCGGCACCATTCCAGTGGCAATTGATCGCAGCGACGCTTGCCAGCACCTGTTGCCAGCCGCTAGATAGGCGCATGAGCATCTGGGGCATGATCATCGGCGGGGCAGCCGGCGCCGCCATCGGCGGTCCGATCGGCGGGCTTCTCGGCGCGGCCGCCGGGATTGCCGTCGAACGCGGATTCGTGACCCCGGTGCTGGCCGCCAATACGGAAAAGGACGCCAGCCGCGGCGTCGCCTTCACCGTTGCCGTGATCGCGCTGTCGGCGAAAATGGCCAAGGCCGACGGCATGGTGACGCGTGACGAGATCAGCGCCTTCCGCGAGCGCGTGCATATCCCGCCATCCGAGGTGCCGCAGGTCGGACGGTTCTGGGATCTGGCGCGCCAGACAAAGGAAGGCTACGAGGGCTATGCGACGCAGGTGGCGCGGATGTTCAGCCCGCGCGCGCCCGTTCTTGAACAGCTTCTCGACCTTTTGTTCCACATCGCCGGATCCGACGGCAGCCTGACCGCGCCGGAAATCGAATATCTGGCCCGTGTGAGCGAGATTTTCGGGTTCACCGAGGAAGATTTTCACAGGTGGCTTGCGCTCCACGGCGACGAGGGGCCGCGCCCGTGGGATGTGCTTGGCGTCGATCCGGCCATTCCGGATGACGAGCTCAGGACCCGCTGGAAGGCGCTTGTCCGCGACCATCACCCGGACAAGCTGGTCGCCGACGGCATGCCCGAGGAATTCGTCGCCGCGGCGAATGACAGGCTGGCACGGATCAACGCCGCCTATGATTCGATGATGCGCTCGCGCGGTTTCGGCGGCGCCCCGGCCGGAGGCGCGGGATAGCATGCCGACGCCGCTCCTGACCATCGCCTCTGCCGGAATCAATCTCGGCGACCGCTGGCTGCTCCGCAACGCCGACCTGACCCTTCATGCCGGTGACAGGCTGGCGCTCGTCGGCCGCAACGGCGCCGGCAAGTCCAGCCTGATGAAACTGATGGCCGGCCGCACCGATATGGATGAAGGCAGCCTGTGGATGGCCCCCGGCTCCAGCGTCGCCTATCTGCCGCAGGCGCCGCAGCTGCCGACCGGCATGACGCTGCGAAGCGTGGTTGTCGCCGGACATGATGCCGACTGGCTGGGACGGCCGGTGCCGGTCCACAAGGCCGAGGAATTCCTGCAGCGTCTCGGCCTCGACCCCGACCGGATGAGCGACGGCCTGTCCGGCGGCGAGGCACGCCGCGTGTCGCTGGCCCGCGCGCTCTACACCGAGCCCGATGTCCTGCTTCTCGACGAGCCGACCAACCATATGGACATGCCGACCATCGAATGGATGGAAGACATGCTGCGCCAGCATCGCGGCGCCCTTCTCGTGGTCAGCCACGACCGCGCTTTCCTGCGCAATCTGGGCACCGGCATCGTCTGGCTGCACAACGGCAAGCTGCGCCGCCGCGAGGGCGATTTCGCGCAGTTCGACGACTGGTCGGAGGGCATTCTCGCCGACGAGGCCGTCGTCCTGCACAAGATGGACCGCAAGATCGCGGCCGAGACCAGATGGTCGCGCGAGGGCATATCGGCCCGCCGCAAGCGCAACCAGGGTCGGCTTCGCGAGCTCGAGGCGCTGCGCCTTGAACGTGCCAGCACCGGCGGCATCACCCAGCGCACCATGAAGATGGAGACCGGCCCGGCCGAAGGCGGCGGCCAGCTTGTGCTGGAAGCCATCGACCTGTCGGTTTCGGTGCCGATGCCGCCGCGCCCGAACAGTGACGACGGCGACGAGGCAGCGCGCCGCCAGCTGCTGAACCACTTCAATATGCTGGTACGGCGAAGCGACCGGATCGGCATTGTCGGTCCGAACGGCATCGGCAAATCGACGCTGGTGAAGGTGCTGCTGGGGCTGTCGGACCCCGATGGCGGCCGGGTGCGCCAGGGATTCGGCCTGCTGCCCGCCTATTTCGACCAGCAGCGCAGCGCTCTCGACCGCAATTCATCGCCCTGGACGGTGCTGACCGACGGCAGCAGCGACATGATCGAGGTCGCCGGCACCACGCGGCATGTCACCGCCTATCTGCGCGACTTCCTGTTCGACGACCACAAGATGACGCAGAAGGTCGCCACCCTGTCCGGCGGCGAGCAGAACCGGCTGCTGCTGGCAAAGCTGTTTGCCGAGACGCATAATTTCCTGGTGCTGGACGAGCCGACCAACGATCTGGACATGGAAACGCTCGACCTGCTTCAGGAAGTGATCGCCGAATATGACGGCACCGTCCTGATTGTCAGCCACGATCGCGATTTCCTCGACCGGACGGTGACCGCCATCCTCGCCTTCGAGGGCGAGGGCAAGGTCAGCGCCCATGCCGGCGGCTTCTCCGATTATCTGGGACGCCGCACCGCCGCCGAGGCGCGCCGCGCCGCGAAACAGGACGGCAGGAAACCGGGTGGCAAAGCCGGCAGCAAGGGCGCCGCCAAACCGCCTCACAAACAGGCCGGCAACCGCACCGCCAAGCTGAGCTTCAAGGACCAGCACGCGCTGGACACCCTGCCGGGCGAGATCGAGGCGCTGGAGGACGAGATTTCAACGCTGGAGGCGCGGCTTGCCGATCCCGAGCTGTTCGCGAAGAACCCGGACAGGTTCAACGCCGCCGCCGACCGGCTCGCCGCCGCGCGCGACGAGAAGGATGACAAGGAACTCCGCTGGCTGGAAGCCGCGGAAAAGGCCGAGGCGCTGGAAGCAGACCGGGGCTAGAGAGCCCTCACCACCTGATCGTGATGTCGATCTGGTCGGCCGCCACGCCGAAGCGCGCGGCGAGCCCCGCCTTTGCCTCGTCGATGCTGATGCCGGGGCCAATTCCGGACTGGAACAGGGCGGCAAGCTCGTCCCGCGCCGGCGCGGCATCGCTCTCGCGGCTTCCGGCGCGCACCAGCTCGGCGGCATAGGCCGATCTGTCCTGCGCCGAGGCCGGCGCCAGCGGCGTGAAATCCAGCTCGTCGAACCCGCCGATGCCGAGCTTTTCCAGCACCTCATCCTCGGAAAGATAGATCGTCGGATTGCGCCAGGCCGGCATGAATGCGGGGATGTCGATCATGCAGACATCGGACATCCGCACCAGCTTGCGGTTCGGCACTTCCCACTGGTCGCCGAAATAGAACAGCGGGTCGCCCTCCTGCACCGGCTCCACCCCGGCGATGCGGCCAATCAGGAAGGCGGCGTTGTCGCGCGCCGACGGGTTGCCGTGGGCAAAAGGAAGCTGCGCCGCGCCGTTGAAGACACAAACGACATAACGGCAGCTTTCCAGCAGCAAGTCGGTGTTGAGCCGCCATTTCGCCGTGCCGCCGAGCATGCGGATGTCTTCCGGCCCATGCCCGGTGAATACGCACAGCACTTTCTTTTGTGAGTCCATATAGTTTTTATATAGTATTTTTATAGTTTAAACTATCAAAAACTATATTTTTGGAAATTCTGTCTCGACTGGCCGCGACCAAGGATGCTTGACCGGCCTGCCGGCGCTGCCTATGCTCCGGCCGCTGTCAGATGGCCGGACGGCTGCTGCCCGAACCCTTGCGGCGCGGGGAGAGGAAAGTCCGGGCTCCACAGGATCAGGATGCCGGGTAACGCCCGGCGGGGGCGACCCCAGGGAAAGTGCCACAGAAAACAGACCGCCGGCCCCGGCAACGGACCGCCGGCAAGGGTGAAAAGGTGCGGTAAGAGCGCACCGCCGGACCGGCAACGGGACGGGCATGGTAAACCCCATCCGGAGCAAGACCATGTAGGGACACGCGT
>WTIL01000099.1 GCA_011522725.1 Rhodospirillaceae bacterium
ACCATGCGCCTCCATCAACGGGACGGACTTGGCGTTGGTCGCGATGCTTTCAATCGAGTTTTCAAGAAACGCCTCGAGATCATGGCTCATCCAGAACACCAGCTCCGCATCCTGAAGCAGCTGCGCCTGCGATGGCTTCAGCGCGTATGTGTGCGGCGACCCGGCCCCCTTTACCAGAAGGCTTGGCTCACCCACCCCTGCCATCACCGCCGATACAAGAGAATGAACCGGCTTGATCGATGTCACCACCTTCACGTCCGCCTGGGCCAGAGACCCGCCGGCTGACAAAATCGTGGTGGCAAGGAACGCTGTTCTGATGAAGCGCATTTCGGTGTCTCCTGACGACGAAGGAATATTGCGTGGATAAAATGTTAGGTTATAACATAGCCGCTGAGAAAGGTTTCGCAACATCTATCTCATTGCTTTAAGTTCCACGCTGCACACACGCCAAGGATGCATGGCATGCTCATATCGCTCGACAATGCTGGAATTTACCGCGCGGACAGGTGGCTGGTCCGCGGCGTTTCGATGACCATCGACGCCGGCGAGATCGTCACGCTGATCGGACCGAACGGGTCGGGCAAGTCCACAACCGCAAAAATGGCACTCGGCATCCTGCAGACCGACGAGGGATCGGCGCGCCAAAAGCCCAATCTGCGCACCAGCTATGTCCCGCAAAAGCTCGAGGTCAACTGGACGTTGCCACTGAGCGTGACCCGCTTCCTGCAGCTGACGAACCGCGCCACGCAGCGCCAGATCGATGAAGCGCTCTCGGCAACGGAAACCGGCCATCTTGCCGATGCGCAGATGAACAAATTGTCGGGTGGTGAATTTCAGCGGGTACTGCTTGCCCGCGCCATCTTGCGGTCACCGGAGTTTCTCGTTCTCGACGAGCCGGTACAGGGCGTCGACTACAATGGCGAGATTTCGCTCTACAAGCTGATCGAGGACATCCGCGACCGGCTGAATTGCGGCGTCATGCTGATTTCCCACGACCTTCACGTTGTCATGTCGAAGACCGACCGTGTAATCTGCCTGAACGGCCACATCTGCTGTCACGGCACACCTGCCAATGTGGCATCCAGTGACGAGTTCAGGGTCCTGTTCGGTGACCAGGCAGCATCGGCACTCGCGCTGTATGAGCACCGGCATGACCATGAGCACCTGCCGGACGGCCAGATCCGGAGCGCCGGCGATGCGACCGGATGCGCCGGGCATGATCATGATCGTGATCATGGGCATGGGCATGGGCATGGGCACGGCGCTGCCTCAGCGAGCGAAGGGGAAAAGATCGATGCTTGACGACTTTTTCACCCGTGCCGTGATCGGCGGGATCGGCGTCGCGCTGGTGGCCGGGCCCGTTGGATGCTTCATCATCTGGCGGCGCCTTGCCTATTTCGGCGACACGCTTTCGCATTCGGCCCTGCTTGGTGTTGCCATGGCGCTGTTGCTGGAAACCAATGTCACGATAGCCGTGTTTATCGTATCGGTGGTCGCGTCACTGCTGCTTTTGCTGCTGCAACGGCGGGCAGCCCTGTCGTCTGACGCGCTGCTGGGATTGCTGGCACATTCGACGCTGGCCGTCGGTCTTGTTGTCCTGGCCTTCATGACCTGGGTAAGGGTCGATCTGATGGGGTTCCTGTTCGGCGACATTCTCGCCGTGACCAAAATGGATCTGGCCGTCATCTGGGGCGGCGGCGCTGCCGTCCTGGCGCTGCTGGGATATATATGGCGGCCCCTGTTCGCGGCCACGGTCAATCATGACCTGGCGACCGCAGAAGGCATGCGGCCCGACCTGATGAACATCATTTTCATGATTCTCGTGGCGGCGGTGATCGCGGTCTCGATGAAACTCGTAGGGGTGCTGCTCATCACCGCGCTGCTGATCATCCCGGCGGCAACGGCAAGGCGATTTTCAGTCTCACCTGAACAGATGGCGGTCATCGCCGCTCTTGTCGGAATGGCATCGGTCTGGATCGGCCTTGAAGGCTCGCTTCAGTGGGACACGCCAGCCGGCCCGAGCATTGTTGTCGCGGCATTGATCTGCTTTGTACTGTCAATTCTTCCGCAGCCATGGAGGCGGAAAGCGGCGCGACCAAAAACTGCCGGCGAAACTGTTGGCTCGCCGGCCGGGAAAAAGTCATGAAGAAGGACAATTCAGCAAAACAAAGCCTCACAAAGAATCAGTCACTGGTCTTGCAAGCGCTGGCTGAAGCTGACCAGCCTCTTGGCGCCTACGAGCTGTTGAACAGGCTTCAGCCATCGGGTTTCAAGGCCCCGCTTCAGGTTTACCGGGCGCTGGACCAGCTGGTGGAAAAGGGGCTCGTCCACCGTCTGGAAAGCCTGAACGCCTGGACCGCCTGCTGCGAGGACCAGCACAGCTACACGCCAGTGTTCGCCATTTGCGACGACTGCGGCAATGTCACCGAACATTTTGACGAACAGCTTGCCGGCAACATCGAGAAAGTCACCAAACGCAGCGGCTTTACACCTGACCGTTCGATCATTGAAATCCACGGTCAGTGCGATGATTGCGGCACCATAACGCAATCCTGATTCTCGTCATCAGGCCTCGCCCGCAACCGCCAGGCCCATTCACCTGACGAGGGGGAGGGCCACCGGGCTGCGAAAGTTCGAGGATGGCACCCAGTCAAGTTGCGATTCTCCCAGACTGAACTGAGGCATCTGCTCAAGAAAGACATGCATCGCACGTTCCATGACCATGCGCGCGAAGTCGTTGCCAATGCAGAAATGCTTACCTGTGCCAAACCCCAGATGCCCCTTCGGATTGCGGTGAAGATCGTAGCTATCGGCATCGGGAAACTGTCGTTCATCCCGATTTGCTGACCCGTAAGCCAGTACGACAAAGTCGCCCTTGCGCATTTGCTGGCCATGCAGTTCCACATCCCGGGTCAGCACTCTCTTGAAACGCTGAGCCGAGGTATTGAAACGCAGCGACTCCTCGATCGCCGGCTTCATCAGGGCCGGATCCTTGCGCAACGCATCCTGCACATCGGCCATCTGCGCGAGGTTCATCGCGAAGATGCTCATGAAACTCGAGAGCGATTCAACACCTGCCACGACGAACATGGCGGTTGTCAGAACGATCTCCCTCTCGCTCAGCGCGTCCCCGTCGATTTCAGCCTCGGCAAGTCTGGTGATCAGGTCATCTGCCGGTTCGCGCCGGCGCATCGCCACCGCCTCTTTCAGGAAACCGGAAATCTCGGCAAAGGCGTCATTCATTTCCGCACTACGGCCCTTGCTGGCCTTGTCGGTCGAAATCGACAGCACGACCTTTGATCTGATTTCAGCCGGGTCCTGCTGTGGCAGGCCAAGCATGTGCAGAATGGTGTCCACCGTCACTTTGCTGGAAAAGGAACTGACGAAATCAAAATCGTCCGCGCCGGCGCATTCATGGACGGCGCGGCGGGCGACGGCCTCGGCATGGTCAATGACCTCGGCAAGATTCTTTCTGGCGAAGGCATGATTGGCAAGGCGTCTCAGACGATCATGAAAGGGCGGGTCGGTCGTTCCAAGCGTGCCGCCGGAGCGCCCTGGTATTTCATCGATCAGATTGCCACTGAGGGATGAATAGGTTTCCCAGTCAACCGCGGCGCTGGCCACATCCGCATAGCGGGACAGGAACCAGATGCCCGCGCTTTCGCTCCAGTAGCATGGAAATTCGTCACGAAGGCGCTGATAAGCGGGAAAGGGATCCGCATCTATCTCCTTGCTGTAGAGCTGGATCGGTTCACTCATTGAAGCCTCCGGAAAAACTGCCCGTGCACACGTCGTCTAGAGCAGCCAGCCCGGAACGCTCGAAATCGAATGATGCCCCTGGAACTGGACAACACCTTCATATCCGAGATTGCGTCCAAACCCGCTGTCCTTGAAACCGCCAAAGGGGCCTCGGAAATCCTGCGCCGTGGGCCCGTGGTTATTCAGATAGGTATAGCCTGCTTCCAGCTGACGGGAGATTGACAGGGCGCGGTCGCGATCTTCTGTCCAGACCGACGAGCAAAGCCCATAGCGCGAGTCATTGGCACGGCGGATGGCCTCATCCTCGGTATCGAACGGCATGATGGGCAGCGCCGGGCCGAACTGCTCCTCTGCCACGATATCGAGGCTCTGGTCGGGATTGAAGACCAGCGCCGGTTTCTGGAAATATCCCCTGCGATAGAGCGCCTCGTCGGACACCTGCCCGCATTCGCGCACTTCGGCACCGCTCGCGCGTGCCTGACCAATCATGTCTGTGACGGTTTTCAACTGTTTGGCATTGTTGACCGGGCCCATATTCGTCTCGGGCAGCAATCCGTCGCCGACAACCATCCTGTTGCAGACAGCGCTCAGCCCCTCGATTACCTCGTCATAGCGCGACCGGTGAACATAAAGCCGCTTCAGCGCCATGCAGATTTGCCCGGATGACATGAAAGTGCCGAGATACATGTTCATGAAGGCCTTGTCGTCGAGCCGCGCATCAGCGCAGACAATGGCCGGATCGTTGCCGCCAAGTTCCAGCGTCACCGGCGTCAACTGGTCGGCCGCCACCTTCATCACATGCTTGCCGATACGCACCGACCCGGTGAAATTGACAAATCGCACCAGCGGATGCCCGACAAGATTGTCACCAATCTCGGTGGCATCACCGGTGACGATGTTGATCACCCCGGGCGGAAACATCTCGGCGATTTTCTGAAGCGTCATGCTGGGTGCGAGAACGGACAGCTCCGACGGCTTCACGACCACTGTATTGCCGGCCATCAGTGCCTGCGGCAGCTTGGCGCCGAGGATCGACAGAGGCCAGTTCCAGGGAACGATCAATGTCGCCACACCGCGCGGCTGGCGGGTGATGATGGTATCGAAGGGCGGGCCGTGCTC
>WTIL01000106.1:0-46272 GCA_011522725.1 Rhodospirillaceae bacterium
CGGGTGCATAATTTCTATGTGCCGGCAGGCGGCGATGTGCCCGACCGGGACGAAAATCCCAAATTCGGCCACAAGCTGGATTTCGTGGCGGAGATGACGGCGCATTTCACCGCGAACCCGCCACAGGCTTCTATCCTTGTCGGCGACCTCAACATCGCTCCGCTTGCCGAGGATGTCTGGTCGACAAAGCAGCTGCAGAAAGTCGTCAGCCACACCCCGGTCGAGCGCGAGGCGCTTCTCCGCCTGATCGACGAGGGCGGCTGGGAGGATGTCGTGCGCAGTCATTTCGGGCCTGAAGAGGTGCTGTATTCCTGGTGGTCCTACCGCGCCCGCGACTGGGCGGCCAGCAACCGCGGCAGGCGGCTCGACCATGTCTGGACAAGCCCCGACCTGGCCGAGCGTGTAAGCGCGGTGAGCATCGAAAGGGCGCTTCGCAGTGCCGAGAAACCCTCCGACCACGTGCCGACGGTGATCGAGCTGTCCTGAGATGCGCCGGCACGGCAAAGCCCTGCGCCTTCTTTTCATTTGCGGGCTTTTGGCGTATTAGGCAGGCCATGACGGATTTTCTGAAAATGCACGGCCTTGGAAATGATTTCATCATTTTCGACTGGCGCGACGGCGGACCCGCGACGGTGTCCGAGGCGGCGGCGCGCGCGCTTGCCGACCGCAGGACGGGGATCGGCTGTGACCAGATCCTTGTGATCCGCCCGTCCGACCGTGCCGACATCCGCATGGATATCCTGAATCATGACGGCTCGCCTTCGGGGGCCTGCGGCAACGGCACGAGATGTGTGGCCGACCTCGTCATGGAGTCCGGCATGGGCCCCGGCACGGACCGCCCCCTGACAATCGAGACCGATGGCGCCGATCTCCGCGCCTGGCGGGCCGGCGCCGATATTTCGGTCGATATGGGTCCCGTGGCGACCGGCTGGGCCGATGTGCCGCTGGCCCATGCGGCAGACACGCTTGCCGTGCCGCTCGGGATCGACGGGCTCGGCGATGCCGTCTGCCACTCGCTTGGCAACCCGCATGCCGTCGTCTTTGTCGAAGATGCCGAGGCGGTGGATTTGCCGCGTCTCGGACCGCTTGCAGAGACATCACCGCTGTTTCCCGACCGGGTGAATTTGTCGGTTGTCAGCCGCATGGATGACGGGTCGTTCCGCATGCGTGTCTGGGAGCGCGGCGTCGGCATCACAATGGCCTGCGGCAGCGGTGCCTGCGCTGTCGGTGTCGCGGTGGCGCGGCGCGGTCTCGCGGGCGATGCCAACCGCATCGTCATGGATGGCGGGGCGGTGACCATCGACTGGGATCGCAAGACCACCCATGTGACCATGACCGGTCCGGTGGCTTATGTGTGCGAGGGCAGCCTGTCCGCCGGGCTTGCCGGACTTCTGGAGGCCGGTGATGTCAGGCCGTAACGCGCCGCGTGTCGAGACATTCGGCTGCCGGCTGAATATCTGGGAATCCGAGGTTGTTCGTGATCAGGCCTCCGGCGCCGGCTTGAACGACGCGATCATCTTCAATACCTGCGCTGTGACGGCCGAGGCCGAGCGCCAGGCCCGCCAGGCCATTCGCCGCGCGCGCCGCGAGAATCCCGATGCCCGGATCGTCGTTACCGGATGCGCCGCGCAGATCGCCCCCGACAATTGGGATGCCATGCCCGAGGTCGACCATGTGGTCGGCAATCACGACAAGCTGACCGCGCCTGCCTGGCAGGCGCTTGCCAAGGGCGACGCGCCGGTGATTGTCAGCGACGTGATGCAGATACGCGAAACCGCGACCCATATGCTGGACGCCTTTTCCGGGCACACGCGCGGCTTTCTTCAGGTACAGCAGGGATGCGACCACCGCTGCACCTTCTGCATCATTCCCTATGGCCGCGGCAACAACCGGTCCGCCGGTCCGCGTCAGATCGTCGATGCGGCGGCACGCCTCGTCGATGGCGGCGTCGCCGAGATTGTGCTAACCGGGGTCGATATCACCTCCTGGGGAAGCGATCTGCCCGGGCGCCCGCGCCTTGGTGATCTGGTTGCCATGCTTCTTGCCGAGCTTCCGGGCCTGCGCCGCCTGCGGCTGTCGTCGATCGATCCGGCGGAGCCCGACGCGCGCCTCATGGATGTGCTGGCGCGCGAAGACCGGCTGATGCCGCATCTTCACCTGTCCGCGCAGCACGGCGACGATACCATCCTGAAGCGGATGAAGCGCCGGCATCTGGCGCGCGATCTCGTGCGGTTCTGCGACGAGGCGCGGCATCGCCGCCCGGATGTCGTGTTCGGGGCCGACCTGATCGCCGGGTTTCCGACCGAGGACGAGGCGGCGCATGATGCCACCCGCCGCATGATCGAGCGTGCCGGCCTGACCTATCTCCACGTCTTTCCCTATTCGCCGCGTGAAGGCACACCGGCGGCACGGATGCCGCAGCTTGCCGGAAATCTGGTCAAGGCACGTGCGGATTCACTTCGGAAGCTCGGCCATGAGCGGCTGGAAAGGTTTCTTGGCAATGCTGTGGGAAGCCGTGACCAGATGCTGGTCGAATCCGGAAATACCGGTCACGGCCGGAATTATGCCAAGATGAAGCTCGAGGGTGATTTCCTTGAGCCGGGGACGCTTGTCGATGTGACGGTCACCGGTCATGAGGGAGCGGTTCTGACGGTGGTCGCAGAGGACAGGGTGAGTGGAGATCGGGCATGAGCTGGCTGAAGAAACTGACATCCGGCCTCAGCAAGACAAGCGCCAAGGTGACGGCGTCGCTGTCCTCGCTTCTGGGGCGTCCGGCCATCGACGCGGCCTCGATCGAGGAGGTCGAGGACGCGCTGATCGCGGCCGACCTCGGAACCAGGGTGGCGGCACGTCTTGCCGAAGGCGTGCGCCGCCACAAGTTCGATGGTGAAGTGACCGCGCCGGCCCTCGCGGCCGCGCTTGCCGACGGCATCACCGAAATTCTGGACCCGGTCGCGATGCCGCTGGACATCGATCCGGCGAAGCGCCCGCATGTCGTGCTTCTGGTCGGCGTCAACGGATCGGGCAAGACGACGACCGCGGGCAAGCTGGCACAGCAATGGCGCCAGCAGGGCAAGAGCGTGATGCTGGCCGCCGGTGACACGTTCCGTGCCGCCGCCATCGAGCAGCTTCTTGTCTGGGGCGAGCGCACCGGCACCGAGGTTGTGGCCGGCGACCAGGGCGGCGATGCGGCCGCGCTGGCCTATCAGGCGATGGAAAAGGCGAGCGCGCAGGGCACGGACGTGCTGATCATCGATACCGCCGGCCGGCTGCAGAATCGCAGCGAGTTGATGGACGAGCTTGCCAAGATTGTCCGTGTGATCCGCAAGCTCGACGACAGCGCGCCGCATGATTCGGTAATTGTTCTCGACGGCACGGTCGGTCAGAACGCGATTTCACAGGTCAGCGCCTTCAAGGAGGTCGCCGATGTCAGCGGGTTGATCGTGACAAAGCTCGACGGGTCGGCCAAGGGCGGTGTCGTGATTACGCTGGCCGACACCTTCGGCCTTCCTGTGCATGCCGTTGGCGTGGGTGAAGGGGCCGACGATCTCCAGCCGTTCGAAGCACGTGATTTCGCCAACGCCCTTGCAGGTGTTCCGGACACCAGCGCCTGAGCCGGGGTGCCTGCGGCAGCGCTAGCCGAAGGGTCGGCTGCTGCGTCCGGTCAGCCAGTAGACGAACGAGCCCACATATTCGTGAAGTGAGATGCCGACGGATTTGAACCCGGTCGGCAGGTCGAACAGCCCGTTGCCCTCGGCTGTGGTTTGGTAATCTGCGGGATAGGCGATGAGGCCGTCCCAGCCGGCGGCTTCGAACGCCCCCATGGCGCGCGGCATGTGGGATGCCGATGTCACGAGCACCCAGCGCGACCCGGGTTGTGGCACCGCGACTTCAAGCGTATTGACCGCGTTCTCCCAAGTGTTGCGGCTCGTCAGCTCAAAGGTGATGCCGCGCTTTTCAATGCCAAGTTCCACGAGAAGGCGCCGGGTGATTTCGGCCTCGTTCCAGCCCTTCGGTTTCAACTGGCCGCTGAACCCGGAAAAGACAAGCAGGCTGCCCGGGTGCTGGCGATGCAGCATCAGGCCTTTTGTCAGCCGGTCGGCTGCACCGTTCTGTTGCGCCTGGTTGCGGGAAGCAGAGACTTCGCCTGACCCGGTGTGGCCGCCCAGCACGATGATGCCGTCCACCGGCTGGTCGATCACCGGAACAGGGTAGCTGTTTTCCAGCCCGCGAAGCGGCCATGTCGACACCGGCAGCACGCCGTAGGACAGCGGCAGCAGCACGGCAAGCCAGATGAAGATGCGCATGGCCCGCCGTTTTCGCATCAACCTCATTACCAATGCCGCCAGCAGCAGGATGTAGGGATGTGCCAGCGGCTGCAGCAGGACGGCCAGAACTTTCGAGGCAACGAAAAACATTCCCCATTCTTGACAAGCAGCGCGAAAAAGCGCAACACACACGCACATCACGCCATCACCGGCTGCCAGACCTTAACGGGTTCCATCCGTCCTTGAAGTATTCGAGCACGGGTGCCAAATGCGTTTGTGGCGCGCGTGATACCGCAATGTGACAGGCAACGGGAGTGCCGGAGGCACCATGTTCGACAGTCTGAAGGACAAGCTGCAGGACGTTTTCAGCGCCCTTGGCAAGCGCGGGGCGCTCCGGGAATCGGACGTCGATGCCGCGCTTCGCGAGGTGCGGCTGGCATTGCTTGACGCCGATGTCGCGCTTCCTGTCGTCAAGAGCTTTGTCGCCAATGTCCGTGAAAAGGCTGTCGGCTCGGACGTTCTGAAGTCGGTTCGCCCCGACCAGCAGGTCATCAAGATCGTCAATGACGCGCTGACCGAGGTTCTGGGAAGCGAGCCCGCGCCGCTGAATATCGCTGTGAACCCGCCCGCGGTCATCCTGATGGCCGGCCTTCAGGGCTCGGGCAAGACCACCACCGCCGGCAAGCTGGCACTGCGCCTGCGCACGCGCGAGCGCAAGAAGGTCATGCTGGCCTCGCTTGACGTGACCCGCCCGGCCGCGCGCGAACAGCTTCGCATTCTCGGCGAACAGGCCGAGGTCGGCGTCCTGCCGGAAGCCGACCGCGAATCACCTGCGCAGATCGCCAAGCGTGCCCTGCAGGCAGCCAAGCTCCAGGGGTTCGACGTCCTGATCCTCGATACCGCCGGCCGGGTCACCATTGATGAAGGGCTGATGGCCGAGCTTCGCGAGGTGAAGGCGCTGACCAATCCGCACGAGGTACTGCTGGTCGCCGACGCGATGACCGGTCAGGACGCCGTGACCACGGCGACCGCCTTCAACGAGGCTGTCGACATCACCGGCATCGTGCTGACGCGCCTTGACGGTGATGCGCGTGGCGGTGCCGCGCTGTCGATGCGCGAGATCACCGGCTGCCCGATCAAGCTGGTCGGTGTCGGCGAAAAGCAGGACGCGCTGGAGGAATTCGATCCGGCGCGGATGGCCGGACGTATCCTCGATATGGGCGATGTCGTCGCCCTTGTCGAAAAGGCGGCGGAGAATATCGAGCAGGAGGAAGCCGAGCGCCTTGCC
This sequence comes from Rhodospirillaceae bacterium, assembly GCA_011522725.1. Lineage (GTDB taxonomy): Bacteria > Pseudomonadota > Alphaproteobacteria > Puniceispirillales > Puniceispirillaceae > UBA8309. Next base: position 5,557 of record WTIL01000106.1, read on the forward strand.
AAGCGCATGGCAAAGGGTCAGTTCGACATGAACGACTTCCTCTCGCAGCTTCGCCAGCTTCAGAAGATGGGCGGACTCGGCGGCATCATGGGCATGCTCCCCGGGCTCGGAAAGATGCAGAAGCAGATCGCCGCAGCCGGCATCGATGATTCGATGATCCGACGGCAGGAGGCGATCATCCTGTCGATGACCAAGAAGGAACGAAGCTCTGTCGGGCTGTTGAACGCGTCGCGCCGCAAGCGCATCGCGGCGGGGTCCGGCACATCGGTCCAGGAGGTCAACCGCGTCGTCAAGCAGTACCAGGAAATGGCCAAGATGATGAAGAAGCTTGGCGGCAAGTCCGGCGCGTCGATGATGAAGGCGCTGATGGGCGGCGGCATGGGCGGAATGCCCGGTGGCATGCCCGGTGGTATGCCGGGCGGCGCGCCAGGAGGAACTTCGGGTGGTGGCATGCCGGGACTTGGCGGTCTCGGCGGCGGCCTTCCGGGAAATTTGCCGGGTGGCAAGGGCGGTTTGCCCGGGCTTCCCGGCGGTCTGCCGGGGCTTGGTGGCAAGCCTTCCGGCAAGAAGAAATAGTCAAAACAGCCATAACTCTTTTCGAAAGGACGAATATTCATGGCTCTCAAGATCAGACTTGCCCGCGGCGGCGCCAAGAAGCGCCCGTTTTACCGTATCGTTGTTGCCGAGGCGTCCGCCCCGCGTGACGGCCGTTATGTCGAGCGGGTCGGCACCTACAACCCGATGGTGCCGAAAGACCACGACCAGCGCCTGACGCTGAAAGCCGAGCGCATCACCTACTGGCTCGGCCAGGGCGCGCAGCCGACCGAGCGTGTGCAGAAGATGCTGGCCGGTGCCGGCCTTGCCGAAGCTCCGGTAATTCGCGAGCAGCCAAAGAAGTCGGCACCTGGCAGGAAGCGCGCCGAGCGCGAGGCCGAGGAAGCCGCGGCCGCAGCGGATGCAGCTGAAGCCGCCGCCGCCGAAGAGGCTGCCGCTGCTGAAGCGCCAGCCGAGGAAGCGCCAGCCGAGGAAGCTGCTGCTGAAGAGGCGCCTGCTGAGGAGGCCCCTGCGGAGGAGGCCCCGGCCGAAGAGGCGGCAGCCGAAGAAGCTCCGGCTGAGGAAGCTCCGGCTGAAGAGGGCTCTTCCGAGGAGTCATGACCACGGACCGGCTCGCCATCGGGGCGGTTGCCGGTGCCCATGGGGTGAGGGGCCAGTTCAAGGTCAAGCCCTTCACCGAGGCACCGCGTGATATCGCCTCCTATGGTCCGGTTCTGGCCGGTGACCGGCAGCTGACCCTTGTTGTGAAGGGCGTGGCCTCGAACGGGATGGTCATTGTTGCGGCGGCGGAAATCACCGACCGCGACGCCGCCCAGGCGCTTCGCGGCACCGAACTGACGGTGGCGCGCGGCAGCCTTCCGGCACCGGAGGGCGACGAGGTCTACCATGCCGACCTGATCGGGCTTGCCGCCGAGACACCGGATGGCGCCCTGCTTGGCAGGCTGGTGGCGCTGCATGATTTTGGTGCCGGTGAAATTGCCGAGGTGAAACCTGAAAAGGGACCCTCGGTGATGTTGCCCTTCGGTCCGGACTATGTTCCGCAGATTGACCTGGAGGGCGGGCGTGTCGTGATTGCGCCGCCCGACGGGTTGCTGGAGATGGCGGCGGCGGCCGGTTCGCCGCCGGAGGACGGGAGAGATGGCTGAGGCAGGCTGGCAGGCCACGGTTCTGACGCTGTTCCCGGAGATGTTTCCGGGACCGCTTGGGGCATCGCTTGCCGGGAAATCCCTGAAGGAGGGCATCTGGTCGCTGAAAACGCTGGACATTCGGCAGTTTGCGCGCGATAAGCACCGGACTGTCGACGATGTGCCTCTCGGGGGCGGCGTCGGCATGGTGCTGAAGCCCGATGTCGTGGCGGCGGCACTGGACGAGGTCAGCGCAGCTCCCGGCCCCAGAATCTACCTGACCCCGCGGGGTCGGCCACTGGACCAGCCGCTGGCGCGGCAACTTGCCGAAGGCGATGGTGCGGTATTTCTGTGTGGGCGCTATGAGGGTGTCGACCAGCGCGTGATCGACGCGGCGCAGATGCTGGAAGTCAGCATCGGGGACTACATTCTGTCGGGCGGCGAAATGGCGGCACTGACGGTACTGGATGCGGTGGTCAGGCTTTTGCCGGGCGTGATCGGCAAGGAAGAAAGCCACCGCGAGGAAAGTTTCGAGACCGGGTTGCTGGAGCCTTCGCTCTACACCCACCCGCGGAACTGGAACGGAATCGAGGCGCCGGAAATTCTGGCGTCGGGCCACCACCAGAAGATCGCCGAATGGCGTCTGGAGGAGGCGAAGAAGGAGACGCGGACGCGTCGACCGGATTTGTGGCAGAGGTACCTGCAAGGGCAGGGACCGGACAACAAGGCGAAGGAATAGGGCGATGAACATCGTTGACCGCATTGGCAAGAAGCAAATGGAAAAGGCGCTGGCGCAGCGCGCCATGCCGGAATTCGGCGCAGGCGACACGCTGCGTGTCGACGTGAAGGTTGTCGAAGGTTCGCGTGAGCGGATCCAGGCATTCGAGGGCGTCTGCATCGCCCGCAAGAATGACGGTGTGAACTCATCCTTCACCGTCCGCAAGCTGTCCTACGGCGAGGGCGTCGAGCGGGTTTTCCCGCTTTACGGTCCGCAGGTTGCCGGCGTCACCGTGGTGCGCCGTGGCCGTGTCCGCCGGGCAAAGCTATACTATCTGCGTGGCCGGACCGGCAAGGCCGCCCGCATTGCCGAAAAAACAACAAACCGCGAGGCGTCTTCCTCCTGACGGCTGTGACCGGCAAGGAAGATCCCCTCGCCGGCAGCCCTAACGGAGGAATACATGTCGGCGCCAAAGACCCTTTTTGACAAAATCTGGGATGCGCATGTTGTGCATCGCCAGGATGACGGTACCTGCCTGATTTACATCGACAGGCACCTTGTTCACGAGGTGACCAGCCCGCAGGCCTTCGAAGGCCTGCGCAATGCCGGGCGGGCCGTTCGCGCGCCGAACCGCACCCTTGCCGTCGCCGACCACAACGTCCCGACAACAGATCGCTCCGCCGGCATCGCCGACGAGGAGTCGCGCATTCAGGTCGAGGCGCTTGCCAGGAACGCCGCCGATTTCGGTGTTCCCTATTTCGCCATGAACGATATCCGTCAGGGCATCGTCCATGTGATCGGGCCGGAGCAGGGCTTCACCCAGCCCGGCATGACCATCGTCTGCGGTGATTCGCACACCGCGACCCATGGCGCGTTCGGCGCGCTGGCATTCGGCATCGGCACATCCGAGGTCGAGCATGTGCTGGCCACCCAGACGCTGATCCAGAAGCCTGCCAAGAACATGCGGATCACCGTTGACGGCGATCTGGCACCCGGCGTCACCGCCAAGGATGTGATCCTCGCCATCATCGGCAAGATCGGCACCGCCGGCGGCACCGGGCATGTCATCGAATTTGCCGGCTCGGCCATTCGCGACCTGTCGATGGAAGGCCGGATGACCGTCTGCAACATGGCGATCGAGGGCGGCGCGCGCGCCGGCATGATCGCGCCGGACGAAAAGACATTCGCCTATATCAAGGACAAGCCGATGTCGCCGAAGGGCGATGTCTGGGACAAGGCCGTCGCCTACTGGCGCTCGCTGCCGTCCGACGAAGGTGCCAGCTATGACACCGAGATCGTGCTTCCCGCCGCCGAGATCGCGCCGACCGTGACCTGGGGCACGTCGCCCGAGGACGCGCTGCCGATCACCGGTTCTGTTCCGGATCCCGACAAGGAAACGGACGAGGCGAAGCGTGCCAAATTGCAGCGCGCCATCGACTATATGGGCCTGACCGCCGGCCAGAAGCTGACCGATGTGAAGATCGACACGGTCTTTATCGGGTCCTGCACCAACAGCCGGATCGAGGATCTGCGCTCGGCCGCATCCGTTGCCGAGGGTCACAAGGTCGCCGACGGCATCCGCGCGATGGTCGTTCCGGGTTCCGGCCTTGTAAAGGAGCAGGCCGAGGCTGAGGGGCTCGACAAGGTGTTCACGGCTGCCGGTTTCGAATGGCGCGAGCCGGGATGTTCCATGTGCCTTGCGATGAACGCGGACAAGCTGTCCGAGGGCGAGCGCTGCGCCTCGACCTCGAACCGCAATTTCGAAGGTCGCCAGGGACGCGGCGGACGCACGCATCTTGTCAGCCCGGAAATGGCGGCTGCCGCCGCCGTGACCGGTCATCTGACCGATATTCGCGATTTCCAGGGCTGAGCGGCAGGGAGTGACTCATGAAAAAGTTTGACCAGCTGACCGGCGTTGCCGCGCCGCTCAACATCCTCAATATCGATACCGATATGATCATCCCGAAGCAGTTCCTGAAGACCATCAAGCGGTCGGGGCTGGGCGCGAACCTGTTCGACGAGATGCGCTTCACGCAGGATGGCGAGGAGATCGCCGATTTCGTGCTGAACCGCGAGCCCTATCGCGGCGCCGAGATCATCGTCGCCGGTGACAATTTCGGCTGCGGGTCGAGCCGCGAGCACGCGCCGTGGGCGCTTCTCGATTTCGGCATCCGCTGCGTGATCTCGACCAGTTTCGCCGACATCTTCTACAACAACTGCTTCAAGAACGGCATTCTGCCGATCACCGTTTCGGCTGACGACCGCGACGCGCTGATGGCCGATGCGGCCGATGTCGAGAACCCCGAGCTCTCGATCGATCTCGAGACGCAGACCATCCGCCGTCCGAACGGCGTGGAGGTCAGCTTCGAAATCGACCCGTTCCGCAAACAGTGCCTTCTCGAGGGGCTGGACGATATCGGCCTGACCCTGGAGAAGGGCGGGTCGATCGACAGCTTCGAGGCAACCCGCGCCGAAGAGAAGCCCTGGCTCTAGCAGCCGGCCGGCGATCCCGCCGGACCGGACACCGGACCAGAAACCAGACCAGAAACCAGACCAATCGGGGGCAGGACCAGCTCATGGCATCGAACCGTAAAATCATGGTGCTTCCGGGTGACGGAATCGGCACCGAAATCATGGCAGCCAACATGAAGATCATCGACTGGCTCGCCAAGCACAGGTCGATCGATTTCGACATGCAGGAAGGCCTTGTCGGCGGCGCGGCCTATGACGCGCACGGCACGCCGCTGACCGACGAGACGCTGGCCGATTCGATCGCGTCCGACGCCGTGCTGTTCGGCGCCGTCGGTGGCCCGGCCTATGACGATCTTGCCTTCGAGCTGAAGCCCGAGCGCGGCCTTCTGGCATTGCGCAAGGAGATGGACCTGTTTGCCAACCTGCGCCCGGCCATTGTCTTTCCGTCGCTTGTCGAGGCATCGACGCTGAAGCCGGATGTGGTCTCCGGCCTCGATATCATGATCCTTCGCGAGCTGTGCGGCGGGTCCTATTTCGCCGAGCCGCGCGGCATCGACGATCTGGCTGACGGCACCCGCAAGGGCTATGACACCAACGCCTATACCACGCCCGAGATCGAGCGGATCGGTCGTGTCGGGATGGACCTTGCGCGCAAGCGCGGCGGCAAGCTGACCTCGGTCGAAAAGTCGAATGTGATGCATTCGGGCATTCTCTGGCGGCAGGTGATGACGGCCCTTCACGCCGCCGAGGGCGAGGGCGTCGAGCTTGGCCATATGTATGCCGACAACTGCGCCATGCAGCTTGTCCGCAACCCCAAGCAGTTTGATGTGATTGTCACCGACAATCTGTTCGGCGACCTGCTGTCCGACTGTGCCGCGATGCTCACCGGGTCCCTCGGCATGCTGCCGTCGGCGTCGCTCGGCGCGCCGGATCCGGAGACCGGCCTTCCCAAGGCGATGTACGAGCCGGTCCACGGGTCGGCACCGGACATCGCCGGCAAGGGCATCGCCAACCCGCTGGCCCAGTTCATGAGCTTTGCGATGCTGCTTCGCTACAGCTTCGACCAGGGAGCCGAGGCCGACCTTCTCGAGGCGGCCGTCGACAAGGCGCTGCAATCGACCCGCACCGGCGACATCATGACCCCGGGCTGCACCGAAACCGGCACCGACGGCATGACCGCGGCCGTGCTGGACGCGATGGACAGGCTGGCGCGCTAGCACCACCTGCAATGTGAGACTGAACCGACCGGCAACATCAGGCCGGCGGGAAACGAGGATAGAGATGGGATACAGAGTTGCTGTTGTCGGCGCCACCGGCGCTGTCGGACGCGAGATGCTGCAGACACTTGCCGAGCGGAATTTTCCGGCGGACAAGGTGCATGCGCTCGCCTCGTCGCGCTCGGCCGGGCGCGAGGTGTCCTATGGCGAGGATGACGTGCTGACCATCGGCGCCCTCGACAAGTTCGATTTTGGCGAGGCCGACATCGCGCTGTTCTCGGCGGGTGGCGACACTTCAAAGGCCGTCGCCCCGAAGGCAGGCGAGGCCGGTTGCATCGTCATCGACAACTCGTCCGCCTTCCGCATGGAAGACGACGTGCCGCTGATCGTGCCGGAGGTGAACCCCGACACGGTCGAAAGCGCACTTCCGGCGAATGGCGGGCGCAACATCATCGCCAACCCGAACTGCTCGACCGCCCAGCTCGTCGTGGCGCTGAAGCCGGTGCACGACGCCTTTGGCGTGCGCCGCGTCGTGGTGTCGACCTATCAGGCGACTTCGGGCGCGGGCAAGGCCGGCATGGACGAGCTGTTCAACCAGACCCGCGGCATCTATGTGAATGACGTAGTGCAGCCGGAGAAGTTCACCAAGCAGATCGCCTTCAACGCGATCCCGCATATCGACAGCTTCCTCGATGACGGTTTCACCAAGGAAGAGTGGAAGATGACCGTCGAGACGAAGAAGATTCTCGACCCGTCAATCGAGCTGGTCGCGCATTGTGTTCGTATCCCGGTCTTCATCGGGCACAGCGAGGCTGTGTTCATCGAGACCGACAAGCCGATGACGGAAAAGGGGTTTCGTGACCTGCTCCGCGAGGCGCCGGGTGTCACCGTGATCGACCATCGTGCGAATGAGGGCTATGTCACGCCGCATGAATGTGCCGGCGAGGACGCTGTCTTTATCAGCCGGATCCGCAAGGACCCCACCGTCGAGAACGGCATGGTGTTCTGGTGCGTCTCGGACAATCTTCGCAAGGGCGCGGCGCTGAATTCCGTCCAGATCGCAGAGCTTGTCGCCGAACGCGGGCTGTCGGGTCGTTAGGCGAAGGCTCGCCGGTCAGCGCGCCAGCGCTCTCACTGTCTCAAGCGATTCCAGAAGCGCGAGGTCGCGCCCGTCGGGGCTTGCGGCAATGATCGACTGCGCCGTATGGCTGGCAGCCTTGAAGGCATCGGGAAGCTGACATCCGAGATTCAGCATCCCGGCCAGCAGCGCCGTGAGCAAATCACCGCCGCCGGCGACATTCTTGCCGGCATCACCGGCGGCCTGCCAGCGGGTACCATTGTCTGCGGTGACCAGAAGGTCGCCCGTGCGGCCATCCCCGGTCACGCCTGTGGTGACGACAGCCTTCAGGCCATAGCGGTCGATAAGGTCACCGGCGGCACGGGCGCTGTCGTCCTGCCCACCGACATCGCGGCCCGCCAACCAGGACAGTTCGTAGTGATTCGGCGTGATGATATCGGCCCGCGGCAGCAGTTCGGCCATCATCGCGTCGGCGATCTCCTGCGCGACATAAAGCCGCCCGCCGTCACCCAGAACCGGATCGAGGATATAGGTCCCGCCGGTGGCATCGCGCCAGCCATCGACAAACGCCGCGATGCCGGCCACCTGGGCGGCGCTGCCCAGATAGCCGCTGGTGACAATGTTGATGCCGGATGTGTCGGTGAGGCTCAGGATGCCGTCAAGGACAGCGGCCAGGATATCGTCCGGAACCGCGCCACCGGCGCGTTTCCCGTATCCGGGATGGGCCGCGAGCATCACCGTATCGACCAGCATCGGATGCTGCCCGAGCGCGGTCAGCACCGGTCCTGCGACGGTGTTGCCGACAAAGCCGGCGGCGACCGATGACTGGATGGAAAGAACCTGTTTCATCATTGCCGAGTTGTCACCGGAATCAGGGAACGAGGCAAATGAAATCTGCTGTAACCGGCGCAGACCATGCGAAGTTCCCTGGTTTCACATTGACTAATATCCGTCTTTCACCATAAATTCCGGTCAGGTGCCAACCTGCAAAAAAGGAAGCCCTCATGGCGAGGACACGTCCGCTGTCGCCCCACCTTCAGGTGTATCGGCCGCAGCTTACTTCAATGATGTCGATCGCACATCGCGCGTCCGGTATCGTGCTGACGACAGGAACGGTCCTTCTGGCCGCCTGGCTCGTCGCGCTGGCGCACAGCGCCGAAAGCTATGAAATGGTATCCGGACTGCTGGCGCATCCTTTGGGGCAATTTGTCCTATTCGGGTATTCGGCCGCGCTGATCTATCATGCGTTGAATGGAATCAGGCATTTGGCATGGGATCTGGGCTATGGGCTGACGATCCCCGAAGTCTACAGGAATGGCCATATCGTGCTGTTCCTGACGATGGTTCTGACGGCAGGCTTGTGGGCCGCCGTATGGATGTAGAGGGCGGCGCGATGGCGGAATATCCTGCGGGTATCGGGCACAGGCGGCGGCATTCCGGTGTTTCGCACTGGCGCTGGCAGCGTTACAGCGCGGTTCTCGTGCTTGCCTTGATGACCTATTTCACCGTGCTGCTGGCCAGTCTTGGCGGGCTTGATCACGACGGGGCGACGGCGCTTGTCGGCCATCCCGCCAACGCTCTGGCGCTGGCGGTGCTCGTGACGGTCGGGCTCTGGCACGGAACTCTCGGCCTGCAGGTGGTGATCGAGGATTATATCACCATCAAGGGCGGCCGCCAGATGGCACTCATGGCCATGCGGGCGGCAATGGCAATCATCGGACTGGCCACATTGTGGGCCGTCTCGCGGATCGCGCTCTAGGCGTGCCGCTGGTCCGGACAGGGATATAGAAGGGCGGGCGCATGTCGGCTTACGAGATTACAGATCACCATTACGACGTTGTCGTCGTTGGCGCCGGCGGCGCCGGTCTTCGCGCGACACTCGGCATGGCGGCGGCAGGCCTGAACACCGCCTGTATCACCAAGGTCTTCCCGACCCGGTCGCACACGGTTGCCGCGCAGGGCGGCATTGGCGCCGCGCTCAACAATATGGGCGAGGGCGACAACTGGCAGTACCACATGTACGACACGGTCAAGGGGTCCGACTGGCTCGGCGACCAGGACGCGATCGAATATATGTGCCGCAACGCCATTCCGTCGGTGATCGAGCTCGAGAATTACGGCGTTCCCTTCTCGCGGACCGAGGAAGGCAAGATCTACCAGCGCCCGTTCGGTGGTCATACGCTCGACTATGGCAAGTCGATGGCGCGCCGCGCCTGCGCCGCTGCCGACCGCACCGGGCACGCCATTCTCCACACGCTTTACCAGCAGTGCCTGAAGCACAAGGCGCATTTCCATATCGAGTATTTCGCGCTCGACCTGCTGATGAACGAGGACGGCGAATGTGCCGGCATCATCGCGCTGTGCATGGAAGACGGCACGCTGCACCGTTTCTGGGGCCAGCAGACCGTTCTGGCGACCGGCGGTTACGGCCGGGTCTATTTCTCCTGCACCTCGGCGCATACCTGTACCGGCGACGGCAATGCGATGGCGCTTCGCGCCGGACTGCCGCTCCAGGACATGGAGTTCGTGCAGTTCCATCCGACAGGCGTTTACGGCGCCGGCGTCCTGATCACCGAAGGCGCGCGTGGCGAGGGCGGCTACCTGACGAATTCAGAGGGCGAGCGTTTCATGGAGCGGTTCGCGCCGACAGCCAAGGATCTCGCAAGCCGCGATGTTGTCAGCCGCGCCATGACGATCGAGATCAATGAAGGCCGCGGTGTGGGCCCGAACAAGGACCACATCATGCTGCATCTCGAGCATATCGATGCCGACACGCTGCACCAGCGGCTCCCTGGCATCACCGAGACGGCGAAGATTTTCTGCGGCGTCGATGTGACCCGCGAGCCGATCCCGGTGCTGCCGACCGTGCATTACAATATGGGCGGCATTCCGACGAACTATCACGGCGAGGTGATTTCGGCCGCGAACGGAGACGACAGCGCGACCGTGCCGGGCCTGATGGCCATCGGCGAGGCGGCCTGCGTGTCGGTTCATGGCGCCAACCGGCTTGGCACGAACTCGCTTCTCGACATCGTGGTGTTCGGCCGTGCCGCCGCGCACCGTGCCGCCGAGACCTGCACCGCTGGCGGGACCGCGCGCAGCGCGCCGCAGGAAGCCACGGAAAAGGCGCTCGACAGGTTCGACCGGATGCGCCATGCCAAAGGTGATGTCGGCGCTGCGGAAATCCGCCTCGAGATGCAGCAGGCGATGCAGCGTCATGCCGCCGTCTTCCGCTCGACGGACAGCCTGTCGGACGGCGTCGCCAGCATGGACAAGATCGCCGCGAAAATGGGTCATATCGGGGTGAAGGACCAGTCGCTGATCTGGAACACCGACCTTGTCGAATCGCTTGAGCTCGAGAACCTGATGGGCCAGGCGCTCGTCACCATCCGGTCCGCCGACCAGCGCGAGGAATCGCGCGGCGCCCACGCGCATGAGGACTGGCCCGAGCGCGACGACGAGAACTGGATGAAGCACACCGTCATGTGGCTCGACGAAAACAACAAGTCACGCCTCGACTATCGTGGTGTGGTGATGAACACGCTCAGCAACGACGTGGCGCCGATCCCGCCGGCACCGCGCGTCTACTGAGGCCTGACAGATACGTCACTGACAGATAAGTCACTGGGGGAACTTGGCGATGGCGGAATTTACCCTGCCTGCGAATTCGAAAATGTCTTCGGGCGCCTATCACAAGGCGCCGGAAGGCTCGTCAAACGTCCGCGTGTTCCAGATCTATCGCTGGTCGCCCGACGATGACGAGAACCCGCGGCTCGACAAGTTCGAGGTCGATCTCGACGATTGCGGGCCGATGGTTCTGGACGCGCTGATCAAGATCAAGAGCGAACAGGACAGCAGCCTGACCTTCCGCCGCTCCTGCCGCGAAGGCATCTGCGGCTCCTGCTCGATGAACATCGACGGCACCAACACGCTGGCCTGCCTGAAAAGCATCGACGAGGTCAAAGGCGAGGTGAAGATCTTCCCGCTGCCGCACATGCCGGTGGTCAAGGATCTCGTTCCCGATCTGAGCAACGCCTATCGCCAGCTGGCCTCGATCGAACCCTGGCTGAAGTCTGACAAGGACGCGCCCGAGGGCGAAGAGCGCCGGCAGTCGCCTGAAGAGCGCGAGAAGCTCGACGGATTGTGGGAATGCGTACTTTGCTTCAGCTGCTCGACGGCATGCCCGAGCTACTGGTGGAACAGCGATGAATATCTGGGTCCGGCAGTGCTGCTGCAGGCCTATCGCTGGGTTGCCGACAGCCGTGACGACAGCACCGACGAGCGTCTCGACGCGCTCGATGACAGCTTTGCGCTGTATCGTTGCCACACCATCATGAACTGTGCGAAGACCTGTCCGAAGGGGCTGAACCCCGGCAAGGCCATCGCCGGCATCAAGAGCGAGATTGCCAGCCGCTAGGGCTATGCCTGCCTGTCACCACGCCGGACGGGACCATGCCGGACACCGGACAAAAAGATAACGACAAAGACGACGCCCGCGGCGGAACAGGGCCGGCGGGTCCCGTTGTCTCGGCCATGGCATCGCGCATCGCCGCCGGCGAGCTGTCGCCGGATGACGGGCAGCGCGCCGTCGCCCTCGCCCTTGACAGCCTGATTGACGAGCTTGCCGCTGGCACGCGCCGGCGCTGGCTGCCGTTGCGCCGGGCGGCGCAGCCGCGTGGCCTCTATATCCATGGCGGCGTCGGGCGCGGCAAGACGATGCTGATGGACATGTTCCATGATGCGCTGGCCGCCGCCGTAACCGGCATCACGCCATTCCGCCTGCATTTCCATGATTTCATGGTTCTGGCGCAGGACGAGGTGCATGCGGCGCGAGAGGCCGGGGCAGCCGATCCGATCATCACCGCTGCCGATGCGCTGGCGGCGCGGGGGCGGGTCATGTGTTTCGATGAAATGGAGGTCCGCGACATCGCCGATGCGATGATCCTGGCGCGCCTGTTCACGGCGCTGTTCGACCGCGGCGTGACCCTTGTCGCCACATCCAACCGGCATGCTGACGAGCTCTACAAGAACGGTCTGCATCGCGACCGGTTCCTGCCTTTCATCGCGCTGCTGAAAACAAAGTGCAAAATGATCGAAATCGCCGCCGGGCAGGACTGGCGTGCCAGTGTTCTGGCGCAGATTCCGGCCTGGTACACGCCCGATGACGAGGTTGCGCTGGCGGCCCTTGAGTCGGCCTTTGCCAGGCTTGCCGGAACGGTGCCGGTCGGAACCGACATTGTCCGTGTTGCAGGCCGCGAGATTCTCTTCGACAAGGTGGCCGGCGATGTGGCGCGCACCGATTTCGCATCTCTGTGCGAGGCGCCGCTGGCGGCGCGCGACTATCTTGCCATCGCCGGACGGTTCGCCGGGCTGGTACTGGCCGGCATCCCGCGGCTGAGCGACGCCAACGAGCCGGCAGCCCGAAGGTTCATGTGGCTTGTCGATGCGCTTTATGACCGGCAGCGCTTCCTGATCGCCTCGGCGGCGGACGAGATTGGCGGCCTTTATGACGGGCACCAGTTCGCCTTTGAATTCGACCGGACACGCTCGCGGCTCGGTGAAATGACCCGCCGCACGGCTGCGGGGCGGCCAATTGACGAATAACCCCTGCCTGTTTCGAATTCGACACCAATTCTTCTTGTTTGACCACAGAGTTTCGGCTACACCCACGGCAACGTTCAGCGGTGCCTGCTGACGGCGTCGCCATGAACGGAACAGGTCCCGTTTTTCAGGAATACAACCCATGGCCCGCAACAAGATCTCTCTCGTCGGTGCCGGCAATATCGGGGGCACCCTGGCGCTCCTCGCCGGCCTCAAGCAGCTCGGTGACGTCACACTCTTCGACATTGCCGAAGGCATTCCCCAGGGCAAGGCGCTCGACATCGCACAAGCCAGCCCGATCGAGGGTTTCGATGCCGTCATGGAGGGCTCGAACGGCTATGAGGCGCTTGCCGGAAGCGATGTCGTCATCGTGACCGCCGGTGTCGCCCGCAAGCCCGGAATGAGCCGCGACGACCTGATCGGCATCAACACCAAGGTCATGCAGCAGGTTGGCGCGGGAATCCGCGACAACTGCCCGGACGCCTTCGTGATCTGCATCACCAACCCGCTCGATGTCATGGTCGGCATCCTGCAACAGGCGTCCGGCCTGCCGACCGCGCGTGTCGTCGGCATGGCAGGTGTTCTGGATTCGGCGCGTTTCCGCTATTTCCTTGCCGAGGAATTCAAGGTGTCGGTTGAAGACGTCACCGCCTTTGTCCTTGGCGGCCATGGCGACACCATGGTTCCGCTCGTCCGCTATTCCACGGTTGCCGGCATTCCGGTTCCGGACCTGATTGAAATGGGATGGTCCACCGAGGCGAAAATCGCCGAGATCGTGCAGCGCACCCGTGACGGCGGCGCCGAGATCGTCGGCCTGCTGAAGACAGGGTCGGCTTTCTATGCGCCGGCATCCTCGGCGATCGAGATGGCCGAGGCCTATATCCATGACAAGAAGCGCGTCCTGCCTTGCGCCGCCTATGTGGACGGCGCCTATGGGCTGGACGGGCTTTATGTCGGCGTGCCGGTCGTCCTTGGCGCCGGCGGCGTCGAGCGTGTCGTCGAGATCGCGCTGAACGAGGACGAGAAGGCGATGTTCGACCATTCGGTTGCCGCCGTTCGTGCGTTGAACGAGGTTGTTGAGTCTCTGGAGTAGAGTAGAGCGCGGGCTGCGGCCCGCCAGTGGGGGGTTACATGAATATCCATGAACATCAGGCCAAGGGCCTGCTGGCCGGCTTCGGCGTCGCTGTGCCGCGCGGCACAGCAGCCTTCACGGTTGACGAAGCCGTCGCTGCTGCCACCGATCTTGGTGGTCTGGTGCATGTGGTCAAGGCGCAGATTCATGCTGGCGGACGCGGCAAGGCGGGCGGCGTCAAGGTCGTCAAATCTGTCGAAGAGGTCCGCGAGGTGGCGACCGAGCTTCTTGGCAAGACTCTGGTCACGCATCAGACCGGCCCTCAGGGCCGAGAGGTCCAGCGCCTCTATATCGAGGAAGGCTGCGACATCGGCGACGAGCTGTATCTGTCGATCCTGGTCGATCGCGGCACCAGCCGGGTGACAATCATCGCCTCCAGCGAAGGCGGCATGGATATCGAGGAGGTCGCCGAAACGAACCCCGAGAAAATCCTGTCCCTCGGCATCGATCCGGCTACCGGCCTGCAGCCCCATCATATCCGCCGCATCGCCGGTGTGCTCGGCCTGTCGAAGGACACGGCGAAGCAGCTTCCGGGCTTCCTCGGCGGTTTGTACCGCGCCTTCAACGAGCTGGATGCGAGCCTTCTGGAGATCAACCCGCTCGTTGTGACCGGAAGCGGCGATCTCCTGGCGCTCGATGCGAAGATGAGCTTCGATGACAACGCGCTCTACCGTCATCCCGATGTGCTGGCGCTTCGCGACCTTGCCGAGGAAGACCCGGCTGAAGTGCGCGCCAGCGAATTCGAGCTCAACTACATCAAGCTCGACGGCAATATCGGCTGCATGGTGAACGGCGCCGGCCTCGCCATGGCGACCATGGACATCATCCAGCTGCAGGGCGGCTCTCCGGCGAACTTCCTCGATGTCGGTGGCAGCGCCACCGCCGAGCGTGTCACCGAAGCCTTCAAGATCATTCTCTCCGACGAGAATGTGAAGGGCATCCTTGTCAACATCTTCGGCGGCATCATGCGCTGTGACATCATCGCCGAGGGCGTTGTCAGCGCGGCCCGCAGCCTTGGGCTCGACAAGCCGCTGGTCGTGCGGCTCGAGGGCACCAATGTCGAAGAGGGCAAGCGCATCATGGCCGAGAGCGGTCTCGACATCATTGCGGCAGACAATCTGGCCGACGCCGCGGCGAAAATCGTCGCCGCGACAGCCTGACGGGGGAATATGTCATGTCAGTACTCGTGAACAGCCAGACCAGGGTCATCTGCCAGGGCTTTACCGGCTCGCAGGGCACCTTCCATTCCGAACAGGCCATCGATTACGGCACCAACATGGTCGGCGGTGTCACGCCGGGCAAGGGCGGGCAGGCGCATCTCGGTCTGCCGGTGTTCAACTCGGTCGCCGACGCAATGGCCGAAACCGGCGCAAACGCTTCGGTGATCTATGTGCCGCCGCCGTTCGCAGCGGATTCCATCCTCGAGGCCATCGATGCCGGCATGCCGCTCGTCATCTGCATCACCGAGGGCATTCCGGTGCTCGACATGGTGCGGGTGAAGCGCGCACTGGATAACAGCAACAGCCGGCTGATCGGCCCCAACTGCCCCGGCATCATCACCCCGGGCGAATGCAAGATCGGCATCATGCCGGGCCATATCCACACGCCGGGCAAGGTCGGCATCGTGTCGCGATCCGGAACACTGACCTACGAGGCCGTGGCACAGACCTCGGCCGTCGGCCTCGGCCAGTCGACCTGCATCGGCATCGGCGGCGACCCGGTCAACGGCACCAACTTCATCGATTGTCTCGACCTGTTCCTCAATGACGACCAGACCGAAGCCATCGTGATGATCGGCGAGATCGGTGGGTCGGCCGAGGAAGAGGCGGCAGCCTTCTACGCCGCGCATCCCTCGAAGAAGCCGATTGCCGGGTTCATCGCCGGCCTGACGGCGCCTCCGGGCCGCCGCATGGGCCATGCCGGCGCCATCGTCAGCGGCGGAAGCGGTGCCGCATCCGACAAGATCGGGGCCATGCAGGCTGCCGGCTACGAAATGGCCGAGTCGCCTGCCGATATTGGAAATGCGGTCACGCGGGCCATCGCCCGCGCCGGTTAACGCGCTGGTGGCTTGAATCTGCGCCAGCAGCGCATACACTGATGGACGGTGTCAAAATGAACAGGTGCTTTTCTCATGGATGACGCGGCTCAGGTGCCGGGCCAACCCGGGCAGCCGGACGAGTTTGATCTGACCTTCCTGTCGGCGGCGAATGCCACCTTCATAGCCGAGATGAACGCGGCGTGGCGGCGTGATCCCTCGGCCGTCGACAGCCGCTGGGCCGCTTATTTCGAGCGTCTCAACGCGCTTGGGGACAGCAGCGCCGAAATCGAGCAGGGTCCCAGCTGGGCCCGCAACGGCAGCCGCATCGTCGGGGCGACCGACCCGGCCGATTCGGTGAATGCCGTGGCTGCCGGCCATGCCGCCGGGCGGCATATGAACGCCGGTGACATGCGTGCCGCGACACTGGACTCGCTCCGCGCGGTGATGCTGATACGCGCCTACCGGATCCGCGGGCATCTTCTGGCCGATCTCGATCCGCTGTCGCTGGAAACCAAGCCGCTTCATCCCGAGCTTGATCCGGCGACCTATGGCTTCACCGACGCCGACTGGGATCGCCCGATCTTCATCAATTATGTTCTCGGTCTCGAGACGGCGACCCTGCGCGAGATTGTCGAGACGCTCCGCAAGACCTATTGCAGCACCATCGGCGTCGAGTTCATGCATGTGCAGGACCCGGCGCAGAAGGCGTGGATTCAGGAGCGTATCGAGGCCATCGGCAACCGCACCGACTTCACCAAGCGTGGCAAGAAGGCGATCTATGAGCGCCTTGTGGATGCCGAGCAGTTCGAAAAGTACCTTCACAAGAAATATACCGGCACCAAGCGGTTCGGAGTCGATGGCGGCGAGGCGATGATCCCGGCGCTGGAGCAGATCCTGAAGCGCGGCACGCAGCTCGGCGTCGGCGAGATTGTGGTCGGCATGGCGCATCGCGGCCGTCTGAACATCCTGCATAATGTCTTCGGCAAGCCGTTCCGCGCGATCATCTCCGAGTTTCTGGGCAACCCGGCAAACCCCGAGGATGCCGGTGGATCGGGCGATGTGAAATATCACATGGGCGCATCTTCGGACCGCGAGTTCGACGGCAAGACCGTTCATCTCAGCCTTGCGCCGAACCCGTCGCATCTTGAAATCGTCGATCCGGTCGTGGTCGGCCGGGTACGGGCCAAGCAGGAACAGCGCCGGGATACCGAGCGCAAGGAAGTCGTGGGAATCCTGCTGCATGGCGATGCCGCCTTCGCCGGACAGGGCGTTGTTGCCGAGACCTTTGCCTTTTCGGCGCTTCGCGGCTACCGCACCGGCGGCACGATTCATATCATCCACAACAACCAGATCGGCTTTACCACGAGCCCGCATTATTCGCGTTCCTCGCCCTATCCGACCGATGTCGCGAAGATGGTGATGGCGCCGATCTTTCATGTGAATGGCGACGACCCCGAGGCGGTCGTCCATGCGGCGCGGATCGCCATCGAGTTCCGCCAGGCCTTCGGCAGCGACGTTGTTCTCGACATTTTCTGCTATCGCCGGTTCGGCCACAATGAAGGCGACGAGCCGATGTTCACGCAGCCGCTGATGTACAAGGCCATCAGCGAGCATCCGACAACCAGTTCGATCTATGCCGAGAAGCTGGTCGCCGAAGGCATCATGACGCCCGAGGAAACAAGGCAGGTCGTCGATGACCGCATTGCCTATCTCGACACCGAATTCGAGGCCGGAACGAACTACCGCCCGAACAAGGCCGACTGGCTCGAGGGAAGCTGGTCCGGCATGCGTACCGCGCACGGCATCGAGCGGCGCGGCGACACGGCTGTCGAGCTCGAGACGCTTCGCAAGATCGGCGAGACCATGACGACGGTACCGGAGCATATGACCCTGAACCCGAAGCTGACCCGTATCGTCGAGACGCGCGCCGCGCGCATTCGCGAAGGTGACGGCATCGACTGGGCGACGGCCGAGCATCTCGCCTTCGGCGCGCTGCTTCTCGAGGGTGATCCGGTGCGCCTGTCCGGCCAGGACAGCTGCCGCGGCACCTTCAGCCAGCGCCATGCCGTGCTGGTGGATCAGGCGACTGAAGAGCGCTATGCGCCGCTGTCGCACCTGTCCGAAGGCCAGGCGATGTTTGAGGTGATCGACTCGCCGCTGTCCGAAGCATCGGTGATGGGGTTCGAATATGGTTTCTCGCAGGCCGAGCCGAACGCACTGGTCATGTGGGAGGCGCAGTTCGGCGATTTTGCCAACGGCGCGCAGGTGGTGATCGACCAGTTCATCTCCTCCGGCGAGTCGAAATGGCTCCGCATGAACGCGCTGGTGCTGCTGCTGCCGCACGGCTATGAGGGCCAGGGACCCGAGCACAGCTCGGCACGCCTCGAGCGTTACCTGCAGCTGTGCGCCGAGGACAATATGCAGGTTGTGAACTGCAGCACGCCGGCCAACTACTTCCATGTGCTGCGCCGCCAGCTGCGCCGCGATTTCCGCAAGCCGCTTGTGATCATGACGCCGAAGTCCCTGCTGCGCCACAAGGCCTGTGTCTCGCAGCTCGAGGATATGGGTCCCGGCACCACCTTCCACCGTGTTCTCGACGAGCGCGATACCAGGGTGAAATCGGGCAAGGCAAAGCGGCTGGTGATGTGCAGCGGCAAGGTCTATTACGATCTCGCCGCGGCGCGCGATGCTGCCGAGATGTGGGACACCGAGATCATCCGTGTCGAGCAGCTTTACCCGTTCCCGTCGAAGGCCCTGACCGAGGTGCTGGCGATGACGCCGAAAGCAAGCCTCGTCTGGTGCCAGGAAGAGCCGAAGAACATGGGAAGCTGGACCTTTGTCCGCGATTTCATCGAAGACGCGATGGCAGAGGCCGGTTGCAAGCAGGAACGGCTTGCCTATGCAGGCCGCGCCGCGGCGGCATCGCCTGCCACCGGGTCCCTGTCGCGGCACAACCGCGAACAGACGGCTCTCGTGAACGAGGCGCTGGGCCTGAAGGCGAAGAAAGACTGAGGCGAAGCGGCCGCTGTGGCCGCACGCATGGATGATACGGGCGGACAGGACCTGCCCAGCACGCGAGGAGACGAGGCCGTCATGGCGATCGAAATCACAGTTCCCACTCTTGGTGAATCGGTGGCTGATGCCACTGTGGCCCGCTGGATCAAGACCACCGGCGATGCCGTCGCGGCGGACGAACCGGTCGTCGAGCTGGAAACCGACAAGGTGACGCTGGAAGTTCCGGCGCCCGCCGCCGGCACGCTTGGCGAAATTCTTGCTGCCGAGGGAGCGACGGTCGAGGTCGGCGCAAGCCTTGCCATGCTGAACGAGGGTGCCGCACCAGCCGCACCTGCGCCCGAGGCCCCGGCAAAACCTGCGCCGGCAAAATCTGCGCCGGCCTCACCTGCCCCGGCCACACCGGCACCTGTCCCGGCCGCTCCAGCGGCGGCATCCGCTGCTGCGGGCATGCCGCTGTCGCCTGCCGTGCGCCGGCTTGTCGAGGAAAACAATCTGAATCCGGCGGCCATCAGGGGCACCGGCGTTGATGGCCGGCTGACCAAGGCGGATGTTCTGGCCCATATGAAGGGCGCGCCGGCCGCGTCGGCCCCGGCAGCCGCGCCGGCCCAGCAGATGCCGCGCCAGCAGCCGCGCCCCGAAGACGCCGCCCGCGAGGAACGCGTGCCGATGTCGAAGCTGCGCCAGGTCATCGCCTCGCGCCTGAAGGCGGCGCAGAACACGGCGGCGATGCTGACCACCTTCAACGAGGTCGACATGACCGCGCTGATGGCGCTCCGCAGTACCTACCGGCAGGAATTCGAGGCCGCCTACGGCACCCGTCTCGGCTTCATGGGCATGTTCGTGCTGGCCTCGATCAAGGCGCTTCAGGAATTTCCAGCGGTGAACGCCGAAATCGACGGCACCGACATCATCTACAAGAACTACTATAATATCGGGGTTGCCGTCGGCACGCCGCAGGGACTCGTCGTTCCGGTGGTGCGTGACGCCGGCGGCCTCGGCCTTGCCGAAATCGAGACCCGCATCGCCGATTTCGGCGACCGCGCCCGCAACGGCAAGATCACGCCGGACGACATGGCCGGCGGTTCCTTCACCATCTCCAATGGCGGCGTCTACGGCTCGCTGATGTCGACGCCGATCCTGAACCCGCCGCAGAGCGGCATTCTCGGCATGCACAAGATCGAGAAACGCCCTGTCGTGGTCGATGACGCCATCGTGATTCGCCCGATGATGTATCTGGCGCTTTCCTATGACCACCGGATCATCGACGGACGAGAGGCGGTCTCCTTCCTTGCCCGCATCAAGGAACTTGTCGAGGATCCGCGGCGGATCGTTCTTGGCGTCTGATTCATTGTGAACGGCCAGCGCGCCGGCCGTTTGACAACGAGGCGTGCCGCATTCCACCCGGGGGACCCAGATGAGCGAGACCAGATTCGACCTGATCGTGATTGGCGCAGGCCCTGGCGGCTACGTTGCCGCCATCCGCGCCGCACAGCTCGGCATGAGCGTGGCCTGCGTTGAAAAACGCACGACCCTCGGCGGCACCTGCCTGAATGTGGGATGCATCCCGTCGAAAGCGCTGCTGAACGCGTCGGAGCATTATGCCGATGCGGCCGGCGGCGGCCTTGGCGAGCTGGGAATCGAACTTGGCAGCGTCAAGCTCGACCTGCCGAAGATGATGCGGGGCAAGGACAAGATCGTCGACAGCCTGACAACAGGCATCGATTTCCTTTTCAAGAAGAACAAGGTGACGCGCCTGCAGGGCGCCGCCCGTATCGACGGTGCCGGCAAGGTGACGGTGACCGACGGTGCGGATGCCGGAAGCTACGAGGCCGAGCGGATCCTGATCGCAACAGGAAGCCACGCATCGAGCCTTCCCGGGATCGAGATCGACGAGACCCGGATCGTCAGCTCCACCGGTGCGCTGGCGCTTCCGAAAGTGCCGAAGAAGCTGATCGTTATCGGCGCCGGCTATATCGGGCTCGAGCTCGGCACGGTCTGGGCGCGGCTTGGCGCCGAGGTCGAGGTGATCGAGTTTCTGCCGCGGATTCTGCCCGGCATGGATGACGAGATCGCCAAGAAATTCACCGCGATGGCGAAGAAGCAGGGGCTTCGCTTCCGCCTGAAGACGGCGGTGAAATCGGCCAAGGCAACCAAGACGGGCGTCAGCCTGACAGTCGAGCCTGCCGGTGGCGGCGATGCCGAGACGATCAAGGCCGATGTGGCGCTTGTCGCCGTCGGCCGTCATCCGGCAACCGACGGGCTGGGGCTGGAAGAGGCCGGCATCGCTTTGACCGAACGCGGCCGCATCAAGGTCGATGCGCGTTTCGAGACATCGGTCGAGGATGTCTATGCCATCGGTGACGTGATCGACGGCCCGATGCTGGCCCACAAGGCCGAGGAGGACGGTGTTGCCGCAGTCGAGATGATGGCGGGCCATGCCGGCCATGTCGATTACGACCTGGTGCCGGGGATCGTCTATACCGCGCCGGAAGTGGCCACCCTCGGCAAGAGCGAGGAAGCGCTGAAGGAAGCCGGCATCGAGTACAAGAAGGGCAGTTTCCCGTTTTCGGCAAACAGCCGCGCCCGTGCCCAGGGTCATCCCGACGGTTTCGTGAAAATCCTGGCCGACGCCGGGACCGACCGTGTTCTCGGCGTGCATATCATCGGTCATGAGGCCGGCACGATCATCCATGAATGCGCCACGGCAATGGCTTTCGGCGCGTCCTCAGAGGATATCGCCCGCACCTGCCATGGCCATCCAACCCTGAACGAGGCGGTGAAAGAAGCCGCGCTCGCCGTCGACGGCCGCGCCATTCATATGTAGCCACCCCGCCTTGCAGGCAGGCAAGCCTATCCGGAGCGGGGATGAGTCTCGCGATGAAGGCGCAGCAGATGCGCCTCGTCCACATTGGTGTAGCGCTGTGTCGTCGACAGGCTGGCATGGCCAAGCAGTTCCTGAATGGCACGAAGATCGGCTCCGTTTCCAAGAAGATGCGTGGCAAAGGCGTGGCGAAGCGCATGCGGTGTGACATGCGCCGGAAGGCTGAGTTCGAGCCGCAGTGATTCCACCAGCCTTTGCGCCGCCCGTGCGCCGAAGGCGTTGCCGCGGGCACTGACGAAGAGCGGCGCGTCAGGCCCGCCATCGAACGGGCAGGCCCCGACATAGGCGGCCACCGCCTCGGCAATGGCCGGCAGCACCGGCACCTCGCGAATCTTGCCGCCCTTGCCGGTGATCCGCAGCCAGTCACCAAGGGGCACATCCCGCCTTGTCAGGTCGAGCGCCTCGGAAATGCGCAAACCGCTGCCATAGAGCATCATCAGCAAGGCAAAATCGCGCTGCTTGGCCCAGTCGTCGCCGCGCCGCCTGAAGATCGCGGCAAGAAGCGCGCGCGCGTCCTCCTCCGAGACCGGCTTGGGAACCGATTTTGGCGGACGCGGCGCGCGAAGCCATGACAGGTCATTGATGTCGATCCGGCCGGTGCGTCCGCAAAAGCGATAAAAGCTCCTCAGCGCCGAGACCCGGCGCGCCACGGTGGTACGGGCAAGGCCACGCCCGGCCATGTCGGCCAGCCAGCCGCGAAAGCGCCGCCTGTCAGGGGGTGCGCTGCCGGCGTCACCGCCGGCATAGCCGAGATAGTCGTCGAGATCGGATTCATAGGCAGCAAGGGTGTTGGCACCGTATCGGCGCTCACTCTCCAGCCAGGCAAGCCAGGCTGTGCGATTGCCGCCGCCGCCCATGCGCCTAGAGAATCGACTGGCCGGTGCCTTCCCAGTCGGAAATGAAGGCGGCAAGGCCCTTGTCGGTCAGCGGATGCTTGTAGAGCGCGCCGAGGATTTTCGGCGGCAGGGTGACGACGTCGGCGCCCATCGTGGCGGCGTCCACCACATGCTGGGTGCTGCGGACCGAGGCCACAAGGACCTCGGTATCGAACCCGTACTGGTCGTAGATGGTGACGATTTCCTCGATAAGCCCCATGCCGTCCTGGCCGATATCATCGAGGCGTCCGACAAAAGGCGAGATGAAGGTGGCGCCGGCCTTGGCCGCCAGGAGCGCCTGGCCCGCGGTGAAGCACAGGGTGACATTGACGTCGGTGCCCTCGTCACTCAGCGTGCGGCAGGTGCGGAGCCCGTCCTCGGTCAGCGGCACCTTCACCGTCACATTGTCGGCAAGTTTGGCGAGCTTGCGGCCTTCGGCAATCATCGTCTCGTAATCTGTGGCCGCCACCTCGGCGCTGACCGGACCATCGACAAGCGAGCAGATTTCGGAAATCGCCTCGAGAATATTGCGGCCGGACTTGGCGATCAGCGACGGGTTGGTGGTCACGCCATCGACGAAACCGGTGTCGATATAGGTCTTGATTTCATTGATGTCGGCGCTGTCGAGGAAAATTTTCATGTCGGGAAACCTGCTCTGAAGGTGTAGGTTGGTGGCGGCGGTGCCGGTGCGCGGAGTGTATCGCAAGCCGCCCGGCAAATCCACCTGTAGGCAAATCCACCTGCGGGCAAATCCACTTGCCGGACACCCGAAAACCGAGAGCCGGCCAGATCAACCGGCGGAGCAAGACAGACCGTGAACCCTGCAACCGACAGCGAAACAGCCGTAACGACGGTGCGGGTCGCCGTCGCGGTGCCGCTCGACCGCGCCTTTGACTATAACGCGGCAGGTCACGGCCCGTTGCCGCGCGGCACCATTGTCGGCGTGCCGTTCGGGCCGCGCCAGCTTCACGGCATCGTTCTGGGGCCGGGTGAGGGGGACGTGCCGCCGGAAACGCTGAAGGCCGTCTCCGAGGTGCCCGCACTGCCGCCGCTGGAGCCGCGCTTTGTTGATTTCCTGGAACGGGTGGCGGCATGGACGATGGCGCCGATCGGCAGTGTGGCGAAAATGGCGCTCAGCCAGCCGCAGGCCCTGCAGCCGCCTCCGCAGCGAAAGCTGTTCCGCCGTCCGGAGCGCCTGCCCGAGGCCGAGAAACTCACCGCGGCGCGGCAGCGGGTTGCGGAGATTCTCGGCGTGGCAGGCGCGATGGCGTCGGCAGAGCTCCAGCGCGAGGCTGGCGTCAGTGCCGGCGTCGTCACCGGCATGGAGGCTGCAGGCTCGCTGGAGGCGGTCCTTGTCAGTGATGAATCCCCCCCGCCGCCGGCCCGCGCCGGCGCCGGTCCCGACCTGTCCGAGGACCAGCAGGCCGCGGCAGCCGAGGTCGCGGCGCGTCTTGGCAAGGGGTTCTCCTCCTTCCTTCTCGACGGGGTGACCGGGTCGGGAAAGACCGAAGTCTATTTCGATGCGGTGCAGCGCTGCCTTGATGCCGGGCGGCAGGTCCTGATCCTGCTCCCCGAAATCGCGCTGTCGGCTGCCTGGAAACAGCGCTTCCATGACAGGTTCGGCGTGATGCCGGTGGAATGGCACTCGGATGTCGCCCCGACGCGCAAGCGCCGTGCCTGGCGCCATGCCCATACCGGCGCCGCGCAGGTTGTTGTCGGCGCGCGCTCAGCCTTGTTCCTGCCTTTTGCAAGGCTCGGGCTGATCGTTGTCGATGAAGAGCATGAGCAGGCCTACAAGCAGGAAGACCAGGTGGTCTATCACGCCCGTGACATGGCGGTGCTGCGGGCGCGGCTCGAATCCTGCCCGGTGGTTCTCGCCACCGCGACACCGTCGCTGGAAAGCTGGGTGAATGCAGGCATGGCGGGGGACCCGCCGCGATATCGCCGCATCGCGCTGCCGAAACGGATCGGCCTGGCACAGCTTCCGGAGATCCGCGCCGTCGATTTGCGCCGCACACCTCCGGAGCGTGGCACCTGGCTTGCCCCGCCGCTGGTCGAGGCCGTCAACGAGCGGCTGGAGGCCGGCGAGCAGTCGCTGCTGTTCCTGAACCGCCGGGGCTATGCGCCGCTTACGCTGTGCGGCAGTTGCGGCCACAAGGTCACCTGCCCGAATTGCGACAGCTGGATGGTGACACACCGGCTGGCCGGCCGGCTGAAATGCCATTATTGCGGCTATGAGGCGCGCCCGCAGCGCGATTGTGCCGAATGCGGCGAGGAAGACAGCATGCAGGCCTGCGGTCCGGGGGTGGAACGGCTTGCCGAAGAAGTACTGAACCGCTTTCCCGAAGCCAGGTTCGCGGTGTTCTCGAGCGATACCGTGACAACACCGGCCAGTGCCGAGGCTTTTGTCCGGTCGGTCACCGATGGCGAGGTCGATATCATCATCGGCACGCAGATGGTGGCAAAGGGGCACCATTTTCCCGGCCTGACGCTTGTCGGGATTGTCGATGCCGACCTTGGTCTCGCCGGCGGTGACCTGCGCGCTGCCGAACGGACCTTTGCCATGCTGGCACAGGTCGCAGGCCGTGCCGGCCGGGCCGAACGGCCGGGCCTTGCGATGCTGCAGACAACCGACACGGAAACACCGGTGATGAGGGCCCTGCTGTCCGGTGATCGCGACAAATTTCTCAAGGCCGAGGCTGAATCCCGCCGGATTGCGGGTATGCCGCCCTTTGCGAGGCTGGCGGCGATCGTTCTTTCGGCGAACGACTCGCAGCGTCTGCACGCGGCGATGCAGGCGCTGGCCGCGTCGCGTCCGAATTTTCACGGTGTATCGGTTTACGGACCAAGTGTTGCGCCGCTCGGCTTTCTTCGCGGCAAGCACCGCGGACGGGCCCTGGTTCAGGTCGAGAAGACTGTGGACATACAGGCTGTTATCCAAGGCTGGCTCGCCACTGTGAAGCTGCCTTCGGGTGTGCGCCTGCAGGTGGATATCGATCCCTACAGCTTTGTCTGATCCGGTGGCTGGCAAAGGGGGCCGGCAGGGGATCGCCGAACTGCATTTTACACGGCTTCCACGCTTGCCTTTCGGCTACGGGTATGATAGCTCCCACACCGGTGCAAATGCTCTGTGCGCCTCGGTGCAGACGGAGCTGCGTTTTGTCGAAACATTCTCCTTTTTGATGAGGGCACGTCGTTGAGTTCTAGCGCTAAGGGTCTTGCAGGTCGCTATGCTGGTGCGCTGTACGCGCTGGCCGAGGAAGCTGGAAAGGTCGATGCCGTCGTTGCCGACATGACCGGCCTCGCCGAGCTGGTCTCCGGCAATGACGAGATGAAGACACTCGTCGGGTCTCCGGCCATCTCCTGGACCGATCAGACAAAGGCCATCACGGCCATTCTGGAAAAGGCCGGCGCCGACGCGCTGACCGTCCGGTTTGCGGGCACAGTCGCCTCCAACGGCAGGCTTCACGCCCTCACACGTATTATTAACGCCTTTCTGGCCGAACATGCCCGCCGCCGCGGACAGGTGTCGGCAGAGGTGATCTCGGCCATCGAGCTTGACGATGCGCGCCGCGCGCGTGTCGAGGCAGCGGTGGCCAAACTCGCCGGCAGCGACAAGCTCTCGCTTTCCATGCATGTGGATCCGTCGCTGATCGGAGGCCTGGTGGTTCGCATCGGGTCGCGGATGATTGACACGTCGGTCAAAACCAAACTGAACCGGCTTGAAACAGCTATGAAGGGTATAGCGTGATGGATATTCGTGCGGCTGAAATCTCAGCAATCCTGAAGGAACAGATCGCCAATTTCGGCAGCGATGCCGAAGTGGCCGAGGTCGGGCGCGTCCTGTCCGTTGGTGACGGCATCGCGCGCGTCCACGGCCTTGACGAGGTGCAGGCCGGCGAGATGGTCGAGTTCGAGAGTGGCGTCAAGGGCATGGCCCTGAACCTCGAAAGCGACAATGTCGGTATCGTGATCTTCGGCGATGACCGCGCCATCAAGGAAGGCGACGTTGTCCGCCGGACAGCCTCTATTGTTGATGCCCCCGTCGGCCGGGGCCTGCTTGGCCGCGTCGTCGACGCGCTCGGCAACCCGATCGACGGCAAGGGCCCGCTCGAGGATGTGACCCGCAGCCGCGTCGAGGTGAAGGCACCCGGCATCATGCCGCGCAAGTCGGTTCACGAGCCGATGCAGACCGGCCTCAAGGCCATCGACAGCCTGATCCCGATCGGCCGTGGCCAGCGCGAGCTGATCATTGGTGACCGCCAGACAGGCAAGACGGCCATCGCCGTCGACGCCTTTATCAACCAGAAGCCGGTGAACGCGGCTGCCGGCAAGGACGACAGCAAGAAGCTGTTCTGCATCTATGTCGCGGTCGGCCAGAAGCGCTCCACCGTTGCCCAGATCGTCCGCTCGCTGGAAGAGCAGGGCGCGCTGGAATATTCCATCGTCGTCGCCGCGACCGCTTCGGACCCGGCACCGATGCAGTTCCTCGCACCCTACACCGCCTGTGCGATGGGCGAGTATTTCCGCGACAACGGCATGCATGCGCTGGTTGTTTATGACGACCTGTCCAAGCAGGCCGTCGCCTACCGCCAGATGAGCCTTCTTCTCCGTCGCCCGCCAGGCCGTGAAGCCTACCCGGGTGACGTCTTCTATCTTCACTCGCGCCTTCTCGAGCGCGCCGCGAAGATGAATGACGAGAACGGCTCCGGTTCGCTGACCGCCCTTCCGGTCATCGAAACCCAGGCTGGTGACGTGTCGGCCTATATCCCGACCAACGTGATCTCGATCACCGACGGCCAGATCTTCCTCGAGACCGAACTGTTCTACAAGGGCATCCGCCCGGCGGTGAATGTCGGCCTGTCGGTCAGCCGTGTTGGTTCGGCCGCCCAGATCAAGGCGATGAAGCAGGTTGCCGGCTCGGTGAAGCTGGAGCTTGCCCAGTATCGCGAGATGGCCGCTTTCGCGCAGTTCGCCTCGGACATGGACGCATCGACCCGCGCCCTTCTCGAGCGTGGCGCGCGCCTGACCGAGCTTCTGAAGCAGCCGCAATACAGCCCGATGAAGGTTGAAGAGCAGGTTGCCGTGATCTTCGCGGGCGTGAACGGTTATCTCGACGGCGTTGCTGTTTCCGATATCGGTCGCTTCGAAGCCGGACTTCTCGAGCATCTTCGCGGTGCATCGGCCGACGTTCTCGACACGATCCGTGACGAGCAGAAGCTGTCCGAGGAAACCGAAGGCAAGCTGAAGGCCGCCATCGAGGCCTACAGCAAGAGCTTCGCCTGAGGCCTGTCCGGATGTACGGCCGGCGGGCAGGGCGCTGTGAAGGCGCCGGCCCGAAGGCCGGTTAAGGGAGTGTGATGGATGCCATCGCTTAAGGACCTAAAAACACGCATCAACAGCGTGAAGTCGACGCAGAAGATCACCTCGGCCATGAAGATGGTCGCGGCGGCCAAGCTGCGCCGCGCGCAGGACTCCGCTGAAAAGGGGCGTCCCTATGCCGACCGCATGCAGCAGATCGTCAATTCGCTTGCAAGCAAGGCCGATCCGATATCCGCGCCGCAGCTTCTCGTCGGCAACGGCAAGGACAACACCCATCTTCTGGTGGTCGTTTCCGCTGACCGCGGCCTGTGCGGCGGCTTCAACGGTGCCATCACCCGCCAGACCCGCACCGAGGTCGCGCGCCTTCGCGGCGAGGGCAAGACGGTCAAGCTGCTGATGGTCGGGCGCAAGTCGGCTGACGCGCTTCGCCGCGAGCTGGGCGATTCCTATATCGACAGCCTCGAGGGCATTCAGGGCACTGCGGTGGAATATGCCGATGCCGCCTCGATCGGCGAGACGGTCCGCAACGGCTTCGAAGCCGGCGAGTTCGATGTCTGCACCGTGATCTTCAACAAGTTCAAGTCGGCGATCTCGCAGGAAGTCACGCTGAAGCGCCTGATCCCCGCCGAAGTCGGCGAGGACACGCAGGATGATGATGCCGGCGTCTCCTATGAGTACGAGCCCGACGAGGAAGAGCTTCTTGCTGCGGTCCTGCCGCGCAACATCTCAACCCAGGTCTACAGCGCCCTGCTGGAATCATCGGCTGCCGAGCTGGCGGCGCGGATGACCGCCATGGACAACGCGACCCGCAATGCGGGCGACCTGATCGAACGCCTGACCCTGGTCTATAACCGGACCCGCCAGGCGACCATCACCAAGGAACTGATCGAAATTATCTCCGGCGCCGAAGCGGTGTAACCGGAACCAGACTCAAACGCGGAGTAGGATAAAATGGCGAACAATATCGGCAAAATCAGTCAGGTCATCGGCGCCGTTGTCGATGTCGCGTTCGAAGGCCACCTTCCGGCCATTCAGAACGCCCTCGAGGTTGACAATAACGGCCAGCGCCTTGTTCTCGAGGTGGCCCAGCATCTTGGCGAGTCCTCGGTACGGACCATCGCCATGGACTCGACCGAAGGTCTGGTTCGCGGCGCGGACGCCGCCGACACAGGTGCCCCGATCACCGTTCCTGTCGGACCGGAGACCCTTGGCCGCATCCTGAACGTCATCGGCGAGCCGGTTGACGAAGGCCAGCCGGTCAAGTCGGCCAAGCAATATCCGATCCACCGCCCGGCACCGGAATATGTCGACCAGTCGACGGAAGCCGAGATCCTGGTGACAGGCATCAAGGTCGTCGACCTTCTCGCGCCTTACGCCAAGGGCGGCAAGATCGGCCTGTTCGGCGGCGCCGGTGTCGGCAAGACCGTCCTGATCATGGAACTCATCAACAACGTCGCGAAAGCGCATGGCGGCTACTCGGTCTTCGCCGGTGTCGGCGAGCGTACCCGCGAGGGCAACGACCTGTATCACGAGATGGTTGAATCCGGCGTGATCAAGACCGATGGCGAGGGCTCCAAGGCCGCGCTGGTCTACGGCCAGATGAACGAGCCGCCGGGTGCACGCTCGCGCGTTGCCCTGACCGGCCTGACGCTTGCCGAATATTTCCGTGACGAGGAAGGCCAGGACGTCCTGTTCTTCGTCGACAACATCTTCCGCTTCACCCAGGCCGGCTCGGAAGTGTCGGCGCTGCTCGGCCGTATTCCTTCGGCGGTGGGTTACCAGCCGACGCTGGCCACCGACATGGGCGCCCTGCAGGAGCGGATCACCACCACCACCAAGGGTTCGATCACCTCGGTCCAGGCCATTTACGTCCCGGCCGACGACCTGACCGACCCGGCACCGGCCACCTCGTTCGCGCACCTCGATGCGACAACGGTTCTGTCGCGCCAGATTGCCGAGCTCGGCATCTACCCGGCTGTTGACCCGCTCGACTCCTCGTCGCGCATGCTCGACCCGCGGATTGTCGGCGACCGTCACTACGAAGTCGCCCGTAACGTTCAGGAAGTGCTGCAGCAGTACAAGTCGCTGCAGGACATCATCGCCATTCTCGGCATGGACGAACTGTCCGAAGAGGACAAGCTGACTGTGGCACGCGCCCGCAAGATCCAGCGTTTCCTCTCGCAGCCGTTCCATGTTGCCGAGGTGTTCACCGGTTCGCCGGGCGTGCTTGTCAGCCTTGATGACACGATCGCCGGTTTCGCCGGCATCATCTCGGGCGAGTATGACCATCTTCCGGAAGCCGCCTTCTACATGGTCGGCACCATCGAAGAGGCCATCGAGAAGGGCAAGAAGCTGATGCAGGACGCCGCCTGAGCGGCGCCCTGACGGCAAGGGAGTATTGAGGCGATGGCCGAAACCACGCAACTCGAGCTGGTCACACCGGCGAACATCATGGTCCAGAAGCCTGTGCAGATGGTTGTCGCACCGGGTTCGGAAGGCCTGTTCGGTGTCCTGCCACGGCATGCGCCGCTGCTGTCCGACCTGACCCGCGGCATTGTCGAGGTCCACGAGAATGGCCGCGTTGCCAGCCGTATCATGATCGATGGCGGGCTCGCCGATGTATCGGGCGAGGCCGTGACCATCCTGACCGAGCGTGCAGAGGAACTGGACAATGCCGACCGCGATGCCATCAAGGCCCGCGCCGATGCGGCGTCCGGTGCCGAGGCGGATTTCCTCAACGCGGTGCTCGCCGCGCTCTAGACGTCGTCCGGAAACGGAATGCAAAAAGCCCGGCTTCAGGCCGGGCTTTTTTGTCGGCATCGGACTGGGCCGACATCGGATCAGGCGGGTATCAGCCCTCGATCAGTCCCGAAAAGCTGTCCATCAGCGTCTGATAGACATCGCGCTTGAACGGGACGGCGAGATCGACAAGCTCGCGCGGCGCGATCCAGCGCCATTCGCAGAATTCCGGTTCCGCTGTCTCGATATTGATATCGGCGTCGGTGCCGGTGTAGCGCAATGCCACCCAGCGCTGCTTCTGGCCGCGATACCGCCCGTGCCACAGCCTGTCTGCAAGCGGCTGCGGAATGTCATAGTGGAGCCATTCGTCATGCTCCTGCAGCAGTTCGGCCTGCCGCGTGCCGATTTCCTCGCCCATCTCCCGAAGGCAGGCTTCCATCACCGTTTCGCCATGATCAATCCCGCCCTGCGGCATCTGCCAGGCTTCGGCGCGGTTGTCGATCCGGCGGCCGGCAAACAGCATGTTGTCGGCATTCAGCAGGAAGATGCCGACACAGGGGCGATAGGGACGATCGGCGTAGGGAATGTCGTTCATGAAGCAGGCTTCAGGGCACCGAATACAGACACACCGCGAATCAGGTCGAGCGCACGAGCCAGCTGGTAGTCGATCTTCGACTGGTCGACCGGCCCGGCATCTTCTTCTGCATCCTCGGCAGCAGTCTCGTCAGTGTCATTTTCTGCCGCCTCGCTGCCGTCAAGCGCGCCGCGAAGGTCTTCCTCGCGCACAATACCGCCTTCAACAGCCTCGATCCGCGCCAGTTCGACCTCGATATCCGGCATAATGCCACGCGCCTGGATCGACACACCCGAGGGCGTGTAATAGCGCGCCGTTGTCAGGCGGATGGCAGAGGTGCTGGAGATCGGAATCACCGACTGGACCGAGCCTTTGCCGAAGGAACGTGTGCCAAGGATGATCGCCCGCTTGTGGTCCTTCAGCGCGCCGGCAACAATTTCTGACGCCGAGGCCGATCCGCTGTTGATCAGCACCACCATGGGCAGGCCGCGGGCGATGTCACCGGGCTTGGCGTAAACATGCGAGCCGCCGCTGGCGTCGCGGCCGCGGGTGGATACGATCTCGCCTTCTTCCAGAAACGCGTCGGAGACCGAGATCGCCTCGGTCAGGAGGCCGCCCGGGTTGTTGCGCAGGTCGAGCACCACGCCCTTCAGCGCGTCACCCTCTTCGCGGAAGAAATCGTCGACAGCTTCAATCAGCCCCGGTGTTGTCTGTTCCGAGAATGTGGTCAGCCGCACATAGCCGATGCCGTCGAAAATCTCGGACCGGACAGAGCGAATCTTGATGAAATCGCGGATGATGGTCACGTCGAACGGCTCCAGCTGGCCGCGCTGGACCTTGATGGTGACCTTCGAGCCGACCTCGCCGCGGAGCTTCTCGACAGCCTCGGACAGCTGCATGCCGATGATCGAGACGTCATCGACGGCGATCAGGTAATCCTCGGGCTGGAGCCCGGCGCCGGCAGCCGGCGTGTCATCGATCGGCGACACAACCTTGACCATGCCCTGGTCCATGGTGATCTCGACGCCAAGGCCGCCGAACCGGCCCTTGGTCTGTTCCTGCATCTCGGAGAAATTCTCGGTGTCGAGGAAGGTCGAGTGCGGATCAAGCGAGGTCAGCATGCCGGTGATGGCAGCCTCGATCAGCTCGCCATCGTCGATTTCGTCGACATAGCTTTCGCGCACCCGCTGGAAGATGTCACCAAACAGGCCAAGCTGGCGATACACCTCTTCCTTCGACGATGATTGTGCCGTGGTCAGTGTCGGAGCCATCATGCCCGCCATGAAGATGGCAGCGCAGAAAACAGCCACTTGCCACGGGCGAAGGCGGCTTACGCGGGTCCAGTTTTCCATAATTCCAAGCTCCTTGAGGCGCGATCACGCAGTAGGGCTAATGTAATGGTGTATTTGCGTTTTGCAACGATTTGGCACCGCAGCGCGTCAGCTGCCGGCCACTGATTGCAGGGGCCGGCCCGTCATCCCGGAAGGCGGGGTGATTCCCATCATGGCAAGCAGGCTCGGCGCAAGGTCGGCAAGCCGCCCGTCGGCAAGCTGTGTTCCCCGGTCGGCGCCGACAAGGATCACCGGAACAAGGTTCGTGGTATGCGCTGTGTGCGGCGAACCGGCGGCATCGTCCCACATCACCTCGCAATTGCCGTGATCGGCCGTGACCAGCATCTTCCCGCCCTTCGCCAGCACCGCTTCGGCAAGCCGTCCCACACAGCCGTCCACTGTCTCGACGGCGCGAACGGCCGCATCGAGATCGCCGGTATGGCCGACCATGTCGGGGTTGGCGAAATTGATCACCAGCAGGTCATGGCGCACGGCTTCGATGCTGTCCAGCGCGGCCTGCAGAACGCCGGCGGCGCTCATCTCCGGCTGCAGGTCATAGGTCGCCACCTTCGGCGAGGGAACAAGAACACGGTCCTCGCCCTCTGCCACGGCTTCATCGCCCCCGTTCAGGAAAAAGGTGACATGCGGATATTTCTCGGTCTCGGCAAGGCGCAGCTGGCGACGCCCGGCCTCGGCGACCGCCGCGCCAAGGGTGCCGCTGATCTGTTGCGGGCCGAACAGGACCGTCATCTTCCTGTCGAGCCGCGCCGAATAGGATGTCATGGCGATGGCACCGGCGAGCGCGACCGGTTGCGGCGCGAATCCCGTCTCTTCAGGATACAGCCAGCAGGACAGGGTCTGGCGCACCCGGTCGGCGCGGAAATTGACCATCACCACCGCATCGCCCTCGCGCATGCCGTCATAGCCGGCAATCACCTTTGGCGTGACGAACTCGTCGGTCTCGCCATTGTCATAGGACATCGCGAGCGCTGTTTGCGCATCCGGCGCCGTGATGCCTTCGCCGTGCGCGATGGCGTCATAGGCAGCTTTTGTGCGCTCCCACCTGTTGTCGCGGTCCATGGCGAAATAGCGGCCCGCCAGCGTGCCGACAGCCACGCCAGCCGGAAGCGACGCCAGAAAGGCAGGAAGCTCGTCCTGTGCCATCTTCGGCAGCACATCGCGCCCGTCGGTGAAAGGATGGAGGATGATTCCGGCGCCGGTGGCGTGAAGACCATTGATGACCGCCAACATCTGGTCCCGGTGCGAATGCACGCCGCCGCTGGACATCAGCCCCATGACATGCACGCGGCCTCCGGTCTCGGCCAGCATCGCGCCAAGTGCCGCCAGTTCCGGATGCGCGGCAAGCGAGCCGTCTTCCATGGCCGCGTTGATCCGGGGCAGGTCCTGCATGACCACCCGGCCGGCCCCGATATTCATGTGCCCGACCTCGGAATTGCCGACCTGCCCTTCGGGAAGCCCGACATCACGTCCCGATGCGGACAGCCTCGCATGCGGCCAGGCCGCGAACAGCGCGTCGACATTCGGCGTGTCGGCAAGCGCCACGGCATTATGCTCATGGCCGTGTGACAGGCCCCAGCCATCCATGATGCACAGGATGACGGGTCCGTTACTGGTTGATTGGGAAGCGGTGCTGGACATGCTGTCTTATAGCCTGTCAGTTTCCCCGGTGGTAGGGGTGGCCGGCGAGAATCATCGTCGCCCGGTAGAGCTGTTCGGCCAGCATCGCGCGGAACAGCATATGCGGCCATGTGGCGCTGCCGAAGGCGATCCGGGCCTCGGCACGCTCCAGCAGCTCCTGCGAATGGCCGTCGGCGCCGCCGATGGCGAAGCACGCGGATGCCATGCCGGTGTCGCGCCAGCGCGCCAGCAGTCTTGCCATCGCTTCGGACGAGGTGTCCCGGCCACGCGGGTCGCAGGCGACAAGGGGGATGTCGTCCGGGCAGTGGCGCAACAGGCGCTGTCCCTCGTCCATGCGGCGCGCATCGCCTGCCGGAAGTTTCGATTCCACCTCGATGAGCTCGCCGCCTTGCGGCAGCCTCGCCAGCCATTCGGTGGCAAGCTCCTGTTCCGGCGTGGCGCGGCCACGGCCGACGGCAAGGATGACGAGTTTCATGAAAGCACTCCCGCTACTGCCGCCTCGGGGCAAGCGGATGAAAACCGGCGGGACGCGCGACGCCGCGCCGGCGTGGAACGGCATTCACTGCCGGCTAGCTGCCGACGGTGACCACTTCCTGCGGGCCGTCACCGGCCCACATGCGCTCAAGCCCGTAGAATTCACGAACTTCCGGGCGGAACAGGTGAACGATGACGTCATTCGCGTCGATCAGCACCCAGTCCGCCTGGCGCATGCCCTCAAGGCCCAGGATTTCGACACCGGCCTGTTTCAGCCGGAATTCCAGATGCTCGGCCATGGCCGCCACCTGACGCGACGAGGTGCCGCTTGCGATCACCATATAGTCGGCCACCGACGATTTGCCGCCCAGTGGAATGGACAGCACGTCTTCGGCTTTGTCGCTATCGAGGGAAGAGGTGACCATGTCGAGGATCTGGTCGGGATCCAAATGCGATTGCATTTTGCTAATTGTGTCTCTCCACAAATGCGCCCTGACGGATTATGCGCCGGTTCCTGTCCGGTCTGCCTGCCGCAGAGCTGTTGCCGACGCATGGTGCCGGCGCCCAGCGATAAAGCACCAGGCTGGCGGCCTCTTCGGCCCGCGCAACACCGCGGCGGCAAACCGACGTGGTGACAGGCGGGATCGCAGAAGCAGCCCCCCTTTGCTCAACGCCCTGTAAGAATAGCCCGGCCTGTCAATCACCGCAATGGGGATGGTCCGGGCGATGACATCATGCCGCTGCCAGGCAGAAAAGCCGACCAGGTTGTCGGCCCCCATCAGCCAGCAGAACCGGTGCTGGGGGCAGCGGCGGCGAAGCGTCTGCACCGTCTGCCAGGTGAGCGCCGACCCGAACCCGGATTCAGGCGCGATCACCCGGATTTTCCGGCGTGCCGCTGCCAGATGCCGTGCCCCGTCGAGCCTGGTGCGAAGCGGCGCCATGCCGTCGCGCTGTTTCAGCGGATTTTGCGGGCTGACAAGCCACCAGACCTCGTCCAGGCCAAGCTGCCGCGCGGCGCTGTCCGACAGGTGAAGATGGCCTTCATGCGCCGGGTTGAAGGACCCGCCGAACAGGCCGATCCGAAGCCGCCGCCCGTCATGGAACAGGTCCGGTGTCAGGTGGCGGCGCGCCTGGCCGGGATCAGCCATCGCGGACCTGGCCATTGCCCCTGACGAGATATTTGAAACTTGTGAGCTGCGCCGCCCCGACCGGGCCGCGGGCATGCATGCGGCCGGTGGCGATGCCGATTTCCGCGCCCATGCCGAACTCGCCGCCATCGGCGAACTGGGTCGAGGCGTTGACCATGACGATGGCGCTGTCGATCTCGCGAAGGAAGC
Source organism: Rhodospirillaceae bacterium (assembly GCA_011522725.1). Lineage (GTDB taxonomy): Bacteria > Pseudomonadota > Alphaproteobacteria > Puniceispirillales > Puniceispirillaceae > UBA8309. The sequence goes on from WTIL01000106.1 coordinate 41,699, forward strand.
GCTCGGCGCTGTCCGCGTTCTCGGTGATGATGCAGTCGGTATGATTCGATCCATAGGTCGAGATATGCGCCGCCGCCTCGTCGAACCCGTCGACGACACGGACCGAAATGATGCTGTCCAGATATTCGGTGCGCCAGTCTTCCTCATCCGCCGGTGTCGCGCCCGCGATCAGCTCGCAACTTGCCGAATCACCCCGAACCGCGCAGCCGGCCTCGGTCAGCGCCGCGCCGACAGCGGGAAGGATGGCGCCGGCCACGCCGCGGTCGATCAGGATGGTTTCCGCCGCGCCGCAGATTCCGGTGCGCCGCATCTTGGCATTGACGGCAAGCTCCACCGCCTTGCCGGCATCGGCGTCGGAGTCGATATAGAGATGGCAGATGCCCTCGAGATGGGCGAAGACGGGCACGCGCGCCTCGGTCTGCACACGCTCGACGAGCGAGCGCCCGCCGCGCGGGATGATCACGTCGATCTCGCCGCTTGCCGCCAGCATCGCCCCGACAGCGCCGCGGTCGTCGGTCGGCACCATCTGAACGCCGCCGCGCGGCAGGCCCGCCGCCTGCAGCCCGGCGCCCATCAGTTCGGCGAGATAACCGGATGTCTCGCGGCTGTCGCTGCCGCCGCGCAGGATGGCGGCATTGCCGGCGATCAGGCACAACCCGCCGGCATCGACGGTGACGTTGGGTCGGGATTCATAGATCACGCCGATCACGCCAAGAGGGGTCGCGACACGTGCGATGTCGAGGCCGTTCGGACGGCTCCAGCGGGCCAGTTCGCGCCCGATCGGGTCTTCAAGGCCGGTTATCTGGTCGAGCCCGGCGGCCATGCCCTCGATTCGCGCAGGCGTGAGGGTCAGCCTGTCGATAAAGGCGGGGCTGATGCCGTTGGCCCCGGCGCGCGCGACGTCGGCCTCGTTCCGTGCGAGGATTTCGGCTTCATGTTCGCGAATCAGCCCGGCGGCGGCATGGAGCGCGGCCTTCCGTTGGTCGAAGGACGACATGGCAAGCGCCGCCTGTGCCTCGCGCGCGGTGCGCACCAGCGCCGAGACCAGCGCGGCGTGATCGCCCGCCTTCATTGCGGCATCTATATCTGCGGCACCTGTATCCGCGGCTGTCGTCATGACTGTCATTCGCTGCTCCCCTGGTCCGGCGGCACTCAGCCGCCTTGCTCCAGCATCACGAGATTGTCGGCATGGACCACCTCGTCCCGGCCACGATATCCCAGCAAACCTTCTATTTCACGGCTTTTGTGACCCAGGATCACCCGTGTATCGGCAGCCGAATAGGCTGTCAGGCCATGCCCGATCACCTGTCCGGTCTCGTCCTCGATGGCGATCAGGTCGCCCCGATCGAAGCTGCCGCTTGCTGATGTCACGCCGGCGGGAAGGAGCGATCGCCCCTGCCTGATGGCACGCAGCGCACCGGCATCGACGCGCAGCGCCCCGCGCGGCGTCAGTGACCCGCCGATCCAGCGCTTGCGGGCTGTCAGCGGACTGTGCTCGGCGCGGAACAGCGTATGCCGCGCGCCGCTCATCACCGCGCTCAGCGGGCGGGCGCCCTGGCCATTGCATATGATCATGCCGCAGCCGGCATTCATCGCGATCCGTGCCGCTTCCAGCTTGGTGACCATCCCGCCTGACGCATAGGCGGCATTGGCGCTGCCGGCCATCGCCATCACCTCGTCGCTCAGCGAGTCGACCCGTGGCACATGCACCGCGCCCGACGACTGACGCGGGTTCGCGGAATAGAGCCCGTCGATATCCGACAGCAGCACCAGAAGGTCGGCGCTGATCATCGCCGCCACACGGGCGGCCAGCCTGTCATTGTCGCCGAAGCGGATTTCGGCTGTCGCCACCGTGTCGTTCTCGTTGACAACCGGCACCGCGCCGAGCTCGAGAAGCGCGCCCATTGTGGCGCGCGCGTTCAGGTGCCGGCGGCGGGTCTCGGTGTCCTCCGGCGACAGCAGGATCTGCGCCACCCCGATGCCATGCGCCGCCAGCGCCTCGCGCCAGGCATGCGCCAGCGTGACCTGGCCGGTGGCGGCGGCGGCCTGTTTTTCCTCGAGCGCCAGCTCGCGGCTGTCGATGCCAAGCTCGCGCCGGCCGAGCGCGATCGCCCCGCTCGAGACGACGACGACATTCTTGCCGGCCTCGCGCAGCATGGCGATATCGCCGGCGACACCGGCAAGCCAGGCGGCGTTCACCGCGCCATGCGCATCCTCGACCAGAAGCGATGATCCGATCTTGATGATGATGGTGCCGGCCGATTCGATCGCGGCTGCCGCATCGCTTGCGGCGTCGGTTATGGCGACCATGGCTCCGGCTCCTTCACCGGCGCCTCGGCCTCGCGCGCGATGTCGATCTGCTTCACCAGCTGGCGCAGCAGCGGGCGCACGCCGGCACCGCTGACCGATGACAAGGTGGTGATCTCGCCGGCACCGGCGTCGCGAAGCGCGTCGGCGACATCCTCGGCATAGCCTTCGGGCGAGGCATCGACCTTGCTCAGCGCGATGATTTCCGGCTTCTTGGCGAGCTCGGCACCATAGGCGGCAAGCTCGGACCGCAGCGTCTTCCAGGCGGCGACCGGGTCCTCGCCGGTCACGTCGACGAGATGCAGCAATACACGGCATCGCTCGACATGGCCAAGGAACCTGTGGCCGAGGCCGGCGCCCTGATGCGCGCCCTCGATCAGTCCGGGAATGTCGGCGACCACGAATTCACGCTCGTCCACACCGACGACACCCAGATTGGGATGAAGCGTGGTGAACGGGTAATCGGCGATTTTCGGCCGCGCCGCCGACACCGCGGCAAGGAAAGTGGACTTGCCGGCATTCGGCATGCCGAGCAGTCCGGCATCGGCGATCAGCTTCAGCCGCAGCCAGACCCACATTTCCTGTCCGGTCTCGCCGGGCTGTGACTTGCGCGGGGCGCGGTTCGTCGAGGATTTGAAAAAGGCGTTGCCCTTGCCGCCGGCCCCGCCCTTGGCAAGGATGAATTCCTGGCCTTCCTCGGTCAGGTCGGCAAGCACGGTTTCCTGGTCCTCGGCCAGAATCTGTGTGCCGACGGGGAGTTTCAGCGCGACATGGTCGCCGGACGCGCCGAATCGGTCACGGCCCGCGCCGGGGCGGCCCGACTGCGCCTTGAAATGCTGCTGGTAGCGGTAGTCGATCAGCGTGTTCAGGCCGGCCACCGCGCGTGCGACCACATCGCCGCCGCGGCCGCCATCACCGCCGTCCGGCCCGCCGAACGGCACATGCGCCTCGCGCCGGAAACTGACGGCGCCAGGGCCGCCATGTCCCGATCGGATAAAGATCTTGGCCTGATCCAGAAACTTCATTGTCACGTCCGGCAGCGGGTTGTCACACCATGGCGCAGCATGGCAGGGGGATGGCCCCGTGGCAAACGGGGCCGGCAATCAAAAAGGGGACAACGATACCGTCATCCCCTTGGGCGGGCCGCCGTCACAGGCGCCCGGTGTCTTTGCAACCGGAAGCCTACTCGGCAGCCTCGGCGGCTGGCAGCACGTTCACGAACATGCGGCCGCCGGACTTCTCCTTGAAAGCGACCTTGCCCTCGACAAGGGCGAACAGCGTGTGGTCCTTGCCCATGCCTACATTCTCGCCGGGATGAACCTTGGTGCCGCGCTGGCGCATGATGATGTTGCCGGCGAGAACCGATTCGCCGCCGAACTTCTTCACGCCAAGACGGCGACCGGCTGAGTCGCGACCGTTACGTGAGCTACCACCTGCTTTTTTATGTGCCATTTTCCAGCTCCCTTAAGCTGTTGGTGCGCGCCGCGCGCCGGATTTAGGACTTTGCCGCTTTCTTGGCAGCCGCTTTCTTCGCGGTTGCCTTCTTGGCGGCGGTCTTCTTGGCAGCTGCCTTCTTCGGCGCTGCCTTGGCTTCTGCCTTCGGCGCCGCTTTCTTGGCGGCGGCCTTCTTTGCTGCTGCCTTCGGTGCTGCCTCTTCCTTGGCGGCGGCCTTCTTGGCCGGTGCCGCTTTCGGCTTCAGCGACTTGCCGTCTTCGGCAATGGCATTGATCTTCAGCAGCGTCAGGTCCTGGCGATGGCCCTGGGTGCGGCGATGATTCTTGCGGCGCTTGCGGCGGAAGATGATGATCTTCGGTCCACGGGTCTGGCTGACAACCGTGGCGCTCACGGCCGCACCTTCAACCCGCGGGGTCCCGATCGTGACCTTGTCGCCGTCGCCAAGCATGACGACATCGTCGAGAATCACCTCGGCGCCTTCGTCAGCGGCGATCCGCTCGACCAGAATAGTGTCGTCCTTGGCCACGCGGTACTGCTTGCCGCCTGTTCTTACCAACGCATACATGGCTTCCATCCTTGTTCTTTCCGCTCCGCCGGACAACGGTCGCTGCCGTGTTTCCCGCCGCCTGTGATGCAAGCGGGATCGCTCTTGTCGGGCGGCGACGCCCGGGTTGGGCGGAAAGCAAAAACATACCGCTCTGGAACCCCAAAGCGGATTGCGCTGGAATATACGCCTCGGCGCGCGCCTGTCAAGACCGCAATCGCTTTATTGCGCTTGGGTTTCAGGCAGATATCACCACCAGTGATCCGGC
>WTIL01000106.1:46372-50574 GCA_011522725.1 Rhodospirillaceae bacterium
TCATCCGCCGCCGAACGGTCCGTGGCGTTTCGGGTCGTGCGGCTCGCTTCCCATTTCGAGATGCAGCCTGTCGCCGGTCCATGGATGGGCCGCCACCACAGCGTCGTCCAGCTCGATCCCGAGGCCGGGGGCGGCCGGCGGAATGATGTAGCCGTCCTCCCATTGAAGCGGCTGTTTCAGCAGCGCCGCATGGAACCCGTCCATCTTGCCGATGGATTCCAGGATCAGGAAATTGGGAATGCAGGCGGCAAGCTGGATGTTCGCCGCCGCCGCCACCGGACCGCAATAGAGATGCGGTGCCACCTGCACATATCTGGTTTCCGCCATGGCGGCGATCTTCTTGCCCTCGAGAATGCCGCCGGCGCGGCCAAGGTCGGGCTGCAGAATGGCTGCCGCACCGAGATCCAGCACCCGCGCAAATTCGAACTTGCTGCACAGCCGCTCGCCGGTGGCCACCGGAATCGATGTGCCGGCCGCGACCTTTGCCATTTCCTCGGGCATATCGGGCGGGCACGGCTCCTCGAACCACAGCGGGTCGAACGGCTCCAGCTGCCGTGCCAGGCGCAATGCGCCGGCGGCGGTGAACTGGCCATGGGTGCCGAACAGCATGTCGGCGCGGTCGCCGACAGCGGCGCGTATCTCGCGGCAGAAAGCCACCGACTGGGCGATGGCCTCGAGATCGGGCATGCGCCCGTCATAGACCGTATACTGGCCTGCCGGGTCGAATTTCACGGCGGAGAATCCCTCGGCGACACGGGCTGCCGCGACTTCGGCGCTGGCATGCGGGTCGTTGTAGAACTCCGCCGGATCGGCGCCTTCCGGCGGGTAGAGATAGGTGTAGGTCCGCAGCCGCTCATTCACCAGCCCGCCAAGAAGCGCGTAGACCGGCCTGTCGAGCGCCTTGCCGACAATATCCCAGCAGGCCATCTCGAGGCCGCTGACGACCCCCTGCACCGATGTGTCGGGGCGGTGGGTGAATCCCGATCCGTGCGCCTGACGCCAGAAATGCTCGATCCGGTCGGGCGCCCGGCCCTCCAGATAGCGGGCGAACATGTCCTCGGCCATCCGGCAGACGACTTCCGGCGCGAAACTGGCGGAATAGATCTCGCCGATGCCGGTGATGCCGCAGGCGGTGGTCAGCCGCACAAAGATGAAATAGCGCCCGCCATGGCCGGGCGGCGGTGTTCCGGCGATGAAGGTTTCCAGCGTGTCCAGCCGCATGCTCTTGTTCCCCGAATTTTGCTGCCATTGTCGTTACCGAATAGCGCTTTCAGGTCCAGACCGGCGATGCGCGCGATTGTGAAGCCGCGCGATGCCTTAACCCCTGCCCATCACACATGACCTTGGCTATAGTGCGTCCGGATGCTGGCACAACGCCGTGCCATCCGCAATTGCGACGTAACCAACGGGACATCCGCCGATGATCAAGCCCCTTCTCGATTTCGCCCGCCGCCACATCATTCTGTTCGGCACGGCGAAATTTGCCGCCGGCCTCGTGATAGGCTTCGCGCTTGGCGTCTATTTCCTGCCGATCCTGACCGAGGAAAAGGGGCTCGACACCGCCGCCCTTGCCCAGCTCGAGGCGAGCGCCGAGCGGAGCGGCACCTTTACCCGCGACCTTCCCGGCTCCGACGCCTTTCACTGGGGCGAGGGAACGGTCCGGGCCAGCGATACGCGTATCTGGCTGGAGGGCAAAATCTCGCCGGGACCCGATTACCGGCTGTATCTGACACCCTCACTCGCCACCGACGAGGCATCCTTCCTGAAGATCAAGGACCAGTCTGTACAGGTCGGCGAGGTCAAGGCCTTCAGCAATTTCAGCCTCGATGTGCCGCCCGGCATCACGGTTGGCGATTATCCGGCGGTGCTGATATGGTGCGAGGCATTCGGCGAGTTCATTACCGCGGCCGAGCTGAACTGAGGCGCGCCGCACCGTTAATTTCGGGCTCGTTGATTTGGGCTCCGTCAATTTTGATTTCCGTCAGTTCCGGATAAGCATTCGAGGTTTGCATGACCGTACCAGCCAGCCTGCGCATGCCAGCGCCGGACGCCATCACCCTTGATGACATCATCAGGATCTACGAGGCGCTTCGCGGCCAGATGCCTGCGGCAAGGTCGGTGCCGGGCGGTCCGCGCCGGACCGGCAGGCTTGCCGACATCCTGCCGCATGTCGATGCGCTGGTTCTCGACGGGTTCGGGGTGATCAATATCGGCGGCAGCCTGATCGACGGCATTCTCGATTTTCTTGACGAGGCCGAGGCGCGCGGGATCGCGGTGATGGTGCTGACAAACGGCGCCGGGCAGGGCGCCGATGCCAGCTGGCAGAAATACCGGAACTGGGGATTGGATCTGGCGCGTGCGCAGGTGGTCTCCAGCCGCGATTCGCTTGAGGCGGCATTGCCGTCGCTTGCGGACGGCCGCGTGGTGGCGGCGCTGGGCCCCGCCGCGCGCCCGCTCGGCGTCGGGGGAGAGCTGACCCTTCCGTCCGATGGCGACGGCCTGTTCGACCGGGCGACGGCGTTTGCCTTTCTGGGGTCGGCAGGCTGGACGGAAGATCATCAAAACAGGCTGGAGCAGGCGCTTGGCCGCGGCGGGTGCGAACTGCTGGTGGCGAATCCCGATGTCAGCGCGCCGGTCGAGGGCGGCTTCACGGCCGAGCCCGGATACTGGGCGGCGCGTGCCGCGCAGGCCACCGGCATTCTGCCGCGCTGGTACGGCAAGCCGCACGGGCCGTCCTTTGATCTCGTGCTTGACCGGATGGCGGCGCATTACGGACGGTTGTTCGACCGGCGCCGTGTGGCCATGATCGGTGACAGCCTCCATACCGATATCCTCGGCGGCGGGGCGGCGGGCATGCAGACCGTGCTGCTGACCGGCTACGGCCTGTTCGCCGCCGGCGGTGCCGATGATATGATCGACGCCTGCGGCATCACCCCCGACTGGGTGGTCGCGGGATTCTGAAAACCGGATACCAGGAGCGATCCCCCATGCCGACACGCCGTTTTTTTCTCGAAGGGCTGGAATGCGCTTGCCGGATCGGCGCCTATGACCATGAAAGGCTGGGTCCGCAGCGGGTAATCATAGACGCCGAAATCCTTCTGGCCGACGGCAGCGAGCCGCAATCCGATTCGCTCGACGAGGCGCTGAATTACGACCTCATCCGCAATGCCATTCTGGAGATCGCCGGATCACGCCATTTCGACCTTCAGGAAACGCTGGCGCGCGAGTTGTACGACGCGCTTGGCGCCTTGCCCGGCGTGGCCGCGGTGCGCGTGCGCACGGCCAAGCCCGACGCCTATGAGGATTGCCGCGAGATCGCCTATGAGCTGTCCGGACTGTGATCCTGTAACACCCGTCCTGTGCTAGGCTGGGTCCATACCGGAGTGGCCTGTGCCATCCGGGAATGACCGACACGGGAGTGACCGACAGGAGACAGCTGATCTGTGTTTGAGGATTCTTCGGACTTTCACGATTATTACCGCACGCGGCAGGGCAGGCATGTGGCCATGAGGCTGCGCCGGACCGTCGGTGATTTCTGGAGCCGTGCCCCGAATGCCTGCAATGTCGCCATCGGCTATCCGCCGCCTGTGCTGCGGACCGAAGAGCGGCCGCCGGTACTGTCATTCACGCCGATGCGCCTCGGCCCGCGCCCGTGGCCGCCCAAGGGCCCGAACCGTTCAGCGCTGGTGAATGGCCGGTCGCTGCCGCTGCAGAATGTGCAACTTGACCGGTTGCTTCTTGTCCACGCGCTCGAGTTCGACCCCAGTCCCAGCCGCCTGCTTGACGAGTGCTGGCGCGTTCTCGACGGCGCGGGACGGCTGCTGGTGATGGTGCCCAACCGAAACGGCTTGTGGGCGCGCGCGGAAAAAACCCCGTTTGGCCATGGCAGGCCCTTTTCCCGCGGCCAGCTTCGCAAGCTTCTGGCCGATCATGGCTTCAAGCCGGTGCGGGCGCAGACTGCCTTGTTCATGCCGCCGGCGGCGCTGGGACTTTTTCTCAGATTCGGCCCGCAGATCGAGCGGATCGGCAGCAACTGGTCGCCCGGCATTGGCGGCGTGCTTGTGGTCGAGGCGGAAAAGAACCTCTATGCGCCGGCCGGAAAAACAAGCCGTGTGACAAGCCGCGCTGCCGTGGCGGCGGGCAAGCTGGCGCCGCGCCCGTCGGGATCGATAAGCGCCGGCTCCATGGCCGAGGGTGCGGAG
>WTIL01000106.1:50674-62405 GCA_011522725.1 Rhodospirillaceae bacterium
GGCGCCGCGCCCGTCGGGATCGATAAGCGCCGGCTCCATGGCCGAGGGTGCGGAGGGCAGCTGATCCGGGTTCCTGCCGAGGTTACTGCCGGGGTTCCTGTAGGGCTGTCGTGACACGCCAACAGATTGACTGGCACCGTCCCCGTCGGGTCTGCTATAGACGAAGCGTCGGGCAATGGTGGACAAGACACCCCGTCCCGGCATCATTCAGGGCCTCTGCCCTGATCCGGATTTGTTTTGAACCTGCCTGTTTCGAGCGCGATGACCGATAAACTCAGCGAGCTGCGCCAGACCATCAATCAGCTGGATGATGAAATTCTGGCGCTCGTCCGGCGCCGGATGGTGCTGGCCGCCGACGTGATCGCGGCAAAGAATGGCGGCGCTGCCTATCGCCCGGGACGCGAGGCCGAGGTGATGGCCCGCCTGGTCGCCTCCGCGCCGGACCTTCCCGCCGGGCTTGTCGTCAATCTGTGGCGCCAGCTTATGACCGCCAGCACCGCGCTGCAGAGCGACAGCATGACCATCGCCGTCCATCGCGACGCCATGGCCGTTGCCGGCTGGCATTTCGGCGGCTTTTTCACGACCATTGGCTGTGATGACCTTGCTTCGGTGAGACAGGCGATGGCCGACGGTGCGGACATTGCGCTTCTGCCGGCCGGTTGCGAGGCCGGGATGGCCGGCTGGCTGCTCGGGGAGGAGGGGCTCCATGTCATTGCCCGCACGCCGCCGGTTGGCAGTTCGACGCTGGTGCCGGTGTGGATGATCGGGCGCCAGCCTGCCGATCCGGTGACCGAAGAATGCACGTTGGTTGCTCGTCAGGGCACGAATGGGCCGGAGCTGGAAGTGGTTTCCGGGCGCCTGGACGGCGCTGCCGGTGACGGCGCGCGGGTGATTGGCGTCATTGCCAGCAACGGCAAGACAGACTAGAAGCGTGTCATGACCATCATTTATGACAAGATTGCCATTATCGGCGTCGGCCTGATCGGCGCATCGATCGCCCTTGCCGCGCGGCGCGCGGGGCTTGCCGCCAGCGTTACCGGCTGCGAGATCGATTCCGCCAAGGCAGGTGAAATCGAAAAGCTGGGGCTTGTCGATCATGTGACGACCGATGCCGTGGCCGCCGTGCAGGATGCCGATCTTGTGGTCATGGCGGTGCCTGTCGGCGCGCTTGGCCCCCTTGCCGCGCAGATCGTGCCGGCGATGAAGCCCGGTGCCGTGCTGACCGATACCGGATCGACGAAACGTTCCGTGCTTCGCGATGTGGACCCGCATATCTCCGGCGATATTCACTGGATTCCCTCGCACCCGCTTGCCGGCACCGAACATTCAGGTCCGGCGGCCGGTTTTGCCGAGCTTTTTGACGGCCGGTACTGGCTGGTGCTGCCGCGCGAGGTGCCGGAAGACGAGGTCGTCCGGTTCGAGAGCTTCGTAACCGGCATGGGATCGGTCAGCGAGCGGATGGATGCCGACTATCATGACAAGGTGCTGGCGCTGACATCGCATCTGCCGCACCTGATCGCCTATACCATCGTCGGCACCGCGGTCGATCTGGAAAGCCAGCTCAAAAACGATGTGATCCGCTTCTCGGCGTCCGGCTTCCGTGATTTCACGCGGATCGCCGCTTCCGACCCGGTGATGTGGCGTGACGTCTTCATCAATAATGATGAAGCTGTTCTCGAGATGCTGCAGCGGTTTTCCGAGGATCTGTCCTATCTGCAACGGGCCATCCGCTGGGGCGAGAAGGACAAGCTCGAGACGCTGTTCAGCCGCACCCGCGAAATCAGGCGCTCGATCATTGATGCCGGCCAAAGCTGAGGAAAGGCCGGGGACCAAAGCCGACAGTCCGGGCTGACGGTCCAGACTTCCGGTTCCGTCTGCGGGCGATGCCTCAGATGCTGATGGTTTCGGCCAGATATTTCACATATTCGCGCGACAGCAGCCGGAACATCGCCCGGTCGAACCACCAGTTCTGGATCTGCAGGTCCTCTGGCATGACGGCCCACTGATAGATATCCAGATCCGGCATTTCACGGGCAAACACCACCAGTGCGCGCGGCATGTGATAGCTTGCCGTCACCAGCCTCACCGACCGCATGCCATGCTCGCCGGCCCATTGTTTCGTCGCGGCGGCGTTGCCGCGGGTGTTGTCGGCCGTGAAATCCAGCTCGACACAGCAGAAAAGGGCGCCGGCCTCGCGGTCGTCGAGCCCCAGTTCCTGGACGAGCACCGCCCGGTTGACGCCCTCGCCGACACCGGAAATAAGCATGCGCTCCGCCTTGCCCGCCGTCAGCAATTCCAGCCCGTCATCAAGCCGCTGCTGCCCGCCGGTCACCACGACGATACCGTCGGTATACTGGATGGCGCCTGTTGTTGCCTGTGGCAGTGTCAGGACGAAGTGCTGCAATCCGGCGACAAGCGTCGCCGTTGCAAGGACGGCATAGGCCAGAAGATAGCGCAGGATACGGCGGTAAGGCGCCGGCAGGGATGCCGGGCGTCGGCGCGCTGTGCCTTCGTCTGCCTGTGTCATGGTTATCCGCCGGTTGTCGTCGTTGGACGAAGGATCATAGCACAGAAGCAGGCGCTCCGAAGGCAAAAAGCCGGCGCGAAGGCGGCCATGGTTTTCGCAGGCCATGGTTTTTACGGAGCATTGTTTTCGCAGGATGACCTTTGACCTGACGCCACAGGGGACTACACTGCCCGACGGGAATCACCAAGAGACGACACAGGGCCTATGCTTCTCACCTGCCCGAATTGCGAGACCGTGTTTCGCATCGACAGCGAACGTATTGGCGACGGCAGCCAGGCGGTGCGCTGTTCGGTCTGCGCGCATGTCTGGCAGGCTGAACCGCCGATGCTGGTGCCCGAAGCGGATCCCGGTGAAATGCGGAGTGCCGTCGGCGCTGTGCTGACGCCGTTGATCATCCTCGTAATGGTTCTCGGTATTGCCATCGGTGCGGTGACACAGCGGGCCACGATCACGGCCTATGTGCCGGGCCTGATCGGCGTGTTCGACAAGGCGGGGCTGACGGTGCAGCCGCAGACCGACAAGCTGCAGATTGTCGATCTGAAGGCCGATTATGCCGGTGACACATTGCGGCTGCGCGGCAAGCTGATGAACCGGTCGGCAGTCTATGCGCACGCGCCGTCGCTCGAGGTGACGATCCTGTCGGCAAGCGGTGATCCGCTTGGCAGCCACGTCATACAGCCCGACGACAGCGTGATCCGTCCGGCGATGGCCAGCGAATTTTTCACACAGCTTGTTCTTGGCGAAGGGCTCGAGCCGACGGTGACGGTGACGATGCGCGCCGACCCGGTCGCCGGCAGCTCCTTCTGATCCGCGATCCCTAACCGAAGTCGGGGATGATTTCCTCGGCAAGAAGTTCGGCGACGTCGCGCCTGCGCCGCAGGATATGGACTTCACCATCCAGCACCATCACCTCGCCGGCCGGCGGGCGGGTGTTGTAGCTCGACGCCATCACCGCGCCGTAAGCACCTGCCGACATCACGGCAAGGCAGTCGCCGGCGGCAAGCGAGGGCATCATCCTGTCCAGACCCAGATAGTCGCCTGTCTCGCAGACCGGACCGACGATATCGGCCGGACCTTCAATCGCACCTTCGGGACCCACTGGCCGGATGTCGTGATGGGCCTCATACAGGGTCGGGCGGAGCAGGTCGTTCATCGCCGCATCGACGATTGCGAACCGCTTGTTGTCGCCGTCCTTCACATAGATCACCCGGGTCAGCAGAACACCATTATTGGCGACAATCGAGCGGCCGGGCTCAAAGCCGAGCTGAAAGCCGCTATCGGCGAACAGGCGCGAGACAAGCTCGCCGTAAGCGGTGAAATCGGTTGGCGTGCCATCCTGGTAGTCGACGCCGATGCCGCCGCCAAGGTCGAGAACAGGCACTTCCAGCCCTTCGTCACGCAAGGCGGTGCCGAAAGACAGCAGCGCCGAATAGGCGCGCTCGAACGGGTCGAGCTCCAAAATCTGCGAGCCGATATGCACGGCAAGGCCGGCCGGCCGGATATGCGGGTCCGCCGCCATCTTGCGATAGAGGTCCGCGGCCTCGTTCTGCGAGGTGGAGACACCGAATTTCGTGGAACGCTGGCCTGTGGAGATTTTCGCATGGGTCTTCGGCGCCACATCGACATTTACCCGAAGCGCCACCGGCGCCTGCACGCCGCGCGCCGCCGCGATCTGGCTGATGGCCTCGACCTCCTGCGGGCTCTCGGCATTGATCTGGCCGATGCCTGCATCAAGTGCCGCGCCGATCTCCTCGGCCGACTTGCCGACACCGGAAAAGACGATCTTTTCCGCCGGGATGCCGGCGGCCAGCGCGCGTGCCATCTCGCCGCCGGAAACAATGTCCGCGCCGGCGCCGTGCCGCGCCAGCAGGCCGATGACGCCAAGTGCCGAATTGGCCTTGAGCGCAAAATGGACAGACCCGTCTACCGGCGCCACTGCGGCGGCAAAGCGGCGATAATCATCGCGGATGCCGTCACCGGAATAGACATAGAGCGGGCTGCCATGGCTGGCGGCAATGTCGCCGAGCGGCATGCCCCCGGCGCAAAGCCGGCCCTGGTCATCACGTGCGAATGCGGACATCTGTCATATTCCCTTGGAATAGCGCCCGGCAAGGGCGGCAAAGCAAAGCGGTAGAGTGCGGATCAGGAGGTGCTGTCGCCCGATTTCGCCGGGATTTCGGACGGGCGGTAAGGTTCACCGCGCTTGCCGCAGGCTGTCAGGCCGGTGGCGGTCAGCGCCAGCATCAGCATCACCATGGCAATCTGTCTCAGCTTCATCTCTGTGTCTCCCTCGTCTCAATGCGGGTCAGGCCGCGCCGATCCCGTAACGCGCGCGCGCCTCGGCGATGCGCGCCCGCACCTCGTCCGGCGCGGTGCCGCCAAAGCTCCTGCGCATGGCGACGGCGGCCTCGCAGGACAGGATGTCCATCACCGCCGCGGTGATACGCGGCTCCACCTGCTGCATCTCCTCGAGGCTCAGCGCGTCGAGGTCACAGCCCTTGCCGGCGGCGATGGCAACGATCGATCCGCTGACATGATGCGCTTCGCGGAACGGCAGGCCGAGATCGCGGACAAGATAGTCGGCGAGGTCGGTGGCGGTCGGAAATCCCTGTTCAAGGGCGGCGCGCATATTCTCCGGCCGGGCGGTCATGTCGGCGACCATGCCGGTGGTGGCGGCAAGCGCGATGCCGAGCGCGTCGGCGGCGTCGAACACGCCTTCCTTGTCCTCCTGCATATCCTTGCCATAGGCAAGCGGAAGACCTTTCAGCACGATCAGCAACCCGTTCAGCGCGCCGATGATCCGGCCCGGCTTGGCGCGCACCAGCTCGGCGGCATCAGGATTGCGCTTCTGCGGCATGATCGAGGACCCGGTGGTAAAGGCATCGGACAGGGCGATAAAGCCGAACCTGTCGGAACACCAGATCACCATTTCCTCTGCAAGGCGGGACATGTGAACCGCACAGATGGCGGCAGAAGACAGGAATTCCAGCGCAAAGTCACGGTCGGAGACGGCATCCATCGCATTCGCCATCGGCCGGTCGAAGCCGAGAAGCTCCGCCGTCATCTGGCGGTCGGTCGGAAAGCCGGTGCCGGCAAGCGCGGCGGCGCCAAGCGGCGATTCATTGAGACGCGCGCGCGCATCGGCAAAACGGCCGCGGTCGCGCCCGAACATCTCGACATAGGCCATCAGGTGAAAGCCGAAGGTCACGGGCTGCGCTGTCTGCAGATGGGTGAACCCCGGCATCAGCGTGTCGGCATGTTCTTCGGCGCGGCGCAACAGCACGGCCTGCAGGCCGGCCAGCGCCTCGTCCACGGAATCGATCAGCTCGCGAACCCAGAGCCGGAAATCGGTCGCCACCTGGTCATTGCGCGAGCGTGCCGTATGCAGCCGGCGCGCCGGCTCGCCGATCAGCTCGGCAAGCCGCGACTCGATGTTCATATGGATGTCCTCGAGCGCGGCTGAAAAGGTGAAGTCCCCGGCGGCGATCTCGGCACCGATGGTGTCCAGTCCGCCGTGAATGGCGTCGCGGTCGGATTCGGAGATGATGCCGCAGGCCGCCAGCATGCTGGCATGCGCGCGCGACCCGGCGATGTCCTGACGGTACAGCCGCTTGTCGTAGTCGATCGAGGCGTTGATGTCCTGCATCAGCTGCGAGGGGCCGCTTGAGAAGCGTCCGCCCCAGATGCTAGACTTCGCGCTGTCCGGTGTGTCCTTTTCGGTCATGGCCTGATATGTCCGCGATCCTGTCGGCGGCACAACCCCATATTCTGGAAAATTCCATGTTTTATAGACGGCTTTTGTCGATTTTACAGCCAAAATCACGGGTGATGGCGCGGCTGGCATGTGCCGCCCTGCTGATCGGGGCATCGCCCGTGCTTGCGGCCCCGGATGCGCCGCCACACGAGGACGCGCCCGCGATGACATCGCCGCTGGTCGACGAGAATGGCGCAGGCTTTGCCATGGCGGATCTCGGGGAAGGTCCGGTTCTGGTGAATTTCTGGGCGACCTGGTGCGCGCCCTGCATCGCCGAGCTTCCGGCGCTTGGCCGCGCCGCCGCGGCGCTGGCCGATGACGGCGTCACGGTCCTGCTGGTCTCGATCGACCGTGGCGGGGCGAAGAAAGCGCTGCCATTTCTCGAGACGCATGGCGTCGCCGCAGTGGAAAATGTGAAATTCGGTTTTGATCCGCGTGCCAAGCTGTCACGCGAGATGGAGGTCCGCGGTCTGCCGACGAGCTTCGTGCTGCCGCCGGGCCAGCAGGCCGCGTGGCGCTTTGTCGGCCCGTTCGAATGGGACGAGCCGGAGATGCTGGAGATGGTCCGCAAGCTGGTTGCCGATTGATCCGGACCAGCTGTGCATGACGAAAAAGGGCGGCCCGAGGCCGCCCTTTCGTGCTTCAGGATGCAGCGCGGCGTCAGCCGAGCTTGCCTTCCAGCTCGGGAACGGCTTCGAACAGGTCTGCGACCAGGCCGAAATCGGCAACCTGGAAGATCGGCGCCTCTTCGTCCTTGTTGATGGCGACGATGACCTTGCTGTCCTTCATGCCGGCGAGGTGCTGGATGGCACCGGAAATGCCGACGGCGACATAAAGGTCAGGCGCCACGACCTTGCCTGTCTGGCCGACCTGATAGTCGTTCGGGACAAAACCGGCATCGACGGCGGCGCGCGAGGCACCGACGGCGGCGCCGAGCTTGTCGGCCACCTTTTCCAGCATGGCGAAGTTGGAGCCGTCCTGCATGCCGCGGCCACCGGAGATGACGATCGGCGCGCTGGTCAGTTCCGGACGCTCGGAGCTGGAAAGCTCGGACTTCACATAGGAAGACAGGCCGCTGTCCGCACCGCTGTCGACAGCTTCGATCGAAGCGCTGCCGCCTTCCGCTGCTGCCGCCTCGAAGGCGGTGCTGCGGACAGTGACGACCTTGACCGCCTCGTTCGAGGTCACGGTGGCGATGGCGTTGCCGGCATAGATCGGGCGCTGGAATGTGTCGGCGCTCTCGACCTTGATGATGTCGGAGACCTGCATCACGTCGAGCAGGGCGGCGACACGCGGCATGATGTTCTTGCCGGTGGTGGTCGCCGGAGCCATCAGGTGGCTGTAGCCCGATGCCATCGACTGGATCAGCGGTGCGATGTTCTCGGCAATGCCGTGCGCCATGGCGTCGGCCCCGGCGGTGAGAACCTTCGACACGCCGGCAATCGCGGCAGCGGCCTTGGCCACATCGCCGCTGGCGTCGCCGGCGACGAGGACATGAATGTCACCACCGATCTGGGTGGCTGCGGTCACGGTGTTCAGCGTGGCGGCTGCCAGCTGGCCGTTGTCATGGTCTGCCAGAATCAGGATGCTCATGATCAGATCACCTTTGCTTCGTTTTTCAGTTTGTCTACCAGTTCACCTACATCAGATACCTTGATTCCGGCCTCGCGGGCAGGCGGCTCTTCGACGCGGGTGATGGCGAGGCGCGGCGTGACATCGACGCCGAGCTCGTCTGCGCTCATCGAATCAAGCGGCTTCTTCTTTGCCTTCATGATGTTCGGCAGCGAAGCATAGCGCGGCTCGTTCAGGCGAAGATCGACGGTCACGACGGCCGGCATCTTCACTTCCAGATGCTCGAGGCCGCCATCGACCTCGCGGACGACGGCAGCACTGTCGCCCTTGATCTCGATGCCCGAAACGAAGGTGCCCTGCGCCCAGCCAAGAAGCGCGGCCAGCATCTGGCCGGTCTGGTTGCAGTCATCATCGATGGCCTGCTTGCCGACAAAGACAAGGCCCGGCTCTTCGCGCTCGACGACAGCCTTCAGCAGCTTCGCGACGGCGAGCGGCTCGACTTCATGCGGAGCTTCGATATGGATGCCGCGGTCCGCGCCCATGGCAAGGGCGGTGCGGATGGTTTCCTGGTTCTGGGTCGGCCCGATCGAGACGGCGACCACCTCGTCGGCTCCGCCGGCCTCTTTCAGGCGCAGCGCTTCCTCGACCGCGATCTCGTCGAACGGGTTCATCGCCATTTTCACATTGGCGAGCTCGACACCGCTGTTGTCGGCCTTGACGCGTACCTTGACGTTGTAGTCGATCACACGCTTGACCGGGACTAGCACCTTCATTTCATGCTCCTCTGTCAGAAATCCGGTTATCTGCCCGAGTGATAAACCCCCGGAACAGCGAAAACTTGTTTAATTCTGGCCTGAATTTTGTCCGGGACGCCACAGGACGTCGGTTTTGCCGCCTTCATTCAGGATTCGCGCCAGCACGAACAGGTGGTCGGACAGGCGGTTGATATAGCGCATGGCCGGCTCGCTGACCACTTCCTCGGTCGCCAGCTCGGTCATCTTGCGCTCGGCGCGGCGGGCAACAGTGCGCGCCAGATGAAGCCATGCCGATGCCGGCGAGCCGCCCGGAAGGATAAAGGAGGTCAGGGGCTGCAGGTCGGCGTTCAGCCTGTCGATTTCGGTCTCCAGGCGGGCCACCTGATCGTCGGTGATCCGCAATGCCGGCGAATCACTTTCCGGCGTGGCCAGATCGGCGCCGAGATCGAACAGGTCGTTCTGAATCCGGCCAAGCATCTCGTCGGCGTCACCCTCGCAATGAAGCCGTGCCAGACCGATTACCGAATTCGCCTCGTCGACCTCGCCAAAGGCTGCCGGACGGCGCGAATGCTTGGCCACGCGGCGGCCATTGACGAGGCTTGTCTCGCCACCGTCACCGGTGCGGGTGTAGATCTTGTTCAGCTTTACCATCAGCGGGAGTCCCTGGGTGTTGTTGTCATGTGCCGACGCGTCGGCGGTTGCGGGGGCTGCGAGGGCCTAGCCGCGTTTCCACCAGATCAGGATCAGGATCACCACAAGCGCGATGGCCTGGAAGATAATGCGGTAGCGCATGATCCTGTTGGAATTCTTGATATTGTACTCGCCGCCGCGCGCCATTGTCAGCACGCCCCATCCGAGAATGCCGGCAACGATGCCGAGCGCGGCGAAAAGAATGATCTGGTCCATGGCCATGGGCTGTCAGCTGCCTGCTGTTGAACATGTCTGCCGTGTCATAGAACGGCCACCGGCAAAAAGCTAGATTTCGCCGATCGTGGCGTCAAAGCGTCGCGCCGCCGCAACCAGCGTGTTGCGCAGAAGGCAGGCGATCGTCATCGGCCCGACCCCGCCCGGAACCGGCGTGATCGCGCCGGCTACCGCTGCCGCGCTGTCGAAATCCACATCGCCCGTCAGCCGGAACTTGCCCTCGCCGCGTTCCGGTGCCGGCACCCGGTTGATGCCGACATCGATCACGGTCGCGCCGGGCTTGACGAAATCGCCGGTGATCATTTCGGGCCGGCCGACGGCGGCGACCAGGATATCGGCTGTGGCGCAGAGCGCTGCCAGGTCGCGCGTGCGCGAATGGGCGATGGTCACGGTGCAGCTCTGTTGCAGCAGCAGCTGTGCCATCGGCTTGCCGACGATGTTGGAACGGCCGACGACCACGGCGTTGAGACCGGAAAGATCACCCAGATGGTCCTGCAACAGCAGCAGGCAGCCGAATGGCGTGCAGGGAACCAGCGAGTCCTGACCGGTGGCGAGGCGGCCGGCATTGACCACATGGAACCCGTCCACATCCTTGTCGGGCGTAATGGCGTTGATCACCGCATCCTCGTCGATCTGGTCCGGAAGCGGAAGCTGCACAAGGATGCCGTCGATCCCGTCGTCATTGTTCAGCTCGTCGATCAGCGCCAGAAGCTCTGCCTGTCCGGTATCGGCATCAAGCCGGTGTTCGACCGACCGCATGCCGGCGGCGGTGGTGCGCTCGATCTTGTTGCGGACATAGACGGCGCTCGCCGCATTGTCCCCGACAAGCACGACGGCCAGCGCCGGTGGCCGGCCGATAATGGCAGACAGCTCGGCGGCGCGCTCGGCGACGCGCTCGACCAGTTTTTCGGAGAAGGCCTTGCCGTCGATCAGGGTGGCGTCAGTCATGTCATGTCCTCAGGAAAGAAAGTGATGTCGTCGCCTGCTCAGAGGCCGTTTGTCAGGAAACCAACCAGCAGGTTGCGAAGAAACTGGATGGCAAGCAGCAGCACGATGGGGCTGAGATCGATGCCGCCAAGATCGGGAAGATATCGCCGGACCAGACGCATCAGAGGCTCGTGAATGCGGCCGAGGAAATGGATCGCCATCCGCACGAATGGCTGCCACGGATTGACGATCTTGAATACCACCAGCCAGTTGATGGCGACATAGGCCAGCAGCGTCCAGAAATAGAGGCTGACGATCTGGTCGATCAGCAGGATCAGTGCTGTCATGAAAAGCGTTCCCCCGATTGCGTTTCGGGCGCAAGAATAACCACAGCGCGGCGAGGAATTCAATTCCGTCATCGCCGGCTATTTTGCTGATTTTGCTGTTGCGCCGGGGCGGGCAAGGCCCTAAATCACCGGCATGACCGACAACCCTCTCGAAACACCCGGGCCGGGCCGTTCAGGCGCAAGGGCCGCACGCATGATGCTTGCCGCTGTTGCTGTGGTGGCGTTTGTTGCCGTTGCGGGCGCGGTTTTCTGGTTGTCGGAACAGCAGGCGCGCAAGATGCAGGTCGGCATTCCCGATTTTTCCAGCCAGGAATTCCGGCTGACAGACCAGTCCGGCGCGTCGCGATCGGCTGCTGATTTCGCCGGGGCGCCGGTGGCACTGTTCTTTGGCTATACCTACTGCCCCGATGTCTGCCCGATGACACTCACCCTGCTTGCCAACGCGCTCGACGAGGCGGGGGATCGCGGTCTCGACACGGCCGCGCTGCAGACCATCTTCGTCACTGTCGATGCCGAGCGTGACACGCCGGAACAGCTGGCGGCCTATCTGTCGCTGTTCGATACCGAGGTCACCGGCCTGACCGGTTCGTCCGAGGCGCTGGTGAAAGTCCAGCGTGATTTCGGCGCCTATGCCTCGCGGGTGGAGCGCGAAGACGGGGTGGTGCTCTGGGACCATACGGCCACCGTCTACCTTTATGACGCCGACGGCCGCTTCACCGGAACAATCGTGTTCAACGAGCCGCCGGAATTCGTGACCGAAAAGCTGGCGCGCCTGTTTCAGGCCGGGTAACGCATTCGAACCGGCAGGTGCCACATTCAGCAAGAAAAGCCGGGTGAAATCAATCGCTTGCAATGCAGTCGCTTTGTGATGCCGGTTTCCTGCCCTATCACATGAGCTCGGATGCGCTTCTCGGGGCGTTGCGGG
>WTIL01000043.1 GCA_011522725.1 Rhodospirillaceae bacterium
TCATAGCTGATTCCGCAAAATACAATTCCTGACTATTCCTGAATTTGGATGTTGAAACCGGGAGTTAGTCCCTTTATCTACGTTGCATTGTTTACCGACTGTACCCCGCAGGTGCCCGTGGGTCGCAGCTGAGTTGCTGGGAAGGGCCATGCGTATTGCAGTTATCGGGTCAGGCATTTCGGGCCTGGCGTCCGCTTATCTTCTTCATCCTCATGCAGATGTCCATATCTTCGAACGGGACAGCCGTGTCGGTGGTCACAGCCATACGGTCGATGCTGACTTCAACGGCGTCAAAGTGCCGGTTGATACGGGCTTCATCGTCTTCAATCCGCTGAACTATCCCAATCTCGTATCGATGTTCGAGCGGCTGGATGTGCCGTGGATCGACACGGATATGAGCTTTGCCGTATCGCTTCGCGAAGGCGGTTGCGAATATGAGGGCTCGCTTGCCGGGCTTGTGGCGCAACCGGGTAATCTCCTCAAGCCGCGTTACTGGTCGATGATCTCCGACCTGGTTCGTTTCTACCGGACGGGATACAGCCGGGCCCATTCCGGGCCGGCCGATGAATCACTTGCCGAATTCCTGCGCCGCGAGGGATATGGCACCGCCTTCATCGAGGATCATCTGCTGCCGATGGCTGCCGCTATCTGGTCATGCTCGGCGCGGACAATGCTGGACTATCCGGTGCGCTCCTTCCTGCAGTTCATGGAAAATCACAAGCTGCTGAATTTCATTGACCGGCCGCAATGGCGCACGGTGAAGGGCGGCTCCCGCGAATATGTGAATCGCCTGATCGACACGCTTGGCGGCATGGACGGTGGCCGGGTCCATCTCAGCACGAACATCACCGGCATCCGGCGTGACCAGGGCGGGGTCATCCTGTCGATCGAGGGGCAGGGCGATGTCTGGTTCGACAAGGTCGTCATGGCCGCACATGCCGACCAGTCGCTGGCGATGATCACCGATGCGACTGTTCTGGAACGCGACATTCTCTCCAGCTTCCGGTTTCAGCCGAACAGGGCGGTGCTGCATTCCGACCCGAGCCTGATGCCGAAAAGGCGCGCGGCGTGGGGGTCATGGAACTATATCGGCAGCCATGAGGGCGAGGAATCGCTGTGCCTGACCTACTGGATGAACAAGCTGCAATCCATCGACAACGCCTATCCGCTGTTCGAGACGCTGAACCCGCATCGCGAGCCCGATCCGGCGCTTGTTCACGGAACCTACAGCTATGATCACCCGATGTTCGACGAACGTGCGGTGAGGGGCCAGCAGCGCCTTCCGATGATTCAGGGAACGGGTGACCTGTTCTTTGCCGGTGCCTGGACAGGGCACGGTTTCCACGAGGACGGGCTGAAATCGGCGATCGCCGTGGCCAGGACGCTCGGTGTGGAAATCCCGTGGCAGACATCGGTCGATCCCTATCCTCTTCTTCCGGCAGACGACCGCGAGATCGCGTGATGTCTTCCTGCCAGCTCGTGAGATCGAAAATCGACCACACGCGCCACGGCACGCCTTCGCATTTCCTGTCGCGCCGGGGTCTGTCAATCTGGATCGATCTTGACCGGCTCGACGAGGCGGCCGCGCAGTCGGCGCTGTTCTCGGTCGACGGTTTCAACCTCCTGTCCTTCCGGCAGGCGGATTACGGGCCCAATTTCCGGTCAAACAGGCCGCTGGTGCCGCTTGCCGGCTATGCGCGCGACATCGCGGCAGAGCTATGCCCCGGCGTAAGCATGGCTTCAGTTCATCTGCTGACCTTCCCGCGCATTCTCGGCGTCGCCTTCAACCCGGTGTCCGTCTATGTGCTGCGTGACAGTGCCGGTGCGGACCGCGTCTATATCTACGAGGTCCGGAACACTTTTGGCGACATGCATTCCTATGCCGGGGTCGCGGACGGCACCGACACGGTTCTCGAGGCCACCAAGATTTTCCATGTCTCGCCGTTCTTTCCCGTGGCCGGCGAATACAGGCTCCGGATCAGTGCGGACGCGCACAGTGACCGTGTGCAGGTGCTCATGCGCTACACGGTGGATGGCGTGGCCAATTTGACCGCGACATTGCGCGGCACAAGGGAAAGCCTTACAAATTTAAGCGTGGTTCGTTCATTGCTGGCAACAAGGCAGTGGCCGCTCAGGCCTCTTGTGTCGATCCATGTGGAGGCGGCACGCCTATGGTTGAAAAAGGTGCCGTTCTACAGCCGGCCGGAACCACCACAACCTTGGTCGCGTGCGCGCGACGGCAGCCGCCAGTCAACCACGGTCGGCGTGAAGTGATTATAGGGTAGGCAAATGGCCGGATTTATCCAGCGTCGGAAACTCGATCTCCTTTTGGCGATTTTCTCGAATTTGCAATATGGCAGCCTCACGGTGACCTTGCCGGATGGCAGTACAAGGGTGTTTGACGGGGCTCGGCCCGGCCCCTCGGCAGACGTACAGTTTCACTCAATGGATGCGGTCGCCCGATTGATCAGCGATGGCAAGATGGGGTTCTGCGAGGCGGTGATGGATGGCGAGATCGACAGCTCCTCCATGTCCTGCCTGATCGAGCTTGCCGTGATGCATGACGAATATCTGACCAAGCAGATGGCGGCCAATGCCTGGCGTCGCATTTCGCTGCGGCTGTTCCACGGGCTTCGCCGCAACAGCAAGTCCGGCTCGGCGCGCAACATCGCCTATCACTATGATCTCGGCAATGACTTCTATTCCTCCTGGCTCGACAGCACGATGACCTATTCATCAGCCGTATATGACCGGGACAGCGATGATCTCGGCACTGCGCAGCGCAACAAATATCGCAATCTTGCCGATCTGGCGGATATCCAGCCTGGCGACCATGTTCTGGAAATCGGCTGCGGGTGGGGCGGTTTCGCGAAATACGCCGTCGAGGAACGCGGCGCGCGCGTCACTGGCATCACCATTTCCAAGGAACAGCACGATTTCGCTCGCAAGCGGCTGGCCGATGCCGGGCTCTCTGACCGGGCCGAGGTGAAGCTGATCGATTACCGCGATCTCGAGGGCCGGTTCGACAAGATTGTCTCAATCGAGATGTTCGAGGCTGTCGGTCAGGCCTATTGGGGCACCTATTTCGAGGCGATTTCCTCGCTTCTCAAGGATGGCGGGCGCGCGGCGCTGCAGGCCATCACCATCGAGGACGATGCCTTTGACGAATATGTGCGCGATCCCGATTTCATCCAGCGGTACATTTTCCCCGGCGGCATGCTGCCATCGATGCCGCGGCTCGAGCGCCCGGTCGAGGATGCCGGGCTGAAGCTGATGGAATCGAACGGGTTCGGCCTTCACTACGCCCGCACGCTTGCCGAATGGCGTGACCGGTTCAATGCCGCCTGGCCAGGGCTCGCCAAGGACAAGTTCGACATGCGGTTCAAACGCATGTGGGAGCTTTACCTGTCCTACTGCGAAGGCGGGTTCCGCGCCGGCATGATCGATGTGAAGCAACTCCTGTTCGTCCACAACCGGCCGACCGGAGGATGAGCGGCGGGCTTGCCATCCCGCGCTTCGAGCCCGAAGTCTATTTTGCCCAGAGGCTTGAGGCCTACGGTGTCTTCGTCGACCGGTTCGGCACCATCCGGCGGCAGTTCAATGTCGAGGTGAAGGGAACCCGCACGAGCGACGGTTTCATCCTTGATGAAGACTTTCTCTATGACGATGGCGAGCGCGAGACACGGCGCTGGATCGTGACGGCGCTTGGTGACGGGCGGTATCGCGGCGAATGCGCGGATGTCATCGGAACGGCCACCGGCAAATGCACCGACAACATGCTCAGCTGGCGGTATGATTTCCGCCTTGCCATGTATGGCCGCAAGGTGGCGGTCAGGTTCGATGATGTCATGGTGCTTCAGGCCGGCGGCGTGATGGTGAACCGTGCCACGGTCTCCAAGGCAGGCTTCAGGCTCGGCGAGGTGCTGCTTACCTTCCGGCCGGTCTGATCCGGAACAGCTTCAGCACGGGCCTTATGATCGCGCCGATGACCGGCAGGCGCGCCAGCAGCTGGCTGGCGCTGTCCCAATGGTCGAGATGCAGGCAGACAAGCCCGTCCTTGCCGACATGGACCTCGCTCATCCCTTCCAGCCCCAGATCGGTGTGCGGCCAGCCTTTGACCCGGCCGCTCATCCGCCAGCGCAGATAGGCGCGCTGTTCGCCCTGATCCGTCGAGGTGGCGATATCGAGGATGTGAAAGCGCGGCTCTTCGCAGGTTTCGAACATATGCTCGAAGATGGCGCGGAACCCGTCTCGCCCCGTGACGTCGTTGAACGGGTCGACAAAACGCACATCGGCCGACACGGTCGCCATCAGCCTGTCCATGGTGTCTGGTGTCAGCCCGGCAAAGGCGTCGGCATAGCGCGTGATGATGTCAGGTGGCGTCATGTCGTCTCGTCCGCCGGTGCGGGCGTTCAGGGCTGTGGATGACCGGTGCGTGCCCCGACCAGCTTGAAAAAAGTGCGGTCCGGCAGCCAGCGTAGCAGACCCATCTTGCGGGTAAAATGTTTCGGGAACTGGATGATGAAGCTGTCTGTTCGCAGCCCTTTCAGGATTTCCGCGGCAGCGGTTTCGGCGCTGATCAGTCCCGGCATCTCGTAATCATTCACCGCTGTCGATTCCGTGCGCACGAACCCGGGGCAGATCACTTTGACGTCGATGCCGCGCGGCGCCAGGTCGAAGGTCAGGGATTCGGCAAGCGAGATCAACGCCGCCTTGGTCGGGCCATAGGCTGCCGCTTTCGGCAGGCCGCGCCATCCGGCCACCGAAGAGACAATGGCGATCTGGCCGCTGCGCCGAGCAGCCATTCCTGCGATCAGCGGGGGGAGGGCATTGACCACCCCCATATAGTTTACATCCATATGCC
>WTIL01000061.1:0-3233 GCA_011522725.1 Rhodospirillaceae bacterium
GACGAGCCGACATCGGCACTCGATCCCGAGATGATCAAGGAAGTTCTCGATACGATGATCGAGCTGGCGCAGGACGGTATGACGATGCTGGTTGTGACCCACGAGATGGGCTTTGCCCGCAAGGTGGCCAACCGGGTGATCTTCATGGATGAAGGCGAGATCATCGAGGAGAACGATCCGGAGACGTTCTTCAACAAGCCGCAGAATGACCGGACCAAGCTGTTCCTCAGCCAGATCCTGAACCACTAGGGCCTGCTTCTAACGAGCCTTGGGAGCCGATGGGCCTGTTTCGACGGGCTCGTCACTCGAACCCCATTCCGTCCAGGACCCGTCATAGACGGTGACGTCGCCGTTTCCGGCAAGGGCAAGGCCGGCGGCCAGCACACACGCCGTGATGCCGGACCCGCAGCTTGCCGTGACCGGCGCGTCCGGATCAATCCCCGCATCGACAAACAGCCGCCTGATTGCTGCGCCGTTACGGTATGTCCCGTCTTCATTCAGCAATTTGTTGAAGGGCAGGTTGTGCGAGCCCGGAATATGGCCGGCACGAAGCCCGGGGCGCGGTTCCGGGGCCTCACCGGCGAACCGGGCCGCGGCACGCGCGTCGACGATCTGGCCGGCATTGCCACCAGATACCGCTGCTGCGAGACTGCCGATATCGACGACGCCGACCCCGATTGCCGGACGCGACGTGAAACTGCCGGGTGCAATCGCTGCAGGCTCGCCCTGTTCGAGGGGGCCGCCCGCCGCTTTCCATGCAGCAAGCCCGCCATCGAGAATCGACACCGGTTCATGGCCGAACAGGCGCATCATCCACCAGCCGCGGGCGGCTGTCTTTACGTCCGAATCGTCATAGAACACGACATGGTCATCATCGCTGACGCCAAGCGTGGCGACGCATTCGGCGAAGAAGTCGGGCGAGGGGACCATATGCGGCATGGCGTGGCCCTTGTCGGCAATGGCGTCAATGTCGAACCGCCGTGCCCCGGGGATATGAGCCGCGAGGAATTCGGCGCTGGCGTCGCGTTTCACCGTCGGCAGATGGCTGCTGGCGTCAAGGACGCGCACCCTGTCGATGTTGTCGAGCAGCCATTCGGCGGAAACGAGGACCGGCGTCATGTCTATTCCTCCAGCCAGGACGGAACGGGAAGGTTTTTCTCGCGAAGGAAGGCCGGGTTCCACACTTTTGACTGATAGCGCTGGCCGCTGTCACACAGGATGGTGACAATGGTATGGCCCGGCCCCATATCGCGGGCCATTGCCATCGCGCCCGCGATGTTGATGGCCGTCGATCCACCGAGATACAGGCCCTCGTCGCGCATCAGGTCGTAGATGATCGGAAGCGCCTCGGCATCGGAAAGGCGGTAGGCTGTGTCGATCGGCGCCTCGGCAAGATTGGCGGTGATCCGCCCCTGGCCGATGCCTTCGGAAATCGAATTGCCTTCCGCCTTCAGCTCGCCATGGATGTAATGGCCAAAGAGCGCCGAGCCGTCGGGGTCCGACAGGGCGATGCGGACATTCTTGTTCTGTTCCTTCAGATATTTGCCAACACCAGCGATCGTGCCGCCTGACCCGACGGCACAAGTGAACCCGTGGATGCCGCCGCCCGTCTGTTCCCAGATTTCCGGTCCGGTCGTGCGGTAATGGCCCCGCAGGTTGGCTGTGTTGTCGAACTGGTTGGCCCAGATCACGCCGGCTTCATGGGTTGCGGCAAGCTCTGCAGCAAGGCGTTCCGAATAGCGGACATAGTTCCCCGGGTCCTTGTAGGGCTTGGCCGGGACCAGCCTCAGATCGGCACCAAAGATGCGCAGGACATCCTTTTTTTCCTGCGACTGGGTTTCCGGCATCACAATGACCGACGTATAGCCCTTGGCATTGCCGACCATGGTCAGGCCGATGCCTGTATTGCCGGCGGTGCCCTCGACGATCATGCCGCCAGGCCGCAGGTCGCCGCGTTCCTCGGCATCTTCAATGATGGCGAGTGCCGCGCGGTCCTTCACCGACCCGCCCGGATTCATGAATTCGGCCTTGCCATAGATGTCGCATCCGGTGGCTTCGGACGGACCACGAAGTCGGATCAGGGGCGTGTTGCCAATGGCGTCGAGAAGCTCCTGCGAGCCGGTGCTGTGTTGCATGATATCTTCTTCCTTGTGGGACCAACAATCTAGTGTGTCGCCGGCAGGCTGTCATCCGTAGTTTTGGCGCGGGCGCAGGCCGTGCGGCCATCTGTCTCCGCCAGTCTTCGACTGCTTGGCAACACACGGCATTCATGCAAGATTGTCGACGGAGACGACCAGATGGCACGCATAACTCTTTTCCGGCACGCCAAGGCCGAAACACCGGCAATACAGAAATCCGACTTTGACCGGGTTCTGTCGAACCGTGGGCGCCGCAACGCCGATCGCATGGGCCGGTTTATTGCCAGAAACAATCTTCTTCCGGACATGGTGATCGTCTCACCAGCTGCGCGCACACGCGAAACCCATGAACTTGCCTCGGTTCACTGGCCGGATATTCCGGTGATCTATCGCGACAGTATCTATGAGGCCAGTGCCACCAACATTCTGGCGGCCATCGAGTCTCTTGCCGGTGATGCCGAGCGGGTGATGGTCATCGGCCATAATCCGGGCCTTGCTGTGTTGCTTGGCAACCTCGTGGAGACGCCGCCGCCGGATGCCGATATCTTTTATTTCCCGACGAGTTGTCTCGCGGATATCGGCTTTGATGCGCCGACCATTGGCGAGATCGCCCCTGAAAGCGGGCGGTTGATGTCGCTCGTGCGTGTACGCGACCTGCCCGATGACGGGCCGCTGTAGCGAAATCGTCCCGCCGGCACCCCAGGCGCTTTTTTTTCGGCTGACCGTCCTTGCGCGTCCAAACAAATTCTCAAGCGGGTGTTGACGGGCTTGTTTTAGCGTGTTAAATCGCTATCACAATTCAGCACCACTCCATAGAACCGGTGACCCCATGAAGCGAGAGCAGATCGACAAGGCGCATGCCGAGGATCTCTACGCAGCCATTCTTCAGCTGCAGACAGTAGAAGAGGTGGAGAGCTTCTTTTTTGACCTGTGCACACCGGCAGAGCTTGAGGGGATTGTCGACAGATGGCGTGTCGCGCAGATGCTGGTGCGGAAAATGCCGTATCGCCAGATCGCGGCGGAAACGAATGTCAGCACGGCGACCATTGTGCGTGTCGCGCGATTTCTGAACAACGGCAATGACGGCTACCGCAC
>WTIL01000061.1:3333-20180 GCA_011522725.1 Rhodospirillaceae bacterium
CCGGCATTTCTTGTGAACAATGTCTGCCAGCTCGGCATCATCGGGCAGAATTCGCTGCTTGAGGCGCAGAGCCTCGAAGCGGATGTGTTTGGCGGCCTTGAGCAGGTGATCAATCTCGGGTTTGGCAGGTGCCGGCTGTCGCTGGCAACGCCGAACGGCATGCCCTATGACGATGTGTCCAGCCTTGCCGGAAAAACCATCGCGACCTCCTATCGCGGGCTTCTCTCGGATTTCCTGGTCGCGAAGGGCGTGGATGCCGACATCGTCACCATGGAAGGGGCTGTCGAAGTGGCGCCGCGCACCCATCTTGCCGATGCCATCTGTGATCTTGTCTCGACCGGAAGCACACTTGTCTCGAACGGTTTGACCGAGCGTGATGTGATCCTGAACAGTCAGGCAGTAATCATTAAAAACAATGCAATGCCAACTGAACTTCATGCCTTGAGTGAAAAGCTGCTGGCGCGCATCACGGCTGTTCTTCGCGCGCAGAACAGCCGCTACATCATGTTGAACAGCCCGGTGGACGCGCTCGAGGGGATCAAGTCGATCCTTCCCGGTTCGCAATCTCCGACGGTGATGCCGCTTCAGGGACGTGACGACATGGTGGCTGTCCATGCCGTCTGCGAGGAAGAGGTTTTCTGGACGACCATGGAAGATCTGAAATCGCGCGGTGCCACTTCGATCCTCGTCGTACCGATTGAAAAGATGCTGGACTAGGCCTTTTGGAGATGACCGAGATGGATGAAATCAAGGCAGGCACCGGCATGTCCGTACGCGCACGGCCCGAGATCCTGGCGATGAAGGGATATGTTTCGGCGCGCTCGCTTGTGGCGACCGGCGGCAGCACGGTATTTCTGGACGCGAACGAGTGCCCCTACGAGCCGTTTGTCGGCGCATCCGGTCTCGCGCGCTACCCGATGCAGCAACCGCCGGAACTGGTTCGCGCGATCTGCGACTGGCTCGACCTGTCCTCGCGCAATGTAACGGTCGCGCGCGGCGCGGACGAGGGGATCGACTGCCTGATGCGGGCGTTCTGCGTTCCCGCGGTCGACAATGTCATCATCTGCCCGCCGACCTTTGCGATGTATGCGCAGTCGGCGATGCTGCAGGGCGTCGAGGTGCGCAAGGTGCCGCTTGCAGATGATTTCGGCCTCGATACCGGCGGCATCATGGCGGCTGTCGACGGCGATACGAAGATGGTGTTCGTCTGTTCGCCGAACAATCCGACTGCAAACCTGATGGACCGTGATGCCGTCGCCGGCCTGTGCACGGCCCTGTCCGGGCGCGCCCTTGTGGTGGTTGATGAAACCTATATCGATTACGCGGATGCCGACAGCATGGCGGCGGAGCTGGAGCGCTTTGAAAACCTTGTGGTGTTGCGGACATTGTCGAAATCCCATGCTGCTGCCGGGCTTCGCTGCGGCGTGACTGTGGCGCGGGCGGATGTGACCGAACTGCTGCAAAAGGTGCTGGCACCCTATCCGGTCCCGCAGCCGGTCGTTCAGGCGGCGCTTGCCATTCTGACGCCGGCCAATCAGGCAAGGCTGGCATCCAGGCGCGAAGAGATCATCGCCCGCCGCGACGCCTTTGCCGCACAGGCGCTCGCTACCGGGCCGGTGAAGAAAATCCTGCCGACGGATGCGAACTACCTGCTGATGATTGTCGATGATGCCGACGCGCTGTGCGCGCGCGCCGCGGATCAGGGATATATCCTGCGCAACCAGTCGCATCAGCCGGGCCTTGCGGGCGCCATCCGCGTGTCGATCGGTACAGATGACGAGATGGACGGGTTGCTGGCGATCCTGCGTGGTGACGCGCTCGACGCACCGGCTGAGGAACGGGTGGCGCGCCATGTCCGCAAGACAAGCGAGACGGCGATTGCCGTCGAGGTCAATCTCGACCGCAAGGCGCCGGTGCGGATCGACACCGGTGTCGGGTTCTATGACCATATGCTCGACCAGATCGCCAAGCATGCCGGTTTCTCGCTGCAGCTGGAGTGCGACGGCGACCTTCATATCGACCCGCATCACACGGTCGAGGATTGCGCCATCGCGCTCGGCATCGCCATCCGCACGGCGCTTGGCGACAAGCGCGGCATCGGCCGTTACGGCTTCTGCCTTCCGATGGACGAGGCGCTTGTCACCGTGGCCCTCGACCTGAGCGGCCGTTATTACCT
The DNA here is from genome assembly GCA_011522725.1 of Rhodospirillaceae bacterium. Taxonomy (GTDB): domain Bacteria; phylum Pseudomonadota; class Alphaproteobacteria; order Puniceispirillales; family Puniceispirillaceae; genus UBA8309. The sequence continues at coordinate 5,510 of WTIL01000061.1, forward strand.
CGACTTCAAGGGGGATTTCCCGGCCGACCATGTCGGCGACCTGCCGACGGACATGATCGAGCATATTTTCCGATCGCTTGCCGAGAATTTGCAGGCCAATTTGCACATCGCCGTCGAGGGCGACAATGCCCACCATATGGTCGAGGCCTGCTTCAAGGGGTTTGCCCGTTCGCTGCGCCAGGCCATCCGGCAGGACGGCGCGGATCTGCCAAGCACCAAGGGCACGCTGTGAGGTTTTCCCATGATTGCCATCATTGACAGCGGCGGTGCCAACATCGCCTCGGTGCGGTTCGCGCTTGAACGGCTCGGCGTCGACAGCGTGCTGACCGCTGATCCCGCGGTGATTTCGGCGGCGGAACGGGTGATCCTTCCCGGCGTCGGCGCGGCGCCGGTCGCCATGGCACAGCTCGCCCGCGCCGGGCTGGTCGAATGCATCCGCGGTCTGACGCAGCCTGTTCTGGGCATCTGTCTTGGTATGCAGCTTCTGTTCGAACGTTCGGAGGAGGGCGACACGCCGCTTCTGGGACTTGTCGGCGGCACCTGCGGCGCCTTTGACCCCGGCATGGGCCTCACCGTGCCGCATATGGGCTGGAACAGGCTGCTGCCGCGGGGTGAGGGACGGCATCCGCTGCTCTCAGGCGTCGAAGATGGCGCGCATGTCTATTTCGTCCACAGCTATGCGGCGCCGGTTTCCGCCGATACGGTTGCCTCCTGCAGTTATGGCGTGGATTTCACCGCCCTTGTGGCGCGCGGCAATTTCATGGGGGCGCAGTTCCACCCCGAACGTTCAGGCCCGGTCGGGGCACGCATCCTTGGCAATTTTCTGGCACTGCCGGCTGGCGGGAAAGGCTGACGTAACATGATCATCTATCCGGCCATTGATCTGATCGCAGGCGAGGTTGTCAGGCTTCACAAGGGCGATTTCGAGCAGAAGACGACTTATGGCACCGATCCGGTATCCGTCGCGCGCGCCTATGCCGAGGCTGGGGCCGCCTGGCTTCATCTTGTCGATCTCGACGGGGCCAAGGACCCGGCGAACCGCCAGACAGGCCTGATCGCCGATATCATCGCCGGATCGGGTCTCAAGGTGCAGACAGGCGGCGGCATTCGCAGCCGTGCCGATGTCGAGGCGCTCCTTGCGGCCGGGGCAAGCCGAGTTGTGATCGGCTCGCTCGCCGTCCGCGACCGTGAGGCTGTGGGTGCCATGTTCCGTGATTTTGGAGCCGAATCCATCTGCCTTGCCGCGGATGTCGTCCGGCAGGACGGCGCCTTCATGATCGCCGTGTCAGGCTGGCAAGAGGCAAGCGATCTGCCGCTGCCCGATTTCATCGAGGGATTCCGCGCGGACGGGCTGCGCCATGTGCTGTGCACCGATATCGACCGTGACGGCACGATGACCGGACCCAACGCCGGTCTCTATGCCGAGATGAAGGCGGATTTTCCTGATATCGAGCTCCAGGCATCCGGCGGAGTGAAGGGAATCGAGGATCTTGACGGTCTGGCCACCGACGGGGTGATCATCGGGCGCGCGATCTATGAGGGGGCGATCGACCTGAAGGCGGCCCTGGCCCTCGCGGCGAAGGGAGGCCGGACATGCTGACGAAACGCATCATCGCCTGCCTCGACGTGCGCGACGGGCGCGTGGTCAAGGGCGTCCAGTTCCGCAACCACCGCGATATGGGGGATATCCTCGAGCTGGCGCAACGTTACGCCGACGAGGGAGTGGACGAGCTCGTCTTCTATGACATCACCGCCAGCAGCGACGGGCGCGTGGTGGACAAGAGCTGGGTGAACAATGTCGCGCGCCGCATCAACATTCCCTTCTGTGTCGCCGGCGGCATCCGCAGCATCGGGGACGCGCGCGCCATCCTGAATGACGGCGCCGACAAGATATCGGTGAATTCGCCGGCGCTCGAGCGTCCGGAATTCATCACCGAGCTGGCTGAGGCATTCGGCACGCAATGCGTCGTCGTCGGAATCGACAGCCGCTTGGAAACAGCGGATGACGGATCTGATAAATATGTTGTTTATCAATATACTGGAGATGAAACCAAAACCATTTCCTCAAAGCGTGATACGGTCGCCTGGGCGGCGGAGGCCGAGCGCCTTGGTGCCGGCGAGATCGTCCTGAACTGCATGAACAATGACGGGGTGAAGCGCGGCTATGACCTTGCCCAGCTTCGGCTTGTCCGCGAGGCGGTCACCATTCCGGTCATTGCCTCGGGCGGTGCCGGCGACTATCCGCATTTCGCCGAGCTGTTCGAGACGACCGGCATCGACGGCGGGCTGGCCGCTTCGGTCTTCCACAGCGGCCAGATTCCGGTCCCCGACCTGAAACGCTATCTTCGCGATCGCGACATCGAAGTGAGGCTCTGACATGGCAGCAGACGAACCGCAAATTCCCGACTGGGACAGCGCCGACTGGGACAAGGGCGCGGGGTTGCTTCCCGCCATCGTCCAGGATGCGGCGACCGGCCAGGTGCTGATGCTCGGCTATATGAACCGCGAGGCGGCGGAGATGACCGTCAGCAGCGGCAAGGTAACCTTCTTCAGCCGTTCGAAGCAGCGTCTCTGGACGAAGGGCGAGACTTCCGGCAACACACTGGTCTTTGCCGGCGCCGCGATTGACTGCGACCGTGACACGATCCTTGTTCAGGCCAATCCCGCGGGGCCGGCCTGCCACACGGGTGCGCGCACCTGTTTCGGTGACGGGCTGCCATCGGGCGCCGGGTTCCTTGCGCATCTCGATATGCTTGTACGGTCCCGCAAGGAAGAAATGCCGGAGGGAAGCTACACAACATCGCTGTTTGCCGAGGGGAAGGCACGGATTGCCCAGAAAGTCGGCGAGGAGGGAGTCGAGCTGGCGCTCGCCCGCATGAAGGATGACCACGGTGAAATCGCCAACGAGGCGGCAGACCTGCTGTTCCATATGATGGTGCTGCTGGCGGATGCCGGCATGTCGCTCGATGACGCGCTTGAGGTGCTGAAAAAGCGGCACGGCTGAACAATCGGCTAAACCAATTCCGAAACGCGACGTATCAGGTAACAGGTAAGGGCCTTGTGCCTCACCAGATTCGTCGGCCGTTATCGATGCGCGACGAAGGCCCCCGCTGGCTCCGGCCGGCGGGGGTTATTTTTTGAGATCACTTGACCCAGGTCGAGCTTCGCTTCGGGCCCAGATCCTCGCTCATCATACGGCTGAAGGCATCGGCCAGGTTGCTCTGTCTCGCCCGCGCCTTCTTCAGCTCGATATCCAGCGGGATCTGGATGTCGCCATCACCGCGCACGCGGGGCTCGCCATAATTGCCGAATTCCTCGAGCACTGCGCGCAACGCTTCCAGAAGGCGCTGTTCCTGATCATCTGTCTTCATAAACGGCTCCCTTGGGGCATGTGGAATGCCAATCGAATTTCGCCACGCGAACGGCCCCGGGTCAAGACAGAGCAAATCCGGTGCCAGAGCAGAAGCTCGACAAAACTCAGAACGTATTGCGCGGCGCCTTATACATGGGATGTTTGATCCTGATGCTCTGCGAGATGGTCTGCCGCTGTTCAAGTGTCATCGGACTCCCATCCCGATTGCAGGCGATGGCGCCGAGCAGATAGGAAGAACTGCCACCCTTGCTTCCGCCTGTGCTGATAAAGGCAAAGCACCCGTTTCCATAGCTGTTTGTCTTCAAGTCATAGCTCTTGGCGCGCTTCACCCAGAGCGAAACGGGCACGGTTCTCTCCTTCGAGCGGGTCAGCACGGCGTCCTGGTCTTCGAGGAATCCGGTGGCGGCGGTAAGGGCTGCCTTGGGGTCATTCTTCCTTCAGACAGTGTTATGCCCGGCAAGATAAAGTGAAATGATGATGAACTGCCTGTCACTGCTGAATTCGTGATATTCACCAAATGTGTTGATCGTTCCCTTTTTCTCGGCCGTCCAGCAACCGGCCGGACTTGCATCAAACGCCGTCAGATTTGTGGACACAGCGCAATCCAGCGTTTCCTTCCATTCGCTCTTGGTTGTTCCGGCATGCACAAGCAATGGGGCCGCGCAGGCCGTGGCCAGGGCGAGGGTGGCGAGCCATCTGTTCTTCATGAAGTAGTCTCCTGTCTGGCGGCAGCAGAAACTGCCTGAAGTACAGGCGCCGCGACACAAACAGACAGGAACAGGATAACAGGCGCCGTTTGGGCGGGGAGGCCCCCGCCATGGCTGGATTATATTATGGGTTAACTGGCAAGCAGATGCGGATGGTCAGGCCGGCAGCAGGATCCGGTCGAAGAAAGCGGATAATTCGTCAAACCCGTCCAGCGGCAGGATTTCGGCGACATACTGGTCGGGACGGACGATGACTATGCAGCCTTCTTCTCTGTTTATGTCCCGTAAATCATATAGATCAGGGCCATTCTTTAGGTCAGGACAGAAGGTTTTTTCATAGTCGGTCAGGCCAAGCATTCCCTTTGCCGGGTGGAACAGCGGCGGCAGGCTGGTGATGTCGGTCTCGCGGAATCCCTGTTGCAGGACAGCGCGGCAGTCGATCACCGAATCCGGATCGGCGCCTTGCGGGGTATGACGGCGAAGCGGAGAGGCCGGGTCTGTTTCGAGGAACCTGCCGAGCGCGGCAAGGCGGCTGGTTTCGTCATCCGGCGGCGCGGCATCGGCAAAGGCGAACAGGCGCCAGCGCGTGTCGGCCTTCACCACATGGCCAAGATGCATCGGCTTGCCGTCGGCAAGCCTGACAACCGGTGCCGAGTGGAAACGCATGCCGATCTCGAAACCCCTTGCGAGGTCCTGATGCTGCCCTTCGCCAGTCAGGTTCGACGGGCCGTAGCGCACCGAAACACCTGCCGTGTAACGGCCATGCTGGACGAAATATTGCTGGAATTTGGGGGTGTCGGCGGCATCGCCGTCGCGATTGCGCTCGCTGATGATCCGCGCCCATTCCTGGTCGAAGGCGATCAGGTCGCGGGCGACCTCCTGGCGTTCCTCGGAATAGCTTCGAAGCAGCGACGCATCGCTGCGGCCGCGCAGCACCGAGGCGAGTTTCCAGCCCAGATTGAAACTGTCACCCATCGAGACGTTCATGCCCTGGCCGGCCTTCGGGCTGTGTGTGTGGCAGGCATCGCCCGCGATGAAGATCCGCGGATGGCCTGTTCCGGTCTCGCCATCCTGCAGGTTGTCGAACCTGTCGGTCAGGCGCTGCCCGATTTCATAGACGGACCACCAGACAATGTCCTTCACCTGAAAATCATAGGGGCGGAAAATCTGCTGCGCGGCGCGGATCAGGTCCTGTTCGGTGATATTGCGATTGCGCACCCGTTCGCCTTCGCCGAGGGTCTCCATCTCGACATAGATCCGCGCCATATATCCGCCTTCGCGCGGGATGATCAGCAGCGTTCCGCCCGTATCCGACTGGATCAGCGTCTTTTGCCTTATATCCGGGAAATCGGTGACGGCGAGGACGTCCATCACACCCCACGCCTTGTTGGCTGAATCGCCTTTCAGCTCCAGCCCGATGGATTTTCGCACGTCGCTTCGCGCGCCGTCACAGCCGACGACATAACGGGCCCTGATCGTCTCGATCTCGCCCTCATGCCCGGGATCCTCGCGCCGGATGGTCGCCGTTACCGGATAATCGGCATCATCGCCAAGGTCGATGCTGGTGATCTGGCGGCTGTAGTCGGGAACAAGCCGGGTTGCCGACCGCGCCATCACATCGAGATACATGTCGTGAACGCGGGCCTGGTTCAGGATCACATGCGGCATTTCGGACAGCCCGTCCTCGACATCCTGAATGCGGCCGGTGCGGATGATGTGTTGCGGCGATTGCGGGTCGGGTTTCCAGAATGTCGTCTCATTCACCCAATAGGCCTCGTTGCAGACCCGGTGGGCAAACCCGAAGGCGGCGAACATTTCCATCGACCTGCAGGAGACGCCGTCTGCCTGTCCGCGTTGCATCGGCCCCGGCTTGCGCTCGATGATCACCGTATCAATATCGTCGAAGGCCGACATTTGCGCGGCAAGGGTCAGCCCGGCGGAACCGCATCCGACAATCAGGACATCGGTCTTTGAGGGGAGAGGGCTGCCCGCCGGACGGCGCGACCGGTCCGGCCGGATTTCAGGATCGCCAGGCTCGAACCCGTTCAAATGAAACTGCATAGGCAACGCCTCCCGTCAACATCGTCGATGATAGGAAGCCGCGTGCCGGCATGCAATGCGCAGTTGCGGTTCAGGTCAGCTCTCGTAACGGGTTTCGCCGCGACGGCTGGTATCGGTTGTCAGCTCGACGACAAGGGGGTCGTGGGCGCGCTGCGCACAGTTCAGGCGCGAGCAGAGATGACAATTGATCCCGATCCGCGAGAATGCCGTGTCGGCCGGCAAGGCGCCGCTTCCGGCATAGATCAGCTTGTTCGCATGGCGAATTTCGCAACCCAGCGAGATGGCCAGCCGCCGGTCCTGCGTGTCCATCGAATAGACGGGCCGGTCAGTTGTCCTGCTGATGGTAAAGAACCGCTCGCCATCCGGAAGTTCGACGAATTGCGGTATGATCACCCCGGGCGTCCGGAAGGTCGCATGGAGGTTCCAGACCGGGCATGACCCGCCATATTCGGCAATGGTGAAGGTGGTTGCATTGAACCGCTTGGTGACATTGCCGGCCTTGTCGACCCTCAGGAAGAAAAACGGAACACCGCGCCGCGTGTCGCGGTTCAATGTCGTCAGCCGCTGGCAGACCTGCTCGAACGATACGGAAAAGGCCGATGCCAGCCGGTTGATGTCGTAATGGCTCTGCTCTGCCACATCGAGAAACCTGTCATAGGGCATGAGCAGGGCTGCCGCGAAATAATTGGCAAGCTCGATATGGCACCGGTCGATGCTGCGCTTCGTCGTCAGGCTGCTGTCTTCTGTGATGGATTCAAGAATATCTGCGAATTCCACAAAACACAGTACATGCGCCATCTGGAATGTGCGGTTTGGGTAGTCCAGCGCTTCCGAGAGCTGCAGGGCCTTGCCTTCCACATCATGAATGCGAAGGGCGTCCTTCATCTCCTCGATGGGAAGCGTGGTAACGCTGATGCCATGCTTCTCGTGAAGCCGTGCCTTCAGCATCATGTACATCTCGTCCGGCGGGCAGGGCCTGTCGGTGGCCAGTTGTTCCGCCGCCCGTTCCAGCGGATCGAAATGGTTGCCGCAGCTGCGGAAGAAATCGTGGATCGTCGTCTCGGACGACAGCGCCACCATGTCGGCAGGCATCTTCTCATTTCCGAGCCGCATGATGTTGTCGATGGCGGCACGGTGGCTCTGGTACAGCTTGAGGAAGGCCGCAGCCAGCACCGGGGCATGGTCGATCGCCAGCCGCAGCTCGTCGAGATCGGGGGTCTGTTCATTGAATATCGGATCCTGAATGGCGGTCCGAAGATCGGCCAGAAGCGTCGAGCCGCTGTCGGGAACGACATCCTGCCAGTCGATCCCGAACTGCGCCGAAAGGGCCATCAGCACGGGCACTGACAGGCTGCGCTGGTTCTTTTCCAGCATGTTGACATAGGCGGCACTGATGCCGAGGGAATCAGCCATGGCCGCCTGGGTAAGTCCGCGCTCGCGCCGCAGCTGGCGCAGCCGTGATCCGATGAATGCCTTTTTCATGAGACAAGCCTAACCGATCTTCACTCCGGGATATTCACAAAATTACAAAAAAGACCATTGTGAAAATCACAAAAAACACAAACACAGTTATTTTCGTGAATTCTTTGTCCGTATCAGACACGGTTTTGTTGCTGACTACGGAGGAAGACATGATCGGCTACAAAACACTCGCGGTCCCCGGACCGACCAACATGCCATTCGAAATCAGACAGGCCATGGACGTGGCGCTCGAGGATCATCGCGCCCCGGACTTTCCTGAATTCACCAAGCCGCTGCTCGAAGACGTGAAGTCGATCTTCCGCACGACCGAAGGGCGTGTGTTCCTGTTCCCGGGATCCGGCACCGGCGGCTGGGAAGCCGCGATCACAAACTGCCTGTCCCCCGCAGACACCGTCCTGACCTCTTCGTTCGGCCAGTTTTCCGGCCTGTGGGTCGAGATGTGCGGCCGCTTCCGCCTGAATGTTCTCAACTACGACCTCGACTGGGGCGAGGGTGTGCCGCTGGATCTCTACCGCCGCCGGCTTGAGGCCGACAAGCATCACGAGATCAAGGCCGTTCTGGCATGCCATAACGAAACCGCAACCGGCGTCACCAGTGATATTGCCGGCATCCGCGAGATTCTTGACGATCTGGGCCACCCGGCGCTGCTCTTTGTGGACGGGGTCAGCTCGATCGGCTCGATCGAGTTCTGCATGGATGAATGGGGTGTCGACGTGGCCGTCGCAGGTTCGCAAAAAGGCTTCATGATGCCGACCGGCATGGCGCTGATCGGGGTCAGCCAAAAGGCGATGGAAGCCTGCGAAAAGTCGCTGCATTCCAGGTGCTATTTCGATTTCCGCGATATGGCGAAGGCCAATGATCAGGGCTATTTCCCTTACACGCCGCCTGCGACCCTGATGCGCGGTCTTCGCGCCTCGATCGACATGCTGAACCGTGAGGGGCTGGACAATGTGCATGCGCGCCACACGCGCCTCGCCGAGGGCGTACGCGCCGCGGTTCGTGCCTGGGGCCTTGGCAATTGCGCCCGCAGGTCGTCGCTCTATTCCGATACGGTGACCGCCGTGGTCGTAGAACCAGGATTCGACGCCAACAGGATCATCCAGGCGGCCTATCACAATTACGGTGTGTCACTCGGCGCCGGGCTTGGCAAAGTTGCCGGCAAGGTATTCCGGATCGGCCATCTGGGCTGGCTGAACGAACCGATGGTGCTGCAGGCACTTGGTGGTGTCGAGCTTGCCATGCGTGATTGCGGGGTGAACTTCACCGCCGGTTCCGGTGTCGGCGCCGCCATCGAGCATTACACGGATCGCCGTGAACCGCTTTCTCTCGCCGCCGAGTAGCGAGACGGGCTTCCGGCATTCAACTACCTCCCCCAGAGGGGTCGGCGCACGGGCCGGCCCCTTTTTCTATGAATCGGGTTTTGCGCCTCAGGTTCTGGCCTGCTTCAGGATGTGTCGGGCCCGAATTCCGCGCGGATATCGGCGTCGTGCTGGCCGAGTGAGGGGACCGGCCCATATTCCAGCTCGGCACCGCGGGTGACGAAACCCGGGGCCATCAATTCAATCTCGCCGCCATCCGATCGCACCGTGATGAAGCGGTTCTGCGGATGCGCCGCGAGATCCTCAAGATCTGTCAGCCTGCCAAACGCGATGCCGGCCGCGGTCAGCTTTTCGATAACGGTTTCCCGCGGCGCACTGCCGAATACGCCGGATACGATGTCTTCCAGCGCATCACGATTGGCGACACGGTTGTTATTGGAATCAAACCGCTCGTCGGTCGCGATGCCGGCATCCCCCAGCACCTCGGCGCAAAGCCGTACCCATTCGCGTTCGTTCTGGATCGAGATCAGCACCGCCTTGCCGTCACCGCAGCTATAGGCGCCGTAAGGGGCGATCGTCGGGTGGCGAAGTCCGACCCGCGCCGGAGGTTTGCCGCCGTAGCGTGTCTGCAGATAGGGCACATTCATCCAGTCGGCGAGCGCATGGTAGAGCGAGACATCGATGATCCGGCCCTTGCCGGTGCGTGTCCGCGCATAGAGCGCCTGCATGATGCCCTGAAAGGACTGCATGCCGGCGGCGATATCACAGACTGATACGCCGACCCGGGCGGCGCCGTGCTCGGTACCGTTCACGGCGCAGAGGCCGCTTTCCGCCTGCACCAGCAGGTCATAGGCCTTCTGCTGGCTGTAGGGGCCGTCGATGCCATAACCGGTGATCGAACAGCAGATCAGCGAGGGATGCGCCTCGAGAAGGTCCTCGAGGCCAAACCCCATGCGCTCTACCGCGCCGGGGGCGAGGTTCTGGATGAAAACATCCGCCTTTGCGATCATCGCGGCAAGGATCGCCTTGTCCGCCTCGTCTTTCAGATCAAGGCATACCGATTCCTTGCCCCGGTTCAGCCAGACGAAATAGGCGCTGTCGCCATTCACCAGCGAATCATACCGCCTGGCGAAATCCCCCTCGGCGCGCTCGATCTTGATCACCCGCGCGCCGGCATCGGCAAGCCTGCTTGAGGCGTAGGGCGCCGCCACCGCCTGTTCCAGCGCGACAACGGTAATGCCTTCGAGATCCATCATGACCAGCCTGCCTTTGCCTGCATCGCCACCGGCCCGCCCTCGCGCGCCGTCCACAGGGAAAGCCCGTCATCATCCTCGGTGGCATGCAGCATGAAGGGGGCGTCGTCGAAAATCGGTGATCTGCCGCGGAAGCTGAAACGGGTCGGCGCCCGGCCGTGAATTTCGGCCGCCATATGCGCCATCAATGTGGCCTGCAGCGGACCATGCACCACAAGCCCGCCATAGCCCTCGACCTCGCGGGCATAAGGGGCGTCGTAATGGATGCGGTGACCGTTGAAGGTGATTGCCGAGTATCGGAACAGCATGGTGGCGTCTGCGGTGAGCTGCCGGCTTGTCGTGCCGGCGGGGGCCGGGTCCGCCGCCGCTGTTGGCGTGCCGCCCGTCGGCGCCTCGCGGTAGACGACGTCCTGGCGTTCACGCACCGCAAGCGCGCCGCCGCAGGCATAGTCGTGGATCACCGTGACAAAACAGAGCGTTCCGCTGCGGCCCTGCTTGACCTCCAAATCGTCAATCCGCGATGTCCGCGTCACCATCTCGTCGATCACCAGCGGCGCGTGGAAGGTGATCTCGCCGCCCGCCCACATCCGGCGGGGAAGGGATACCGGCGGCAGGAAGCCGCCGCGCTTCGGGTGTCCGTCATGGCCGAGGCGGCTTGCCGGGGCGACGGGCTGGGCAAGGCAGAAATGGATCATCTGTGGTGCCTCGGCGCCCGCGACGGCATCCTCTTCAATATCCAGCGTGGCATTGAACCGCTCGACGAGTTGCGGCGTCAACCGCTCCGACATGGTCTCGCTGTTGCCGATCCAGCCGCGAAGATGATCGATATCAAGGTCCATGAACGGGTCTTCCCCTCGCGTCAGAAAGATCTCGGCATGCCGAGCACATGCTCGGCGATATAGCTGAGGATCAGGTTGGTGGAGATCGGCGCCACCTGATAGAGCCGTGTCTCGCGGAATTTGCGCTCGACATCATATTCGCAGGCGAAACCGAAACCGCCATGGAACTGGATGCAGGCATTCGCCGCTTCCCACGATGCCTTGGCGGCAAGGTATTTCGCCATGTTCGCTTCGGCGCCGCAGGGCTTGTCCGCGTCGAACAGGGCGCAGGCCTTGTAGCGCATGAGATCGGCGGCCTCGACCTCGATGAACGCCTCGGCAATCGGGAACTGCACACCCTGGTTCTGGCCGATGGGCCGGCCGAAGACCTTGCGTTCGCTGGTATAGGCGGCCACCTTGTCGACAAACCAGTAGCCATCACCGATGCATTCTGCGGCAATCAGCGCACGTTCTGCGTTAAGTCCGGTCATTATATATTTGAAACCGTTACCTTCTTCTCCGATCAGATTCTCGGCAGGGATTTCCAGATTGTCGAAGAACAGCTCGTTTGTCTGGTGGTTCACCATGTTGTCGATCGGGCGCACGCTCATGCCTGATTTCACCGCGTCATGGATATCGACAAGGAAGATCGACAGTCCTTGGGATTTCTTTTCGACCTGCTCCAGCGGGGTGGTGCGGGCCAGCAGGATCATCAGGTCGGAATGCTTCACCCGGCTGATCCAGACCTTCTGTCCGTTGATCACATAGCGGTCGCCCTTGCGAACGGCCGTCGTGGTGATCCTGGTGGTGTCCGTGCCGGCGGTCGGTTCTGTCACGCCCATGGACTGAAGCCGCAGCTCGCCGCTTGCGATCTTCGGCAGATAGAGGCGCTTCTGCTCTTCCGAGCCGTGCCGGACCAGCGTGTTCATATTGTACATCTGGCCGTGGCAGGCGCCGGAATTGCCGCCGGTGCGGTTGATCTCTTCCATGATCACGCTCGCCGCCGTCAGCGACAGGCCGGAGCCGCCATATTCCTCGGGGATCAAGGCCGCCATCCAGCCGGCCTTGGTCAGCGCGGCGACGAATGCCTCGGGATAGGCGCGGTCATGGTCGATTTTCCGGTGATACTCGTCCGGAAACTCGGCGCAGACGGCACGGACTCCTTCGCGGATGTCGTTGAATTGATCTGGGTCCGTCAGCACGATTGTCCTCGGCAGGGCTGGTTCAAACGATCTAGCAATGTGATCATCACGCGTTCGCCGGACAAGATCAATCCGGGCAAGGCCAATCGAGCGTGATCGCCGTCGTGGCCATTTGCCACATCCATCGGGCCGGACGCGGTATTTCTTCTGGCAGGGCGGTCTTGCGACGCCACCCGGCAGGCCCCATCTGGCGGTAAGCATCAACCATTGCACACCAGCCAGGGCGCCAGCTTCATGTCAGATTCCCGATCCCAGTCCTTCCAGCGTTTCAGTTTCGGCACCCAGGTCCGTAAATCCCCCTTTTCGGATGCGGCGCTGCGCTGGGGCGCGCAGGGATTTTCGGTCTATAACCACATGTATATTCCGCGCGACTTTGGCGACCCGGTCCAGAATTTCTGGAACCTTGTGAACGAGGCGATCCTGTGTGATGTGGCGGTCGAGCGCCAGGTCGAGATCACCGGTCCAGACGCGGCGAAATTCACCCAGTTCCTGAGCTGCCGCGACCTTTCCAGCTGCGAGGTCGGCCAGTGCAAATATGTGCTGATCACCGACCAGGATGGCGGCATCATCAACGATCCGATCCTGCTGAAGCTGGCCGAGGATCATTTCTGGCTGTCGATCGCGGACAGCGATGTGCTGCTCTGGGCACGCGGCGTGGCCGCCTGTGCCGGCATGGATGTGACCATCCGCGAACCCGACGTCTCGCCGCTGCAGCTTCAGGGGCCGCGTTCGCGTGACATCCTCCGCGCCGCCTTCGGCGATGAGCCGGCCGAGCTGAAATATTACCGTTTCATGGAATATGACTGGAACGGCGTGCCGCTTGTCATTTCGCGGACCGGATGGTCGAGCGAGCTTGGATACGAGATATTCCTCCGCGACGGCAGCAAGGGCGACATGCTCTGGGACTATCTGATGGAGATCGGGGCGCCGATGGGGCTTCACCCGGGCCATACCTCCAGCATCCGCCGCATCGAGGCGGCCATGCTGTCCTATCACGCCGACATGACGCTTGCGAACAACCCGTTCGAGCTCGGCATGGACCGGCTTGTCGATCTGGACATGGAAGCGGATTTCGTCAGCAAGGCCGCGCTTAAGCGGATCCGTGAAGAAGGCGTCAAGCAGCGTCAGGTCGGCCTTGAATTCGGTGGTGACCCGATCACCGGTTCGAATGACGAGAACTGGCCGATCCTGGTCGACGGGGCGCAGGCGGGCTATGTGACGTCCGCCGTCTATTCGCCGCGCCTTGAAAAGAACATCGCGCTGGCTCTCGTGCAGGCGGCGCATGCCGATGTCGGCACAAAAGCCGAGATCAGCACGGCTGACGGCAACAGGTCCTGCGAGATTGTTCCAAAGCCGTTTTTCGATCCGAAGAAGGCCATCGCAGCACGCGGCTGACCCCGTTCGAACGGCACCTCAGTGCCAGATCCGTTCCAGCGCTGACAGCCAGTTGTCGCACATCAGCCTGCGTTGCAGCGCGTCGTCATAGCCGTGGCGCCGCATGGCGTTGCGCAGAGCGGGCAGGCCGGCTGCCGTTGCCAATGCTTCGGGCATGACCGCGCCGTCATAGTCCGATCCGAGGCCCACCCGCGCCTCGCCAAGAATGTCGATCAGATGATCGAGGTGCCGCAGCATCGTCTCGAAGGCCACGTCGGGGATCATCCTGCCGTCGGGCCGCAGGAAGGCGGTGGCGAAATTCAGCCCGACCATGCCGTCGCTGTGGGCGATGATGCGAAGCTGCTCGTCCGTCAGGTTGCGGGCGTGCGGGCAAATGGCGTGGGCGTTGGAATGGGTTGCCACCAGCGGTGCCGTCGAAAGTCTGGCAACGTCGCGGAAGCCGGCCTCATTCATATGCGACAGGTCGATCAGGATGCCAAGCTCGTTGCAGCGTTTCACAAGCCTCTCGCCGGCCTCTGTCAGGCCGGGGCCGATATCGGGGCCGGACGGATAGCGGAAGGGCACGCCATGGCCGAAGATGGTGCTGCGGCTCCAGACCGGACCGATGGAGCGCAGCCCCAGATCATGCAGCCTGTCCAGCATGGCGAGGTCAGCATCGATGGCCTCCGCGCCTTCGAGATGCATGATGGCCGCGATGATCCCGTCATCAATTGCCGACCCGATATCACCGACCGAACGGCAGATGCGCAGCGCGCCGGCTGTTTCCAGATCCTGCAGGATCGCCGCCTGTTCCAGTGTCACAGTTTCGGCGTGGCCGCGGTCGAGTTCGGGTGGCAGCGGCAGGTCGTAGCCGGATTGTTCCATCGCCGCGCGCCGCGCCTCGGTATCAACCTCCATCGGCGGCACATAAATGGCGAAGAAACCTCCGGCAAAACCTCCGGACCTGGCCTTTTCAAGATCGATCGCGGCGTCATATCCCTTGATGAAAGCAGTTGCCGGGTCATCGGGATGCATGGCGTGAAGGCGTGACAGGACGTCATTATGCCCGTCGAACGCCGGCA
>WTIL01000083.1 GCA_011522725.1 Rhodospirillaceae bacterium
TCCGGGTGCTCGACGAAATTGGTGGTGGTGTCGACAACGCCCGGGACAAGCACCTTGTCATCCGGAATTTCCGAAGCACGGTCGCGGAACACGGTCCATTCATGGGCATGGCGCGGGTTCGATGTCTCGAACAGCACATAGCGGGCGCGGGTGTTCATCAGCGTGCTGAAGACCTTGTCCATGTCGATGTCGCAGACATGCGGCCCCTCGTAATTGCCCCAGCAGATGTGAACCCGCACACGGGCCGGATCGATGTCGCGAAGCGCGTGGTTCAGCGCCTCGACATGCATGGCCGCGATCTTAACGAACTCGTCGTCGCTGAGATCAGCGAACAGCATATGGCGCGAGAGCGCAAGGTCCGGACAGTCGAGCTGCAGATCGAGGCCGGCACCGACAATGGTCTCGTATTCCTCCTTCATCGCATCGGCCAGCGCCGCGAGATAGGCCTCGCGCGTGGCGTAGTGCTGGTTCTGCAGGAACAGCGAGATCACACCCGGAGAAGCCGCATTCATAAAGCCGCGAGTGGCACCATGCGCTGCCATGCCGGCCTTCAGATTGTCGATGTCGGCCTGCAATTCGCCCTGTCCCTTGGAGGTCACTTCGCCGGTGCACATCGGGCGGGCATATTGCGGCGTGCCGCCTGAATTGGCGAGCCGTTCCAGAAAGCTGGGAAACTGCTTGAGGTCGGCCGGCGCGTTGCGCGGGCTGTCGCCGGAAAAGCCGGTATAGCGGTCTTTCACATAGGTGGCGTAGGAGATTTTCGAAGTCTCGCCATCGGAGACGATGTCGATCCCGGCCTCGACCTGGCGCCGCACCGTCTCGTTACAGGCGGACGACATGCAATTGTCGAACGCTGCCTGATCATAGCTCTCGCCATTCTCGCGTGCGAAAATGAAATCGACCACATCCTGTGTTCGTGGCAGCGAGCCAACATGGCTTGTCAGGATTTTCGTCATCAGTCCCTCCCCCGGCGCAATACGGCCGGCAAATCGTGGAAGCCGCGGGTCGGCCCGGCGGCGTCATCGGTATTGGTTACGCGGAACAGGCTGGCCTCGCCGCTCATCGCCGGCGCGACGCTGACGGTCTGTTCCGGCGGAATGGCGCAAACATCACCGGGGCCGAGGCTGGCGCCTCCGCCATCCCAGTCCACCCGCCAGTGGCCGCGCATCACCATCAGCACCTCATGGCGCGATGTGGTGTAGCTGTCTTCGGGGATGCTGCCGTCGCGCAAGAGCTCGAGACGGAAACCGGGCGTATCGGCCAGCATGCCGGTCTCGGCAATGACCTGCGCCGGGGCGCCGTCGGCCATCGCCATCATGTCCCAGTAGCGGGCCACGAAATTCGGCACGAACTCGGCGGCCGTCACTTTCGGGAACTGCTTCATCTCGTCGGCCGTGAGCTGCGCCATCGGGCCGACGCCTTCGGGAAGCGCGGCCCCCTTCTTGGTGTCGTAGAGCGCGCCATTCTCGCCAAGCACAAGCCCGTGGTCGCGCGCATCCTCGATCACCTGCGGGGCCCAGACGACACCGCCGCCCGAATCATCACCGCCGAGAACCGCCATGATCATCCCGTAATCGGTGCCGATATTCTCGAACCCGCGGAAGATGCCGGTCGGGATATTGATCACATCGCCCTCTTCCAGCACCACCTCGCCGTCATCGCCCCTGGCGCCCCAGAAAAAACGCCAGCGGCCCGACAGCACGAAGAACACCTCGGCCGTGCGATGCGCATGCAGCGAATTCCGGCACTTCGGCGGCTGGCCGGCAGCGCCGATATTGAAACCCGGCGTGTCGGCGATGTGGACATGCTGATCCGCGGATTCCGAGACACCCCCGCCAATAATGGTGAAGTTCTCTTTCAGGTTGCTTCCCGGCGTGTGCGCATCAATAAAGGCGGTGCGGCACGGCACCAGGTCGCCATAGCGGACAATACGTTCATTCAGGTCAACGGCACCCATCTTTCTCACCCCGTCTGCATGACGATCTGCTTCCAGATCGCGGTTTCGTCAAACAACACGAATTCCCGGCGCAGGCCGCGCGGTCCGAATTCGGCATGGCTGATGCCCATGACATAGACCTCGGCGCCGCTGGGCTCGCCGAAGGACCCCCATCCCTCATGCTTGCCATGAAGGCCCCAGCGGACCGCCGCCCGTGCCGGCTCGCCGGCATCCTCGCGCCCGATCTGGTGTTCGATGCTGAAGGTCGCGTTCGGGAAGCTGGCGCGAAGCCCCATCCAGAAACGGTCGGCGGCGTCGTGGCCATGCTCGGTCAGCCCGCCGGGAAGTTCCAGCTGGCATGCCTCGTCATAGCTTGCCGGGATGGCGGCCATGTCCGCCCCCATGATCCGGTTCAGCAGGTCGGCATAGCGCGCGCCCCACTCATTGTCGTTGCCGCGGCCCTTGTAGGGACCGGCGACATCAATGGCAGGCGTGAACGGCCTGACGCACGCCTCGACCCCGCCCTCGCGCTCGATCAGGTCGGCGGCATAGGCCTTGGGGTCCCATCCAAGCTGGCGGACAATCGCCCCCTGGTCGCGGATCAACCATTCGTCATTGATCTGGTTGTTGATGGCGTGGCAGTCGGCGATGATGCGGTAGCGCAGCGTCTGGCCCGTCGCATTGCCATAGACGCCGTCGCCCGAATGCGTGGCCGTGGACAGGATCCGATGCGAGCTGAGCATGCCGTCCTCGGGCGAGCCCGACCAGATGACATCCTCGCCAAGCAGCCGCCGGTCCGGAAATTCCGAGAGTGTCGCCATGGTCGCCGCGATCACGCCCTGGTTGCCGATCACCATCGACCCTGGCGAGCGCACGGGAATGTCCGGTGCGTAATAGTGGTGAAGCGTGGCGATGCCGCGCCCTTCCCAGATCTCGGCGGTGATGCCCAGGATATAGTCCGGGAAATCTTTCCACTTCGGGTCAAAGCCTTTCATCGTCACATTCCTTCCAGTTCGCCTTCCAGTCAGCGGGGCGACGTGCCGACCCCCGGACCACCAGCGGCCCGTCGATCTTCACCCGTCGCGGTTCTGTTTCACCATCCTCGATCTGCGCCATCAGCGCGGCCACCGTTTCGGCCACCATCTCGCCCGACGGCTGGCGCACCGTGGTCAGGTCGAAACTCGACCAGCGGGACAGCTGCACGTCGTCATAGCCCACCACCGACACATCCTCGGGCACGCGAAGGCCGAGATTGCCGCGAAGCTCCTCGATCACGGCGAACGCCATGTGATCATTGGCAACGAAAACGGCATCGGGAAATTCAGAAGCTGAAAACATCGCGCGCGCCGCCTTCGCCGCTGTCTCTGTCCGGAAGTCACCGACACCGCGCGCAAACAGCTTGTGGCCATGCTCGGCAAGACCGGCGCAGAAACCGGCTTCACGGTCGCGCTGCGTCGAGGCGCCTTCCCACCCGGCGATATAGCCGATGCGCCGATGCCCGCCGGCAACCAGGAACTCGGCAAGCGCCTTGCCGCCGGCAAAATTGTCGGATGTCACAGTTGAGAACCTGTCTTCCTGCTGGGCACGGTTGAACAGCACCACCGGAATTCCGGCAGCATCGCACCGTTCGGCCAGCATTGATGACATCGCCACGGATGCCAGAACGATGCCGTCGACCTGATAGTCGAGGATTTCCTCCAGAACATCATCAATGTTGCCTGCTGTCTGCTGTGCCATGAAAACCAGCACGTGATAGCCGCGCTGCTGCAGGCTTGTTGACAGCTTTTCCAGAATTTCCGGATAGAACTGATTGTCCAGATAGGCGACAACGAGCCCGATCAGGCGCGATTTGCCGGTGATCATGCTGCGTGCCAGCACATTCGGGCGGTAGCCGAGCTCGTCAGCGGCGGCAAGCACACGGTCAGTCATGGATTGCGACACCGACGCGCCGGGCGTGAACACCCGGCTGACAGCCGACTGGCTGACACCCGCATGGCGGGCCACGTCCAGAGATGTCACATTGTCCCGCGCCATCAGTCCGCCGTCCATCCTCCGTCAATCAACAGTGCGGTGCCGGTAACGAGCGCCGAGGCGTCCGAGGCAAGAAACTGCACCGCACCCATGATGTCCTCGACCTCGCCGACACGGCCCAGCTTGATCTTCTCCTCGATCCACTTCACCCGCGCCGGCTGCGAGAAAGTCTGCTCGGTCAGCGGCGTGCGAATGAAGGTCGGGCACACGGTATTGACCCGGATCCGGTGCGGTCCAAGCTCGATGGCCATCGATTTGGTGAAACCTTCGACGGCATGCTTCGACGCGCAATAGACGGCGCGGTCGACACCGCCGACAACGGCCATCTGGCTGGAAATATTGATGATGGACCCCGGCCGGCCATCAGCGATCATCGCCTTTGCCACAGCCTGCGAGGCGAAATAGGCCCCGCGCAAATTCACATTCATCACCGCATCGAAATCATCCGCCGCCGTTTCGGTTGCCGGCGAATGGCGCGCCATGCCGGCGCTGTTCACGAAAACATCCAGCGGACGGATCGCGTCGATGGCGGCTGACGTCGCCTCGATATCGGCAAGGTCGCCGACCAGCGCCTCGGCCGAATGCCCGGCGTCCGTCATGGCCGCGACCACGCCGTCCAGCTGGTCCTTGCGACGCGCCATGACGATGACATGGGCACCGGCCTCGGCAAGGGCGACGGCGCAGCCAAGCCCGATGCCGGACGAGCCGCCGGCCACAAGCGCGCGGCGGCCCTGAAGAGAGAATGACGGGGTCACCGGCAGCTTCATGACGCACCTCCGGACAGCGGGACCTGCCCCATATTGCGGGCCTTGTTGAACTCGCGAAGCCGCGCGAACACATCGATCCCGATCTGGTCATACATG
>WTIL01000035.1:0-1624 GCA_011522725.1 Rhodospirillaceae bacterium
CCATCCAGAACGAGCTCGATCCTGCCGCCGAGCCCGGCCAGCACATGTTCGGCGCGTGTCGGGCTGATGCGCCCTGATGGATTGGCGCTCGGCGCTGCCACCGGCCCGCCGAAGGCCTCAAGAAGGTGCCTCGCCTCGGCATGCGCGGGCACGCGAAGCGCGATCTTGTCCAGCCCGGCGCTTGTCAGAAGCGCGATCGGGCAGTCCGGCCGTCGGGTCAGGATCAGGGTCATCGGCCCGGGCCAGAATGCCTCGGCAAGACAGGCTGCGATGGGCGTTGCGGTGCCAAGTTCAAAAGCGGCTTCAGCCGACGCCACGTGACTGATCAGCGGGTTGAAAGCCGGCCGTTCCTTGGCGGCGAAGATGGCGGCCACGGCATCGGCGTTGCAGGCATCGCCGCCCAGCCCGTAAACGGTCTCGGTCGGGAAGGCGACCAGCCCGCCATGTGCCAGGATGTCGACGCCACGCGCCACCGACGCGCCGGTGATGGCAAGGCAGTCTGTCGTGACATGGTCGCGCGATGCAGGCATGGCGTCTCCGGATTGGCAGGGTCAGGCGGGTGTAGCGCAGCAGGTGCGCCTTCACCAAGCAAATTTGCCTCTTCCTGTATTGCTAGTTGGCCGGATCGCGGCCATCTTCGTCACATCAACGCAAGTCAGTTTCGACCAAGGGAGCGACCGGAATGTGCGGACGGTTCACCAGCACGGCATCACCAGAGGAGCTGATGCGCCGCTTTGGCGTCACCGTGCTGGACAATCTGCAGCCGCGCTGGAACGTGGCGCCGTCGCAAAAGGCGCTGGTCGTGACCCGCACCGGGTTGCAGCCGGAGGGCGCCATGGTGGCATGGGGCCTGCCGCCGGCCGGCGAGGGACGGAGCTTCCTGATCAATGCCCGCATGGAAACGGCTTCACAAAAGCCGACTTTTCGCGATGCCTTCGCGTCGCGCCGCTGTCTTGTCGTTGCCAGCGGGTGGTATGAATGGTCGGCGCCAAAGCGGCCATGGCATGTCCAGCTTGGCGACGGCGGGGTGATGGGCATGGGCGGCCTGTTGCTGCGGCGCGGCAATGAGGACAGGTTCGTGATCATGACAAGCGCGGCGAATGGCAAGCTGACCTCGATCCATCATCGCCAGCCTCTTGTGCTGCCGCCCGGCAGCTGGGACCGCTGGCTTGCCGGCAGCGCGCAGGACGCGGCTGAACTTTGCGTGGCGGCACCGGCGACCTGGTTCAACTGGTATCGGGTGGGCCCGGCTGTCGGGCGCGTGGCAGAGGATCATCCCGAACTTGTCACGCCGCTGGATGACGCGGCGCTTGCCGCCGAAAACCAGCCGGCTGCAAATGCGCGCAAGGCAGACGAGGCGCAGGGCGACCTGTTCGGCTAGGGATCAGATGTCGGCGACGGTGACCTTGCGCACCTCGATGGCATAGAGATGCCAGAGCACGAGCGCGCCGGCCCCGCGCCAGGGACGCCATGCTTCGCCCAATATTTCCATCTCCTCGGCGGTTGGCCTGGCATCGAGTGATTTCAGAATGCGCATTGCTTCCTGAAGCGCCACATCCTTGACCGGCCAGGCATCCATATCGGCCAGCGCGAAGAGGCGGAAATTGTCAGCCGTCCAGGCGCC
>WTIL01000035.1:1724-19773 GCA_011522725.1 Rhodospirillaceae bacterium
TGCGATGTCCGGGTCAAGCGCGCCGAGCCCGGCCAGCGCGCCGCCTTCACCGCCGCCTGCATCAACAAAGAGCCTGTGCTGCATATCCGTCATGCCGGCACGATAACAGGCGTGAACAGGAGTGTGAAAGCTGTTATCTGTTCCCTGACGCGCCCCGGGACTTTCACGCCCCGGCACCAGAACGGGAAGGCTTGGCATGACACCGGAAACAGATGATCCAAAGCAGGATGGTCGCCTGATTGTCTGGGACCTGCCCCTGCGCCTGTTTCACTGGGGGCTGGCGGCGGCGGTCATCATCAGCGTCGTGTCGGTCAATATGGGGCGCATGGATATCCATGAACGCTCCGGCCTGACCGTACTGGCGCTGGTGGCGTTCCGCATCATCTGGGGGTTT
This sequence comes from Rhodospirillaceae bacterium, assembly GCA_011522725.1. Taxonomy (GTDB): domain Bacteria; phylum Pseudomonadota; class Alphaproteobacteria; order Puniceispirillales; family Puniceispirillaceae; genus UBA8309. The sequence goes on from WTIL01000035.1 coordinate 2,119, forward strand.
GGCGGCGGCCACCATGCAAGGTTCGCGAATTTTGTCCGGTCCCCGGTCGCCGTGATCGAATGGCTTCGCGCGACGCGCGCCGCCGACGCGCCGCGACCCGCCGGGCACAGCCCTCTGGCTGCCCTGTCGGTGATCGCGCTTCTTGGGGTGACAGGCTATCTCGCGATGACCGGCATGTTCTCGACCGACGGCATCCTGTTCGACGGGCCGCTGGCGCATATGGCGCCGGTGTCACCCTATCTGATGGCCAAGATCCATCATTACGGCAAGCCGGCGCTGATCCTGCTGGTGCTGCTGCACCTCGCCGCCATTCTGGTATACAAATTTGCCAAGAAAACCGGCCTGACCAAGGCCATGGTGACCGGTCGCGCAACCGAGGCGCCGGGCAAGGTCTCAGGCGCCGATGGGGGCATCAGCCGCAACCGGCTTGCGGCCGGGATGGCGCTGATGGCCGGACTGCAGCTGGCGGCGCATGCGCTGCCGCTGTTGCGCCCGGCCTGGTGATTACCAGCTTTTGAATTTCTGGTGGCAGGCCTTGCAGCTGGCGCCGACGGCTTTCAGCGCTTCTGCGGTTGACGCGGCGTCCTGCTTGGCGGCGACAGTGATCAGGTCCTGCGCGGCATTGTGAAAGGCCTCGGCCGCATCCTTGAACCCGACAAAATCAGCCCAGATTTCTGGCTTGGCGCTGGTGCCCGCGCCGCTGCCCTCGGGGAAGTAGTCCGGCATGACCTCGGCCCAGGCTGCGAGTTTCATCGCCTCTTCGGTAATGGTGTCGAAATCTTCGCTCCCCATGGCCGCGCCCATCATGCGCATCGACATGTTGCTGGCCTTGAAATTGGCCTTGCGCTCCTCGACCACGCCGGCGGACACCGGGAGGCTTGCAAGCATGGTCAGGGCGATTGCCGCGCTGGCGGCTTTGATCTTGGTGACGGGCATCTTCGCTGGTCCTTGTATGACGTCCTCATATCGGTTCCGGCTATCGCATATGGGGGTTGCCGCGCGCCGCCGGTCACTACCAGTTAGGCATTCAGGGCGCGCAAAAAAAGATGGGGCTTGCAAAAGCCCCGAAACATCCGGAGCAAAAGATTGCTGGAAGATGCCCGGTCCGGCGCTTAAGCTGGAAGCCGTTCCTGCAAGAGAGTTCGCTTGTCTTTCAACCGCTCCGCCATTGGCATCCTGATGACGCTCCTGACAATCATGTTCGGGGTGATCACCGGCCTTTGCGTGCGCTCGGTCGGGGACGCGGCGCCGCTGATCACGGTGCTGATGTACAGGTTTGTCTGCTCGATACCGCTATTGCTGCTGCTGGCGCTGGCGGTGAGGGGGCGCCAGTTCCTCCAGGTCAATGCGCGGCGCACGCTGATGGTACGGATTGCCTTCGGTTGTGCCGCGATGACGCTGTGGTTCACCTCGCTCCGGTTGCTGCCGCTCGGTCAGGCGACTGCGCTGTTCCAGAGTTCCGTGATTTTCGTCACCATCTTCTCGCCGCTGATGCTGGGCGAACGGATCGGCATCTACCGCTGGAGCGCTGTGGTCACAGGGATGATCGGTATCGTGCTGCTGACAAATCCGTTTGACGGCGGGTTCTCCTTCAACGTGGTTTTCGGTATCGGCGGCGCCATGGCCGGTGCGGCGCTGTCCATTCTGCTCAGGCGGCTTGGCAAGGCGGATAACCCTTTCAGCATCGCGCTCTGGTACAACGGCACCGGCGGCATTCTGCTGACCATGCTGGCGTTGACGGTCGGCGTGCCGATGGTTGTTCCCGACCAGACGGTGATGGCGACTCTCGTCCTGCTTGGCGTGGTCGCATCGGGGCTGCAGTTGTGCATCACCACCGCCTACAAGTTTTCCGAGGCCGTCGTCGTCGCATCGCTTCGCTATATGCAGATCCCGCTGGCAGCGCTTGTCGCCTATCTGGCGCTTGGCGAGACTGTCACCCTTTCCGAAGTGGCGGGTGGCATCGTCGTAATCGGCAGTTGCCTGTTCATTGTCTGGCGTGAAATGAAAAAGTCGCGGAGCGCAAACAGTGCGCCGGCTCCCGCTGACCCCGTAACCTGAGATCATTACGCAGATGTTGCCAAGCTGCCCTGTGCTCCGTACAAGGCTGGCTGGGCCACGCGAAATTCCAGTGGCCATGGAGTGAACCGAATTCGGGATAGATTGCCATGCCTGCCACCATGCTCCGCCTGATGGGCGAATCCGACATCATCGACATCGACCCTGCCGCGCATGACGGCAACGCGCATCCGCGCCTGATGGGTCTCGATGCGGATGACAGGATCAATCTTCTGGGCCACTGGCTCGACCATGACCGCGGCGAGGTGATGGCGGCCGATGCAGACGCGCTGTCGGCGATGATCGCCATCGGCGCGGAATTCCTCGACGGGCAGGACATCTCTGGTCAATGGGGCGGCGAGGTGAATTTTGTCGTGATGACCATTCTTCGCGAGAAATGGCCGGTCGGGTCGAAGGCGAAGTTCCAGGCGCGTGCCGACCGTGTCGGTGCCGACCACACCTATCTGGCGCATCTTTGCACCCCGGCGAAAATGGACGACCTGTCCGACGAGGCGGCGCTGAAACAGTCGGAGACGGCCCAACTGATGATGTCGCTGCCGCGATTCAGGCAGATGCGCAAGAGCTTTGCGAACAGCAGCGCTGTCCAGACGCTGATCCGTCAGGGTATCTAGCGCCGGCTACTCCGCAAGCTGGGGAAGATTCGCGAAATGCGCCAGCGCCTCGGCGTTGGCGAGCGCTTCGGTATTCTTCACCGGCCTGCCATGTATCACGTCGCGGACGGCCAGTTCGGTGATCTTGCCGGAGCGTGTGCGCGGGATATCCGGGATGGCGATGATGTGTCGCGGCACGTGGCGCGGCGTGGCGCCGCTTCTAATTCGCGCTTTCACGGCGCTCGCCAGTTCGTCATCGAGGACGGCGTCTCCTGCCATCCTGACGAACAGGATCACCCGCACGTCATTGTCCCAGTCCTGTCCGACGACAAGCGCTTCCTCGATCTCGTCGAATGCCTCTACCTGGCGATAGATCTCGGCGGTGCCGATGCGCACGCCGCCCGGGTTCAGTGTGGCGTCGGACCGTCCGTGGATGATCACCCCGCCGCGCTCGGTCAGGGTCGCCCAGTCACCATGCCGCCAGATGCCCTCGAAATGTTCAAAATAGGCGGCGCGGTATTTCGCGTCATCGGGGTCGTTCCAGAACATGACCGGCATCGACGGGAACGGCTTCAGACAGCACAGTTCGCCCTGTTCGCCGCAAACCGGCTTGCCGTCATCATCAAGGATTTCCACCGCCATGCCGAGGCCACGCGACTGGATTTCACCGGCATGGACAGGCTGTGTCGGCGTTCCCAGCACAAAGCACGAGATCAGGTCGGTGCCTCCGGAAATGGAACAGAGCTGCAGTGACGGGCTGACATCGCGATAGATGAATTCGAACGCCTCTGCGGACAGCGGTGACCCGGTCGACATGATCATCCGCAGCGCCGACAGATCGACATTCTGCCCGGGCAGATATCCGGCATTGCGCACCGCATCGACATATTTGGCCGACACGCCCATATGGGTCAGTCTTTCCGCCTCGGCCATTTGCCAAAGGCGGTCCGGTCCGGGGTGGAACGGGTTGCCTTCATACAGAATGACCGGCGTGCCGACCATAAGCCCGGACACGACCCAGTTCCACATCATCCAGCCGCAGGTGGTAAAGAAGAACAGCCTGTCCTCGGGGCGCACATCACTATGCAGCCGCAGTTCCTTGGCATGCTGCAGCGTGACGCCGCCGACGCCGTGAACAATGCATTTGGGCGCGCCGGTGGTGCCGCTGGAATAGAGGATATAGAGCGGGTCGTTGAACCCGACCCGCACGAAATCGGCAAGCGGCGCGTCGCCTTCGGCCTCGTCGAACAGGCAGGGCTGTGGCAGGCCGGACAGGTCCGGTGCCGTGTCCAGATAGGGGACGATCAGCGTGTGGGTGACAGACGGCATGCCTTCTGCGAGCTCGCGAACGATCGGCAGCCTGTCGAAGCGCTTGCCGCCATAAAGATAGCCGTCGCAGGCGATCAGCAGCTTCGGCTCGATCTGGCCGAAACGGTCGCTGGCGCCGCCGATGCCGAAATCCGGCGAACAGCTCGAGAAGATGGCGCCGACAGCCGATGTGGCCAGCATCGCAATTACCGCTTCGGGAATGTTCGGGATGTAGGCGGCGACACGGTCGCCCTTTCCGATGCCCGCCTGCTGCATCCATCCGGCAAGCCGCATGACGCGCGCTTTCAACGCGGCCCTTGTCAGGCGGGTCGTCCGGCCGTCCTCGCCATGCGCCGACAGGGCGAGTCTGTCATCGGCGTCGGCGAGCATGTTTTCGGCATAGTTCAGCGAGGCGTCGGGGAAGAACCGCGCGCCCGGCATCGCGGTCCCGTTCTCGATCTTGCGCGCGCCCTTGTCGCCGATCACACCGTGCCAGTCCCAGAACAGGTCCCAGAATTCGACATTCTGATCCACTGACCACTGCCACAGCGCCTGAAAGTCACCGCCCCAGTCCATGCCGGCCTGATCTTTCACAAATCCGGCAAAGTCGGGAACCTGGCCTGTCGTGCGGGCAGACGGGTCGGGTGACCAAAGGAGTTTTCCGGTGACGGAAACCGCAGCGTCATTCATCGCGAATCAATCCTTCCAGGGCACGGCAAAGGCGAGGAAGGGCACGATATCCGGCCTGTCTGAACATCACAACACCCTAGAAAACCGTTGATTCAAGGCTAAAGGATTATCCGATAGAATGAAACGCCGCCGGCCGGTCAAATTAGCCTCTTAACAGTAAGTTAACGCGTGGTAACAAACCCGTGACGCGATGGCCAGACGCCATCTTTCAACGGAGCCACGGATGCAAAGCCAGATCAGCAACATCATGAACGACCTTGTCCAGAACCCGTCCGAGGCGATGCCCTATCAGGTGCAGGCAATGTCGCAGCGTCGCTGGCTGATCGAGGCGGATCCGGGCCCAATCGTTCAGCTGGAGCTTCTCGACGACGGTCGCAGCGCGCTGATCTACGCCACCACCGCGCGCGACGGCAGCGGTCCGCTGCGCTCGTCCTTCATAACGATGCTGATGCTGGAAGACACGATCGCCAATGTCCTGGTGCCATACGGCGTCTGTTCGGGCGAGGCGACGGTCACGGTCTACAAGCGGGTGTCGCTGGCCAACGCGACGGCTCCGGGCGTCTTCCGGCAGATGATGGAATTCTCGCAGATCGCATCGGCTGTCCTGGCCAAGCGCGGGATCGGCCTGCCCGGTGTGATTTCCGCAGACGACCGCGACGTCGCCTGACCCCTGCGACCTGCCGGACAGGCGCTTTCGGACGATCCGAACACCATCTCTTGCATAACCTCCGGGGCTGACTAGGTTAGGGGCGTGTCCACCAGCCAGAAAGCCCACTGCCATGGCATTTGAGTTCGACCTGATTGTGATCGGCGCCGGTTCCGGCGGCGTCCGTGCATCGCGGATTTCCGCCGGCCATGGCGCACGCGTGGCGGTAATCGAGGAAAGCCGCCCCGGCGGCACCTGCGTCATCCGCGGCTGTGTTCCGAAGAAACTGCTGATGTATGGCTCGGCCTTTTCCGCCGATGCGGCCGATGCCGCCGGCTATGGCTGGCAGGTGAGTGTCGATGGTCATGACTGGCCGGCGCTCATCGCCGCGAAGAATGCTGAACTCGACAGGCTGGAGGGGATTTACCGGTCGCTGCTGACGAATGCCGGTGTCGAACTGATCGAGGGGCGCGGCATCGTCACCGGGCCGAACAGCGTCCGTGTTGGCGACCGCGAACTGACCGCTGAACGGATTTTGGTGGCGACAGGCGGCTGGCCGCAAATTCCGGACGTGCCCGGTCTTGCCGACCATGCCATCACTTCGAACGAGGCGCTGGACCTTGCGGAACGGCCGGAGAGTGTCGTGGTCTATGGCGCCGGTTATATTGCTGTAGAGTTCGCCAGTATTTTCAACGGGTTCGGAATTGAAACCCATCTTGTCTACCGGGCTGATCTGCCGCTACGCGGATTTGATCAGGACATCCGGTCACAGAGCGCCGAGGCGCTTGCCGGGCGCGGCATCATCCTTCATCCGGGCTGCACGGTTGAGCGTGTTGAGAACGAGAACGGCCGGAAGGCCGTCACCCTCAGCGACGGCACTGGTCTCGTGGTATCCGAGATCATGGCGGCGACGGGCCGCGTGCCGAACACGGCCGGACTCGGCCTCGAGGCTGCGGGCGTCGAACTTGGCCGAAAGGGCGAGGTCATGGTGGATGCCGGTTCGCAAAGTTCGGTTCCGTCCATATACGCCGTCGGCGACGTGACCGACCGCATCGCCCTGACGCCCGTGGCGATTGCCGAGGGACATGCCCTTGCCGATACCCTGTATGGCGCCCGTCCGCGACAGGTCTCGCACGACAATGTGCCATCCGCTGTCTTTACCCAGCCCCCCATCGCCTCGGTCGGGATGAGCGAGGAGCAGGCCGCAGAAGCCTTTGGCGAGATTACGGTTTATACAAGCAAATTCAATGCGATGAAGAATACGTTGTCAGGTCGTTCCGAGAAGACATTCATGAAACTGATTGTCGAAACGGCCAGCGACAGGGTTGTCGGGGCGCATATGCTGGGGCCGGATGCCGGCGAGATCATGCAGGGCATCGGCGTGGCCGTGGTGGCAGGCGCGACAAAGGCGGATTTCGACGCCACCATCGGCATCCATCCGACGGCAGCCGAGGAATTCGTGACAATGCGCACGCCGCGCGGCTGAGTCTTGTGCGTTCACGTGCGTTGAACCGCCAAAATACTTGTAAAATCCGCATTTTTCAGCATTATGTTCGGCCTGTGACGGGGTGCTTCTGTCGGTGTTCATATAAGTGACAGCGCCCCGCTCTAACGCGACATGAAGGAAACTTGTCCCATGACCTGGCAGCCGAACAGTTGGCGCGACCATCCCATCAAACAGGTTCCGGATTACCCGGATGCCGAAAAGCTCGCCGGCGTCGAGGCCAGGCTCGCCGCGATGCCGCCGCTGGTATTCGCGGGCGAGGCGCAGAGCCTCAAGCGCCAGCTTGGCGAAGTTGCCGAGGGCCGGGCCTTCCTTCTTCAGGGCGGCGACTGTGCCGAGAGCTTTGCCGAATTCTCGGCGAACAACATTCGTGATTCCTTCAAGGTCATTCTGCAGATGGCGGTGGTGCTGACCTTTGGCGCCTCAATGCCGGTGGTCAAGGTCGGGCGGGTGGCAGGCCAGTTCGCAAAGCCGCGCTCGTCTCCGATGGAGGCTGTTGACGGCATCGAGCTGCCGAGCTACCGCGGCGACATGATCAACGCCATGCCGTTCACGGAAAAGGACCGCGTGCCGGATCCAAAGCGGTTGCTGCGCGTCTATGAACAGTCGGCTGCCACGCTGAACCTGTTGCGCGCCTTCGCGCAGGGCGGCCTTGCCGACCTCACAAAAGTTCACAGCTGGGTCACCGAATTCCTTTCCGGGACACCTCAGGCAGACCGTTTTCAGGAACTTGCCGGCCGCATCGAGGAGAGCCTGAATTTCATGCGGGCCTGCGGCATCACGCCGGAAACGGCGCGTCCGCTGGCCGAGACCGATTTCTACACCAGCCATGAATCGCTGCTGCTCAATTACGAGGAAGCGCTGACACGCCGCGATACCATCACCGACGAGAAGGACTGGTACGCCACGTCGGCGCATATGATCTGGATCGGTGACCGGACCCGGCAGCCCGACGGCGCGCATGTCGAATATATGCGCGGTATCGCCAACCCTATCGGGCTGAAGTGTGGCCCGAGCCTCGATCCGGATGAGCTTGTCCGGCTGATCGAAACCCTGAACCCGGACAATGTGCCGGGCAGATTGACACTGATCGCGCGCATGGGCGCGGACAAGGTCCGTGCCGGCCTGCCGCCGCTGCTGAAGGCGGTAAAGGCGAGCGGCGCCAAGGTCGTCTGGTGCTGCGATCCGATGCATGGCAACACCATCAAGGCCAGCAGCGGCTACAAGACGCGCCGGGTCAACGACGTGATGGCCGAGGTCCAGGGCTTCTTCGACGCGCATGACGAGATCGGCACCTATCCCGGCGGCGTCCATTTCGAGATGACCGGCCAGAATGTGACCGAATGTGTGGGCGGCGTCGTCGACGTCACCGAGGCCCGCCTTGGCGACCGGTATCACACCCATTGCGATCCGCGCCTCAACGGGGCGCAGGCTCTTGAACTGGCTTTCCTCATCGCCGACCTGCTGAAGCAGCGGCGTGATGTTGGCGCCAACCTGTCGGAGGCGGTCTAGCCTTCTTACCGGCGGCAGTCAGGCAGACGTCCCTGGTTGTGCCGCAAACGGGAACATCGGCATGTCAGAATTTGACAGCACAGGTCCGTCGCCGGAAGACCAGCCGGGGCTGACAGACACCTATTTCCGCAACACCCGCCGGATCGTTCAGGAAAATGGCGATTGCGAGGTGGAGTATGCGGTGTTCATGCGCCGCCCGGTGACCTATGCCGGGCGCCTTGCCATCGGATGGCTCAGGGCGATGGCGGCGCATCGCGGTGTCGAGGTCGAGGTCGAAGAGCCGCATATCGACGGTGCCTGGGTCGGATCGGGCGAGGTGCTTTGCTATATCCGCGGGCCTTTTGCGACGCTTGTCGACCTCGAGACCATTTTTCTGCAGCGGCTCGGCGCGTCATGCGTCGCGGCCTACAACGCCTACAACATGTGTGTCGAACTGCCGGATGTCGCCTTCCTTGCCATGGATGCGCGCCACTGCGCCGGCTCCGACATGGCCGAACTGATGGCCTATGGTGCTTCTGTCGGCTCGAAAAAGGCGAAAGCCAAGACCGGCGCCATCGGCTTCACCGGTTCATCCACCGACGCGACGGCACATTTCTTCGGACAGGAACGCGGTGCCGGCACCATGCCGCATGCGCTGGTGGGGTATGCCGGCTCGACCCTTCGGGCAGCGCAGATGTTCCATGAATCCGTGCCCGACGCGCCTCTGACCGTGCTTGTCGATTATTTCGGCAAGGAGATCACCGACTCTCTCGAGGTGGCGAACCATTTCCCGGAACTGGCGGCTTCCGGTCGCCTTGCCTTCCGGCTGGACACCCATGGCGGTCGTTTCAGCGAGGGTCTGGACACGCCGCAATCCTATGCCGTGCTGGACCGTCATGTTCCCTATGCCACCCGCGGTTACCGGACGGACTCCGAACTGAAGCACCTGATGGGAACAGGTGTCAGCGTGGCGGCGGTCTGGCATCTTCGCGAGACGCTCGACGCCAACGGGTTCGACAAGGTGCGTATCGTCGCCTCCAGCGGGTTCGGCCCTGACAAATGCCGGATGTTCTCCTTCGCCAAGGCGCCGGTGGATGTGATCGGCACAGGTTCGTTTTTGCCGCAGATCTGGTCCGAGACATATGCCACCGCCGATATTATCTCCTATAACGGAAAGCCGTGCGTGAAGTCCGGCCGTGAATTTCTTCTTCGCAAGTGACCGGGGCATCCATGTCTGTTGTCAGTTCCATCGCCATCGCCCAGCTGAACCCGCATCTCGGCAATATTGCCGCCAATGTGGCCCGTCTTCTCGACGCGCGGCGCGGCGCGGCCGAGGCAGGCGCGGCGATCATTGTCACCCCCGAAATGTATCTGTCGGGCTATCCCTGTGACGACCTTGTGCTGCGCAGCGACTTCATGGCTGAAGTCGCTTCCGGCCTCGAGATGCTGGCGGCGACGACGACAGACGGTGGTCCGGCCATCATCGTCGGTGCCCCGCATGCCGATGGCGGGGTCATCACCAATTCCGTCTTTGTCCTTGATGAGGGGCAAGTTCAGGCGCGGCGCGACAAGGTCAATCTGCCGAATTACGGCGTGTTCGACGACAAGCGCAATTTCACCGCCGGCGACATGCCGGGTCCGGTGCAGGTGCGCGGCATGCGGCTCGGCCTGCCGGTTTGCGAGGATATCTGGACATCGGACGTCATCGAGTGCCTGGCGGAATCCGGCGCTCAGATGATCATTTCACTGAACGCCTCGCCGTTTGATCTGATGAAATCCGACGCGCGCATGGCGCATGCTGTCAGCCGTGTGCATGAATCCGAGCTTCCGCTCGTCTATGTGAATATGGTCGGCGGGCAGGACGAGCTGGTCTATGACGGTGCCTCGTTCGCACTTAATGCTGATGGCAAGCTGGCCGCGCATCTCCCCAGCTTCTCGGAGACGACCTCTGTCATCCGTGTCGGCGAGGATTTTGGTGTGCCGTCTCTGACCGGCCAGATGACTCCGCCGGATGACGGCATGGGCGCGCTCTATCGCGGGCTGACGCTGGGTCTTCGCGACTATATCGACAAGAACGGCTTTCCGGGCGTCGTCCTCGGCCTGTCGGGCGGCATTGATTCGGCCATCGTCGCGGCGCTCGCCGTCGATGCGCTGGGGGCCGAGCGTGTGCATGCGGTGATGATGCCGTCACCCTATACCAGCCAGGAAAGCCTCGATGACGCGGCCGATCTCGCCGGCAGGCTTGGCATCCGGCTCGACGAGATTTCGATCGCGCCGGCGATGCAGGCGATGGGCGACATGATGGCGCCGCAGTTCGACGGCACATCTGCCGACATCACCGAGGAGAACATCCAGTCGCGGCTTCGCGGCCTGATCCTGATGGGGATTTCCAACAAGCATGGGCCGCTGGTTCTGGCCACCGGCAACAAGTCGGAATATGCGGCCGGCTATTCCACCCTCTATGGCGACATGTGCGGCGGTTTCGCGCCGATCAAGGATGTCTGGAAGGTGCAGGTGTTCGACCTGTGCCGCTGGCGCAACGCCAATATGCCGCGCGGCGGTGCCGGCCCCGAGGGCGAGGTGATCCCGGTGCGGATCATCGACAAGCCGCCGTCGGCAGAGCTTCGCCCCGACCAGAAGGACACCGACTCCCTGCCGCCCTATGACAGGCTCGACGCCATCATGAAGGCGCTGTGCGAGGAGATGGTGGATATCGAGACCATCGCCGCCCGCGGTTACGACCGGGACGAGGTGGCGCGTGCCAGCCAGCTGCTGTTCCGGGCCGAGTACAAGCGGTTCCAGGCGGCGCCGGGGCCGAAAATGAACGCACTCGCCTTCGGGCGCGAACGCAGGCTGCCGCTGACATCCGGATTCAACCCGCTGACAGCGTCGGGAAAGGAAAGCTGAATGACTGACGTGAAAGTACGGTTCGCGCCGAGCCCGACCGGCAATCTGCATGTCGGCAATCTTCGCACCGCGCTGGTGAACTATCTGTTCGCGCGCCGCGAGGGTGGCCATTTCATGCTGCGGATCGACGATACCGACACCGAACGGTCCACGCCCGAGTTCGAGGCCTCGATTCGTGCCGATCTGGAATGGATGGGCATGAACTGGGACAGCGAGGACCGGCAGTCGGCGCGGCTTGACCGGTATGACGCGGCGCTGAAGCAGCTTGCCGATGCGGGCCGGGCCTATCCCTGCTACGAGACGCCCGAAGAGCTGGCGCTGAAGCGCAAGGCGCAGCTGTCTGCCGGGCGGCCGCCTGTCTATGACCGCGCGGCGCTGAAGCTGACGGATGAACAGAAGGCCGAGCATGAGGCGGCAGGACGCCGCCCGCACTGGCGGTTCCTGCTGAATGATGCCGAGGTCAGCTGGACCGACATGGTGCGCGGCGATGTCAGCTATCACATGTCCAGCCTGTCCGATCCGGTTCTGATGCGCGAGGACGGCCGGGTGATCTACACCATGGCATCGGTTGTCGACGACATCGATCACGGCATTACCCATATCATCCGCGGCGAGGACCATGTGACCAATTCGGCCGCCCAGATCCAGCTGTTCGAAGCGCTTGGCGCCGCCGCCCCGGCGATGGGCCATGTCGCGCTGCTGGCGGGCGCCGACGGCGAAGGGCTGTCGAAACGGCTTGGCAGCCTGTCGATTGGCCAGCTTCGCGGCGAGGGGACCGAGGCAACATCGCTTGCCAGCCTTCTGGCGCGTATCGGCACGGCCGATCCGGTGGTGCCGCAGGCCGCCATGCAGGACATCACCGACGGGTTCGACCTGTCGCGGTTCGGACGGGCCACGGCCAAGTTTGATCCGGCCGAGCTGGCGCAGGTGAATGCCCGCATCGTCCAGCAGCTTTCCTTTGCCGATGTCGCCGACAGGCTGGCTAGCGCAGGTGTCGATGGCGGTGAGGCGTTCTGGATGTCGGTTCGGGACAATCTGTCCACCGTTGCCGAGGCTGGTGACTGGTGGCAGGTCTGCAGCGCCGCGATCACGCCGGTGATCGAGGCGGCCGAAGTCACAGACGCTGCCGCCGGCCTGCTTCCCGAGGGTGAGATATCAGCGGACATCTGGCAGCCCTGGACGAAATCCGTTGCCGAAGCGACAGGGGCCAAGGGGCGCGGATTGTTCATGCCGTTGCGCCTGGCGCTGACCGGCCGTGAGAAGGGACCGGAGATCGCGCCTCTGCTGGCCTTCATCGGGCGTGACCGGATCATCTCCCGGCTTCGCGGAGAAAGCGCATGACAACGCTTCGCCTTCACAACACGCTGACCCGCGGCAAAGAGGACTTTGTCCCGCTGGATGCGGCACATGTGCGGGTCTATGCCTGCGGGCCGACGGTCTATGACCGGATTCATGTCGGCAACGCCCGTCCCATCGTGGTGTTCGACGTTCTTGTGCGGTTGCTGCGGCGGCTCTATCCGAAGGTGACCTATGTCCGGAACATCACCGATGTCGACGACAAGATCATCACCCGTGCGGCCGAGCGCGGCATCGGTATCGACCGGCTGTGCGACGATACGATTGAATGTTTCCATGAGGATGTGGCGGCGCTTGGCGCGCTGCCGCCGGATCACGAGCCGCGTGCGACCGAATTCATCAGCGATATGATCGACATGATCCAGACGCTGATCGATGGCGGATACGCCTATGCGGCCGAGGGTCATGTGCTGTTCAGCGTGGCGGCGATGCCGGCCTATGGCGCGCTGTCGGGCCGCAGCATGGAAGACATGATCGCCGGCGCGCGGGTCGAGGTGGCTCCCTACAAGCGCGACCCTGCCGATTTCGTGCTGTGGAAGCCGAGCAGCCCTGACCAGCCGGGATGGGAAAACCCGTTCTCGGACACGCCTGGCCGTCCCGGCTGGCATATCGAATGCTCGGCCATGGCGAAGCATTATCTCGGCCCGACTTTCGACATTCACGCCGGCGGGCTGGACCTTGTCTTTCCGCATCATGAAAACGAGATCGCGCAGTCCTGCTGCGCGCATGGCACCGATATCATGGCCGCCTACTGGCTGCATAACGGCTATGTCACGATGGGCGAGGAGAAGATGTCGAAATCTGTCGGCAACATCCTCGCCGCGCATGAAGCCATCGCCGCACATCGCGGCGAGACGGTGCGCGCGGCATTGCTGGCGGCGCACTATCGCGCGCCGGTGGCGCTCAGCGACGAAGCACTCGCCGAAGCGCGCAATGTTCTCGACCGGCTGTATCGCGCTGTCGGTGATGTCGCGGCGGATGAGACTGCCGTCGACGCGGTGTTCCTTGAGGCGCTGGCGGATGACCTGAACACGCCGGCGGCGATGGCGCGGCTTCACGAGCTTGCCGGCGCGGCCAATCGCGGCGATTCCGCTGCGGCGGTGGCGCTGAAATCGAGCGCCGCGATCCTCGGCCTGCTCGAGCGGAGCGGCGAGGAATGGGCGCGCGGCGACAGCAGTGATGACGGCATGAGCGATGCGGACATCGATGCCGCCATCGAGGCCCGCAAACAGGCGCGCGCCGACCGTGATTTCGCCGCCGCGGACAGGATTCGCGACGAGCTGGCGGCGCAGGGCATTCTTCTTGAAGACGGTCCGGACGGCACGGTCTGGCGCCGAAGCTAGCCTTTTGGCATTGTTTTTGTTAAGCCTCCAACGCTGGCAGGCACCATTTCGGGGCATCCGGCAGGGGACAGGATGATGGACGATAACAGGATCTGGCTGTTCGATACGACGCTCCGCGACGGGGGACAGACCCGCGGCGTCGACTTCTCGCAGGCCGACAAGATCGCGATTGCCGCCGCGCTGGACGAGATCGGCGTCGATTACATCGAGGGCGGCTGGCCCGGCGCCAACCCGACAGACGATGCCTTTTTCGCCTCGCCGCCGCAGACTCGAAACGCGCGCATGGTGGCCTTTGGCATGACCCGCCGTGGCGGCCGCAGCGCCGCCAACGACCCGGGGCTGAACGCCGTCCTTGATGCCGAGGTTCCGGCCACCTGCCTTGTCGGCAAAACCTGGGATTTCCATGTCGAGACCGCGATCAAGACGAGCCTTGAGGAAAATCTGGACATGATCCGCGGGTCGGTTGCCGCCGCCGTGGACAAGGGCCGGGAGTCGATGTTCGATTGCGAGCATTTCTTCGACGGCTACAAGAACAACCCCGGCTACGCCATCGATTGTGTGAAAGCGGCGCATGAGGGCGGTGCTGCGTGGGTGGTGCTGTGCGATACCAATGGCGGCGCGCTGCCCTCGGAAGTGTTCGAGATTGTCAGCGCGGTGCGCGAGGCTGTGCCGGACGCGCGCCTCGGCATTCATTGCCATAACGATGCCGGGGTGGCGGTGGCGAATTCGCTGGCGGCGATCCGCGCCGGCGCGCGACAGGTGCAGGGCACGATCAACGGGCTTGGCGAGCGATGCGGCAATGCCGACCTGATCAGCCTGATCCCGACGCTGGTCCTGAAACTCGGCTACGAGACCAGCATCGCCGAAGAAAACCTGCCGAAGCTGATGCAACTGTCGCGCATGCTCGACGAGCGCCTGAACCGCGCGCCGAACCCGCAGGCGCCCTATGTCGGCGAGGCGGCTTTCGCGCACAAGGGCGGTCTTCACGCCTCGGCAGCGCAAAAGGACCCGCGCACCTACGAGCATGTGCCGCCTGAAAAGGTCGGCAATTCCCGCCAGTATCTGGTTTCGGACCAGGCCGGCAAGTCGAACATGATGGCGCGTTTCGCCGAGTTCGGCATCGAGGTCGATGCCGCCGACCCGCGCCTCGACAAGCTGATCCGGGTGGTCAAGGAACGCGAGTTTGACGGCTGGGCCTTTGATTCCGCCGAAGCCAGCTTCGAGCTGCTGGCACGCCGCACGCTCGGCGAGGTGCCGGATTATTTCAACATCGGCCGTTTCCGGGTGATGGACGAGCGCCGCTTCAACGCCCGTGGTGAGCTGGTTGTCGAATCGGAGGCCACGGCGACCATCACTGTCGGCAATGTCATCTATCACGAGGTGGCCCTTGGCAACGGTCCGGTGAACGCTGTCGACACGGCGCTTCGCAAGGCGTTGTCCAGCGCCTATCCCTCGCTCGAGGAGGTGGAGCTTGTCGATTACAAGGTCCGGATCCTCGATGCGCGCGAGGGCCATTCCGGCACCGGCGCCGTGACCCGCGTGCTGATCGAGTTCCGTACGCCGGACGGCACCACCTGGCGCACTGTTGGCCTGTCCACCAACATCATTGACGCATCGGTTGTCGCGCTCGGCGACGGGATGATCTGGAAGCTCCAGCGCGATGGCGTGCCGGGGCCTGCCGCCGCCGCCTGAGGCATGTCTGCATCCGCAACGAATCTGTCCGCCCCGCCTGTTGTCATTCTCGTCAGGCCACAGCTTGGCGAGAATATCGGCGCGGCCGCGCGGGCAATGATGAATTGCGGGCTTCACGATCTGCGGCTGGTCGCCCCGCGTGACGGCTGGCCCAATCCGGCAGCACTTCCCATGGCGGCCGGTGGTGCAAAAATCATCGAAAATGCAACAGTTTACGATGATGTGGGTGCGGCTGCGCATGATCTGACCTTTCTTGCCGCCCTGTCGGCGCGCCGTCGTGATATGCCGGTGCGCATGGCTGATCCACGCGGTGTGACCGCCGAGATCCTGCCGCATGGAAGTCGTGCCGGGCTGATGTTCGGGCCTGAAAAATCAGGTCTGGATAACGAGGAAGTGGTGCGTGCCGACAGGCTGGTCACAGCCGACCTGAACCCTGATTACCCGTCGCTGAATCTGGCGCAGGCCGTGCTGATGATGGCGTGGGAATGGCGGGTTGCGGCGCTTGATAGTGCGGGTCCTGTGCCCGGTCCGGATGAGGAGGCGCCGGCCACGATCCTCGAGCGTGACCGGTTCCATGACAGGCTCGAAGCCGAGCTGGACGAGGGCGGGTTCTTCATCTCGCCGGAAATGGCGCCGGCGGTAAAGCGCAACCTGCGGGCGCTGTTCGCGCGCGCCGCGCCTTCCAGCCAGGAAATCAGCACCCTTCACGGGGTGATACAGGCGCTGACCAAGCGGCGTGACCGCAAGAAATCCGGTTGACACAAGACCCTGATATGCCTAGTTTCCCGCCATTCCCGGGAACGTGGATTGCACCAGCGGGGTGCGATGCCGGTCCGGCGGTACCGCCGGACCCTACCGGGCCACGACAGGCAGCGCCATGCGGCGCGCCTTCAGACATGTAGAGGAGCCAGATATGGCAAAGTCTGACCACAAGCGGCATTCCGCCAAGCACAAGATCGACCGTCGCCTGGGTGTGAACCTGTGGGGCCGTCCGAAATCTCCCCTGAACAGCCGCGAATACGGTCCGGGCCAGCACGGCCAGCGCCGCAAGAAGCCGACCGACTTCGGTGTGCAGCTGATGGCCAAGCAGAAGCTCAAGGGCTATTACGGCAACATCGGCGAGAAGCAGTTCAAGAAATATTACCAGAAGGCCGTCCGCGCCAAGGGTGACACCGGCCAGAACCTGGTCGGCATCCTCGAGATGCGCCTCGACGCCGTCCTGTACCGCTCGAAGATGGTCCCGACCGTGTTCGCCGCGCGCCAGGTCATCAACCATGGCCATGTGCTGCTGAACGGCAAGCGCTGCAACATCGCCTCGGTCCTGCTGCGTCCGGGCGACGAGATCGCGCTGAAGGAAAAGGCCAAGAACATCCCGGCCGTTCTGG
Organism: Rhodospirillaceae bacterium; assembly: GCA_011522725.1. Taxonomy (GTDB): domain Bacteria; phylum Pseudomonadota; class Alphaproteobacteria; order Puniceispirillales; family Puniceispirillaceae; genus UBA8309. Next base: position 19,107 of record WTIL01000035.1, read on the forward strand.
AAGCCATCGCCTCGGTCGAGCGGGACGTCCCCGAATATGTCGAGGCCGACCACAACAAGTTCACCGCCAGGTTCGTCCGCGTCCCGACGCTGGACGAGGTGCCTTACCCGGTACAGATGGAACCGAACCTGGTCGTCGAATATTACTCGCGCTGATCCGCGGGACAGACCATCAAGGCAAACAGTTTCAAAGGGGCGGCCGCAGGGCCGCCCTTTTTGTTGCGGATTTTTGCGTGGCGTTCCGGGGTTGCGCTGGGGTAATACTGACGGACCATGACAGATGACGACTTCACACCTGTGTCCGCCCCGTCGCGCGACGGCTGGCCCGACCGCTATTTCGCCGTGATTTTCACGGCGCAGCGCACGCTGTCGGACGAGGACATGTACAGCCTGACGGCCGAGCGCATGGTCGAGCTGGCGCAGCAGCAGCCGGGGTTTCTGGGTGTGGAATCGGTGCGCGGCGGCGACGGGATCGGGATCACCGTCTCATACTGGCGCGACCGCGCATCGATCCGCAACTGGCGGATCAATGTCGAGCATCTGGCCGCCCAGCAGATGGGTCGTCAGGAATTCTACAGCTGGTATCACATTCGCGTCGCCGAGGTGGTGGCCCATCGCAGCTTCGACGCGGGTGACGCGGTCGACCCGGGAACGATGCCCCCGGAAGC
>WTIL01000009.1 GCA_011522725.1 Rhodospirillaceae bacterium
AAGAAGATGGCGCTGGAGCTGTTCAAGCCCTTCATCTACTCGAAGCTGGAACTCTATTCGATGGCCAGCACCGTGAAGATGGCCAAGCGCATGGTGGAAAAGGAACGTCCCGAGGTCTGGGATATCCTTGAAGAGGTGATCCGCGAGCATCCGGTGATGCTGAACCGCGCGCCGACGCTGCACCGTCTTGGCATCCAGGCGTTCGAGCCGGTCCTCGTCGAGGGCAAGGCGATCCAGCTTCATCCGCTGGTCTGTACCGCCTTCAACGCCGACTTCGACGGTGACCAGATGGCGGTTCATGTGCCGCTGTCGCTGGAAGCCCAGCTCGAGGCCCGCGTCCTGATGATGTCGACCAACAACATCCTCAGCCCGGCCAACGGCAAGCCGATCATCGTGCCGTCGCAGGACATCATTCTCGGCCTGTACTACATGTCGCTCGAGCGCGAGAACGAGCAGGGCGAGGGCATGGTCTTTGCCAACGTGCAGGAAATCCTGCTGGCGCTCGGCAACGGGTCCGTCAGCCTGCACGCCAAGGTCAAGGCACGGGTCGCCACCCGTGACGAGAATGGCGAGCGTGTGAGCCGGGTGATCGAGACGACACCGGGCCGCGCGCAGCTTGCCGACCTGCTGCCCGACAACCCGAACTGTTCCTTCGACCTGGTCAACAAGCTGATGACCAAGAAGCAGGTCAGTGACGTGATCGACCACGTCTACCGTCACTGCGGCCAGAAGGACACGGTCATCTTCTGTGACCGGCTGATGGCGCTTGGTTTCGGCCAGGCCTGTAACGCCGGCATCTCGTTCGGTATCGCCGACCTGACGACCCCCGACCTGAAGGAAAAATACGTCAACGAGGCCGAAGCCGAGGTGAAGACCTTCGAGCAGCAGTATCTCGACGGCCTGATCACTCAGGGCGAGAAGTACAACAAGGTTGTCGACGTCTGGTCGCGCTGTTCGGATCTCGTCGCCGACGAGATGATGAAGGGTATCTCGACCATCCGCGAGGGCGAGCCGATCAACTCCGTCTGGATGATGGCGCATTCCGGTGCGCGTGGTTCGGCGGCGCAGATCAAGCAGCTTGCCGGCATGCGCGGCCTGATGGCCAAGCCGTCGGGCGAGATCATCGAGACACCGATCATCTCTTCCTTCAAGGAAGGCCTGAACGTTCTCGAATATTTCAACTCGACCCACGGCGCCCGCAAGGGTCTTGCCGATACAGCGCTGAAGACCGCGAACTCGGGTTACCTGACCCGCCGTCTGGTCGATGTGGCGCAGGACTGTATCGTCAACGAGACGGATTGCGGCACCAGCAAGGGCCTGACGATCCGCCCGGTGATGAACGGCAGTGATGTCGTCGAGACACTGTATGACCGCATTCTGGGCCGGGTCATGGCCGAGGACATGGTAGATCTTGCCACCGGCGACGTCATCGTCGCGGCCGGCGAGATGGTGACCGAGGAACATGCCGAGCGCATGGAGGAATCGGGTGTCGACCAGGCGATCATCCGTTCCGCACTTCTCTGCGAGGCGCAGACCGGTATCTGCGGCCAGTGTTACGGACGTGACCTTGCCCGCGGCACCTCGGTGAATATAGGCGAGGCTGTCGGTGTCATCGCGGCCCAGTCGATCGGCGAGCCAGGAACCCAGCTGACCATGCGGACGTTCCACGTCGGCGGCGCTGCCCAGCGTGGCGCGGAGCAGTCGAACATCGAAGCCGCCATCGGCGGCAAGGTGAAGCTCGAGAACGAAGCTCTGGTCAAGGACCGCGAGGGCAACCAGATCGTGATGAGCCGGAACACCGAGCTGCTGATCATGGACGAGCAGGGCCGTGAGCGCGAGCGCCACCGCCTGCCATATGGCGGCAAGCTGTTCGTCAAGGCGGGCAAGACTGTCGCCGCGGGCGATGTCCTGATCGAATGGGATCCTTACACCATGCCGATCATCGCCGAGATGAAGGGCACGGCGAACTATGTCGATCTCGTCGACGGAATCTCGGTCCGCGAGGTTACCGATGACGCGACGGGCATTTCCAGCCGCGAGGTTGTCGACTGGAAGGCGTCGGCCGGTGGCCAGAACCTGCGTCCGCGGATCACCCTGCGTGACGACAAGGGCGAGGTGCTGACTTTGTCGAACGGCCTCGAGGCCCGCTACTTCATGTCGGCAGGCGCGATCCTGTCGGTCGAGAGTGGTGCCGAGGTCCAGGCCGGCGACGTGCTGGCCCGTATCCCGCGCGAATCGTCGAAGACACGTGACATCACCGGCGGTCTGCCGCGTGTTGCCGAGCTGTTCGAGGCCCGCAAGCCGAAGGACTTCGCGGTGATCTCTGAATCGGACGGTCGTGTCGAGTTCGGCAATGACTACAAGGCCAAGCGCCGGATCAAGGTGACCCCGGTCGAGGGTGACGGCGAGCCGGTCGAATATCTGCTGCCGAAAGGCCGCCCGCTTGCGGTCAATGAGGGTGACATCGTTCGCAAGGGCGACCTTCTCCTCGACGGCAGCCCGGTACCGCACGATATCCTCGCGATCCTCGGGGTCGAGCAGCTTGCTGCCTACCTTGTGAAGGAAATCCAGGACGTCTACCGCCTGCAGGGCGTGAAGATCAACGACAAGCACATCGAGGTGATCGTTCGCCAGATGCTGCAAAAGGTCGAGGTCACCGACGCCGGCGACAGCACCTTCCTGATCGGCGAGCAGGTCGACCGCGAGGAATTCGCGTCTTCCAACGCCTCGCTCGAGGCGGAAGGCCTGCGCCCGGCGGTCGCGCATCCGGTGCTGCTTGGTATCACCAAGGCATCGCTGCAGACACGCTCCTTCATTTCGGCCGCGTCGTTCCAGGAAACGACGCGCGTCCTGACCGAAGCTTCGGTCAGCGGCCGCCAGGATACGCTGGACGGCCTGAAGGAGAACGTCATTGTCGGACGCCTGATCCCGGCCGGTACCGGTTCGGTGATGAAGCGGCTGCGCCGAATCGCCGCCGACCGTGATCGCGTGATCATGGAAGAGCGTGCGGCGGCAACGCCGGCGCTGGAAGACGCGGCAGCCGAATCCGCAGACGGATTCGGGGCAACTGCCGAGGATGCCCAGACCGAGGCCTGACCGGGTTTCGGTTGCTGTTCCGCCACGCCGCCCCTTGCCGGGCGGTGATGGCCGGGACTTTGCCCTAGGCCTGCGGTTTGCGGTGAAAAACTGCTTGACCCGCCAAGGGCGCTGACATAGGTTCCGCTCACCTTTTGGTGCTGGTGGTGGCCCAACCGAACGGGTTCGTTCGCAACGGGCTAGACGCTGTACCGGTATATAGGTGACGAAAAACAGACCCTTCCGGGTTCTGATGTAAGGGTGGATCTCCCTGATTTCGGGGAGGACCGGCCCTGTTGCACGCTCAGTGCTTTATTTGGTTGAGACGAAAAGGGGCAGAAATGCCGACCATTAACCAGTTGATCCGGCACGGACGCAAGCGTCCGGTTGCTCGTACGAAGGTTCCTGCCATGGAAGCATGCCCGCAGAAGCGCGGCGTGTGCACGCGGGTTTACACCACCACTCCAAAGAAGCCGAACTCGGCCCTGCGGAAAGTCGCACGTGTGCGACTGACCAACGGTTTCGAGGTTTCGAGCTACATCCCGGGTGAGGGTCACAACCTTCAGGAACACTCTGTTGTCCTGATCCGCGGCGGACGCGTGAAGGACCTTCCGGGTGTCCGTTACCACATCATTCGCGGCACGCTCGATACCCAGGGCGTCGCAGATCGTCGCCAGCGTCGTTCCAAATACGGCGCCAAGCGTCCTAAGTAAGGGAAGACTCTTATGTCACGTCGTCACCGCGCGGAAAAACGTCCTGTTCTCCCTGATGCAAAGTTCAAGGACACCACCGTTTCCAAATTCATGTCCTGCCTGATGTATGACGGCAAGCGTTCGGTCGCCGAGAAGATCGTTTATGGCGCTTTCGACCGCATCCAGGAAAAGTCGGGCAACGAGCCCGTGAAGGTTTTCCACGACGCGCTCGAGAATGTTCGCCCGCATCTGGAAGTCCGCTCGCGCCGTGTCGGTGGCGCCACCTATCAGGTGCCGGTCGAGGTTCGCAGCGAGCGTGCGCAGGCCCTCGCCATCCGCTGGCTGATCGACAGCTCGCGCAAGCGTGGCGAGACCACCATGGTCGACCGCCTGTCGGCCGAGCTTCTGGACGCAGCCAACAACCGTGGCAACGCCGTCAAGAAACGTGAAGACACCCACAAGATGGCAGAGGCCAACCGCGCCTTCTCGCATTACCGCTGGTAGATTCGGCAGGAGATCCCGAACATGTCACGTGACTATACACTCGAGCGTTACCGCAACTTCGGCATCATGGCCCACATCGATGCCGGCAAGACAACGGCAACCGAGCGCATCCTCTACTACACCGGCCGGTCCCACAAGATCGGCGAGGTCCATGACGGCAACGCCACCATGGACTGGATGGAGCAGGAGCAGGAGCGCGGGATCACCATTACGTCGGCTGCGACGACCTGTTTCTGGTTCCGCACCGACGACGGCAGCACGCCGTCCGGCGAATATACCGGCGATGCCGAGGATGCGAAGTTCCGCTTCAACATCATCGACACCCCCGGCCACGTTGACTTCACCATCGAGGTAGAGCGTTCGCTCGCCGTTCTCGACGGTGCCGTCTGTGTTCTCGACGCCAACGCCGGTGTCGAGCCGCAGACCGAGACAGTCTGGCGTCAGGCCGACCGTTACTCCGTCCCGCGGATCGTGTTCGTCAACAAGATGGACAAGATCGGCGCCGACTTCTTCAACTGCGTCGACATGATCCGCGACCGCACGGGCGCCATTCCGGCTCCGGTGCAGTTCCCGATCGGCGCGGAATCCGAGTTCGAGGGCATTGTCGACCTCGTCGAGATGAAGGAATGGGTCTGGAACTCCGAGGATCTCGGTGCCAGCTGGACAGTGCAGGACATCCGCGCAGATCTCGCCGACAAGGCCGCCGAAATGCGTGCCGAGCTTGTCGAGCTCGCGGTCGAGCAGGATGACGACGCCATGGAAGCCTTCCTGGAAGGCGACGAGCCGGATGTAGCCACGCTGCGCCGGCTTGTTCGTATGGGCACCCTGAACATGTCCTTCGTTCCTGTTCTTTGCGGCTCCGCCTTCAAGAACAAGGGCGTTCAGCCGCTTCTGAATGCGGTCATCGATTTCCTGCCCGGTCCGCTCGACGTTCCGGCATATACCGGCTTCGCACCGGGTGACGATACCGAGACCCGCGACATCGAGCGCCGCGCAGACGACGCCGAGCCGCTGTCCGGCCTTGCATTCAAGATCATGAACGACCCGTTTGTCGGTTCGCTCACCTTCCTGCGGATCTATTCCGGCACCCTGAAGAAGGGCGACAGCATCCTCAACTCCACCAAGGGCAAGCGCGAGCGCGTCGGCCGGATGATGATGATGCACTCGAACAACCGCGAGGAGATCGAGGAAGCATTTGCAGGCGACATCGTCGCCCTCGCAGGCATGAAGGAAACCACAACCGGTGACACCATGTCCGACCCGACCAAGCCGGTCGTGCTCGAGACCATGACGTTCCCGGAGCCGGTGATCGAGATTGCCATCGAGCCGAAGTCCAAGAACGACCAGGAAAAGATGTCGGCCGGCCTGCAGCGCCTTGCCGCCGAAGACCCGTCCTTCCGCGTCAGCTCGGACATCGAGTCCGGCCAGACCATTATGAAGGGCATGGGCGAACTCCACCTCGACATCCTTGTCGACCGCCTGAAGCGCGAGTTCAAGGTCGAGGCGAACATCGGTGCGCCGCAGGTTGCCTACCGCGAGACCATCTCGCGCGAGGCCGAGATCGACTACACCCACAAGAAGCAGTCGGGTGGTTCCGGTCAGTTCGCACGCGTGAAGATGATCTTCCGGCCCCGCGCTGAAGGCGGTTACGACTTCAAGAACTCGGTTGTCGGCGGTTCTGTTCCGAAGGAATACGTCCCGGGTGTCGAAAAGGGCCTGATGCAGGCCAAGGAAACCGGCTCGATCGCCGGCTTCCCGGTCATCGACTTCGATGTCGAGCTGATCGACGGCGCCAGCCACGATGTCGACTCCTCTGTTCTCGCGTTCGAGATCGCGGCCCGTGCCGCCTTCCGCGAGGCGATGCAGAAGGCCGCGCCGAAGCTGCTTGAGCCGGTGATGAAGGTCGAGGTGATCACCCCTGAGGAGTACATGGGCGACATCATCGGTGACCTGAACAGCCGCCGTGGCCAGGTGGGTGGCATGGACCAGCGTGGTAACGCACGCGCCATCGATGCGATGGTGCCGCTTGCCAACATGTTCGGCTACATCAACACCCTTCGTTCGATGAGCCAGGGCCGCGCCCAGTATTCGATGCAGTTCGACCACTATGAACAGGTACCGCAGGCCGTGGCTGACGAAGTCCGCGCCAAGATGGCCTGAAGAAGCTAAGACAGACAGGAGACAGATACCATGTCCAAGGAAAAGTTTGATCGTTCCAAGCCGCATGTGAACATTGGCACGATCGGCCATGTTGACCACGGCAAGACGACACTGACGGCAGCGATCACGAAGGTGATGGCGGAGGCCGGCGGCGCCGAGTTTCAGGCGTATGACCAGATTGACAAGGCGCCCGAGGAGCGTGCCCGCGGTATCACCATTTCGACGGCTCACGTCGAGTACGAGACCTCGAACCGGCACTATGCCCATGTCGACTGTCCCGGCCACGCCGACTATGTGAAGAACATGATCACCGGCGCGGCGCAGATGGACGGCGCGATCCTTGTTGTATCGGCGGCCGACGGCCCGATGCCGCAGACCCGCGAGCACATCCTGCTGGCGCGTCAGGTTGGTGTTCCGGCGCTGTGCGTGTTCATGAACAAGGTGGACCAGGTTGACGACGAGGAGCTTCTGGAGCTTGTGGAGATGGAGATCCGCGAGCTTCTGTCGAGCTACGAGTTCCCTGGCGACGACATTCCGATCGTGAAGGGCTCGGCGCTTGCGGCGCTTGAGGACAGCGATGCGACCATCGGTTCCGAGGCGATCAAGGAGCTGATGGCGGCTGTTGACGATTACATTCCGCAGCCGGAGCGTCCGAAGGACCAGCCGTTCCTGATGCCGATCGAGGACGTGTTCTCGATCTCGGGCCGCGGCACGGTTGTGACCGGCCGTATCGAGCGCGGCATCGTGAATGTCGGTGAGGAGATCGAGATTGTTGGTCTGAAAGAGACCACCAAGACGACCTGCACCGGTGTTGAGATGTTCCGCAAGCTTCTGGACCAGGGCGAGGCCGGCGACAATGTCGGTGTTCTGCTGCGTGGCACAAAGCGCGAGGAAGTCGAGCGCGGCCAGGTCCTTGCGGCCCCGGGCACGATCACCCCGCACACCGAGTTCAAGTGCGAGGCGTATGTCCTGACGAAGGAAGAGGGTGGACGTCACACCCCGTTCTTCTCGAACTACCGTCCGCAGTTCTACTTCCGCACGACGGATGTGACCGGTTCTGTCGAGCTGCCGTCCGGCACCGAGATGGTGATGCCGGGCGACAACATCGCGATGACCGTGACGCTGATCGCGCCGATCGCCATGGATGAGGGCCTGCGCTTCGCGATCCGCGAAGGTGGCCGCACCGTCGGCGCCGGCGTCGTCGCATCCATCGTCAAGTAGGGGTTTCAGGATCGCCGGTGCCGGCACGGCCGGCACGGGCAGGCATAGGGGTGTAGCTCAATTGGTAGAGCACCGGTCTCCAAAACCGGGGGTTGTAGGTTCGAGTCCTATCGCCCCTGCCACCTGAAAAACCGCATTGAAAAAACCGCATCGAAAACCCCCGGGGGATCACTCCTCCGGGGGTTTTTCATTTCCGGAACAGATGAATCATCTTGCCCATGCGCCGGATTAGGGGCCATGCTTGCAGACCCACAGGACATTTCAAAAGAAGACCATAAGGGAGAGAGACCATGAAATCATTCAACCATATCCTTGGCGCCGGTGTGCTGGCCGCCAGCGTGGCCATGTCCGGCTTCGCTTCGGCGGAAACACTGCGCTGGGCGCGGTCGGGCGACTCGCTGACCCTCGACCCGCATGCCCAGAACGAGGGTCCGACCCACGCTCTGGCGCACCAGATCTACGAGCCGCTGCTGCATCGTGACATGGCCGGCCAAATCACGCCGGCACTTGCCACCAGCTGGAAAGCGCTGGACGACAATCCGAATGTCTGGCGGTTTACCCTTCGCAAGGGCGTGACCTTCCATGACGGGGCGGAATTCAACGCCGACGACGCTGTCTACAGCTTCAAGCGCGCGATGTTGCCGACCTCGGCGATGAAGGAGCTGCTGACGAGCGTCAAGGAAATCCGCAAGGTCGACGACCATACCATCGACATGGAGACCAACGGCGCCAACCCGCTGCTGATCAACAACCTGACCAACCTGTTCATGATGGATTCCGGCTGGACCGAGGCGAACAACGCATCGGCGCCGCAGGATGTGGCTGCCGGCGAGACCACTTTCGCCTCGCAGAACACAAACGGCACCGGCGCCTACATGCTGGTCAGCCGTGTTCCGGACCAGAAAACAGTCCTGAAGGCGAACCCGAGCTACTGGGGCAAGGGCCAGTTCCCGCTTGCCGCAAGCGAGATCGTCTACACCCCGATCCAGTCGGCCGCGACCCGCGTCGCCGCGCTGCTTTCGGGTGAGGTGGACTTCATCCAGGACGTTCCTGTCCAGGACCTTGGCCGTGTCGCTGGCCAGGACGGGCTGAAGGTCGTCACAGCGGCGCAGAACCGCGTGATCTTCTTCGGCATGAACAGCGGCAAGGCGGACCTCGAGACGGATAATGTCGACGGCAAGAACCCGTTCGCCGATGTCCGCGTCCGCCGGGCGATGAACATCGCGATCAACCGCGACGCCATCAAGAAGGTCGTGATGCGCGACCAGTCCTCGCCGACCAACGTCATCATGCCGCCGTTCGTGAATGGCTGGAACGAGTCGCTCGACCAGATCCCGGCCTATGACGTGGCCGCCGCAAAGGCGCTGATGGCCGAGGCGGGTTACGGTGACGGCTTCTCGATCACGCTGAACTGCCCGAACGACCGCTACATCAATGACGAGGCGATCTGCCAGGCGGCTGTCGGCATGCTCGGCCAGATCGGCGTGAAGGTGAATCTCGACGCCAAGCCGAAGGCGCAGCATTTCCCGCTGATCAAGAACAAGACCACCGAGTTCTACATGCTTGGCTGGGGTGTTCCGACCTTCGACTCGCACTACATCTTCAACTTCCTCGTCCATGAGACCACCGAGAACCGTGGTTCCTGGAACAACACTGGCTATGCCAACGCCGATGTGAACGCGAAGATCGTGGCCCTCGAGTCCGAGACCGACCTCGCCAAGCGCGACGGCATCATCGGCGAGATCTGGGCACAGGTTCAGGAAGACCAGCTGTATCTTCCGATCCACAACCAGGTGCTGAACTGGGGCATGAAGAACGGCATCCAGTTCGACGTGCAGCCGGAAGACCAGCCGCACTTCAAGTATCTTGTGATGAACTAAGACCTTTGCCGGCAGCGGCCCGTCGCCGCTGCCGGTTTTTCCTTTGAATGTTTATCCGTGCCATGTTCCATAACGCCTGTTCAGCGGCGCCTGCCGGAGGCCGGCGATGCTGGTGATCCTTGCAAGACGGCTTGCCCAGGCGGGGCTCGTGCTGCTTCTGGTGGCGCTGATTTCCTTTGCCATCTTCCGCTTTGTCGGCAGCCCGGTTGAAAACATCCTCGGCCAGGAAGCGACGGTCGCCGACCGCAACGAGCTGATCGAGAGGATGGGGCTGGACGATCCGATCCCGGTGCAATATGCGCGGTTCGTGTGGAAGGCGCTCAATTTCGATTTCGGCATTTCCTACCGCACGGCCGAGCCCGTCGCCGACCTGATCGCCTCGCGGCTTCCCGCGACGCTGGAGCTGGCGTTCATATCGGCGCTGATGGCGCTCGCCGCCGGCATCCTTCTTGGCATCTTCACCGCGATCAACCGCGGCGGTCTCCTTGCCGGCTTCGTGATGACGACCTCGCTCATCGGGGTGTCGCTTCCGACATTCCTGATCGGGGTTTTGCTGATCTGGCTGTTCTCGGTCGAGCTCGGCTGGCTGCCGTCGTTCGGGCGCGGCGAGACGGTGAAGCTCGGCTTCTGGGAGACCGGCCTTCTCACGGCCTCCGGCCTGAAATCGCTGATCCTGCCGGCAGTCACCCTCGGCCTTTACCAGATGACGCTGATCATGCGTCTGGTCCGGTCCGAGATGCTGGAGGTGCTGCGTCAGGACTTCATCAAGTTCGCGCGGGCACGGGGCCTTCCCGAACGGATGGTCTATTTCCGGCACGCGCTGCGCAACACGCTGGTGCCGGTGACCACGGTGGCCGGCCTGCAGCTTGGGTCGATCGTCGCCTTCGCCATCATCACCGAGACGGTGTTCCAGTGGCCGGGCGTAGGGCTGATGTTCATCAACGCCGTCTATTTTGTCGATATCCCGGTGATGTCGGCCTACCTGCTTCTCGTCGGAACGCTGTTCGTTCTGATCAACCTGATCGTCGATCTCCTCTATCTGGCGATCGACCCGCGGATTCGTGACCGCAACCTGCGCGGAGGGTGATCATGGACCGCCCCGACACATCGCCGCCGACGATGATGCAGCGCATCCTTGCCAGCGATTTCGTATTCGATTTCACCCGCGCGCCGCTCGCCATGCTGGCCGCTGCGGTGGTGCTGTTCCTGTTCATCATCGCGATCCTCGCGCCGCTGGTGGCGCCGACGAACCCGTTCGATCCGGCCTCGCTGAACCTGATGAACGGCTTCACGCCGCCGATGACGCCCAACATGTTCACCGGCCAGAGTTTCGTGATGGGAACCGACGACCAGGGACGGGACCTGCTGTCGGCGATCATCTACGGGCTTCGCGTGTCGCTCTTTGTCGGGGTGATGTCGGTGCTGCTGGCGATGGGGATCGGCGTCTCGCTCGGCCTCGTCGCAGGGTATGTGGGCGGCTGGCTCGACAACCTGATCATGCGGATCGCCGATATCCAGCTGACATTCCCCTCGATCCTGATCGCAATGCTGATTTTCGGCGTGCTGCGCGGCATCATCCCGCCGGACCTTCGCGACGAGATGGCAATCTTCGTTCTGATCGCCGCCATCGGCCTGTCGGAATGGGTGCCGTTCGCGCGTACGGTCCGCGCCACCACGCTGGTGGAAAAGGAAAAGGAATATGTGCAGGCGGCGCGGCTGATCGGCCTGCGCCGCGGCCAGATCATGTGGCGGCACATCCTGCCCAATGTCATCGGGCCGGTTCTGGTGATTGCCACCATCACGCTGGCGCTGGCCATCATCGCCGAGGCCACGCTGTCCTTCCTTGGTGTCGGCGCGCCGCCGACCGAGCCCAGCCTCGGCACGCTGATCCGCATTGGCCAGGATTATCTGTTCTCGGGCGAATGGTGGATTCTGGCCTTTCCGGCGGTAACATTGCTGGCGTTGGCGCTGTCGGTGAATCTGCTCGGCGACTGGCTGAAAGACACGCTGAATCCGAGGCTGAAATGACCGCGCCGCTTCTCGATGTTCGTGATCTCAGCGTGGAATTTCCGCTCCGCCGTCAGCGGCTGCAGGCGCTCGACGGAATTTCCTTTAGCCTCGAGGCCGGAGAGGTGCTGGGCTTTGTTGGTGAAAGCGGCGCCGGCAAGTCGCTGACCGGGGCCGCCATCATGGGGCTGCTTGAGCCGCCGGGCCGCATCACCGCCGGCACCATCGCGTTGCAGGGCCGCAGGATCGAGGATGACGCGGCGTCGGTGCGCGGCGGCGAGATCGGCATGATCTTTCAGGACCCGCTGACGAGCCTGAACCCGCTTCGCACCGTCGGCGACCAGCTGGTCGAGACCATCCAGCTTCATCTCGGCCTGTCCGGTGAGGCTGCCGAGGCGCGCGCGATAGAGCTTCTCGAGGAAGTGGGGATCGACCCCGAGCGCCGCAGCGCCTTTCCGCATGAATTCTCCGGCGGGATGCGCCAGCGGATCGTCATCGCGCTGGCGCTGGCGCCCGAGCCGAAGCTGATCATCGCCGACGAGCCGACAACGGCACTTGACGTCTCCATCCAGGCGCAGGTGCTGGCGCTGCTGCGGCGGCTGTGCAAGGAGCGCGGCGCCGCAGTGATCCTGATCACCCATGATATGGGGGTGATTGCCGAAACCACCGACCGGGTCGCCGTTCTGTATGCCGGGCGCCTTGTCGAGGAGGGGCCGACCGCCGATGTCATCGCCGCGCCGCGCCACCCCTACACCGCCGGGCTGATGGCTTCGACACCGAACCTCGACGCCGTCTCGGTCGACACCGTGCTGCCGCAGATTCCGGGCAGCATGCCGGGCCTGACGGCGCTGCCCAGCGGCTGCCGCTTCCATCCGCGCTGCGGTGATGCGATGGCGGAATGCGCGCGGATTGCGCCGGAATTCGCCGATGGTGTGGCTTGTCACAAATATTCCGCCGTCGGCAGCATGAAGGGGAAGGGGGCATCCAATGGCGGATAGGCCCTATCTCGATGTGACCGGCCTCAGCCGGCATTTCGACATATCCGACCCGTTTCTGGCACGGGTTGTGTCCGGCGGCAGGAAACGTGTCCTGACGGCGGTTGATGATGTCAGTTTTTCAATTGCCAAAGGCCAGACCTATGCGCTTGTCGGCGAGAGCGGGTCCGGCAAATCCACCATCGCGCGGATGATCGTCGGGCTGGAGCGGCCTGACAGCGGCCGTATCCTGATCGACGGGCAGACGGCATTCGACGAGGCCGGCGGCCAGGCGCAGGACGACCATTTGCGGCAGAAGCTGCAGATGGTGTTCCAGTCTCCCTATTCCAGCCTGAACCCGCGCTGGCGCGTCGGCGACATCCTGATGGAGCCGATCAAGGCCTTCGGCCTGATCAGCGAGCGCGGCGCCCAGCGGCGGCGTGTTGACGAATTGCTGGAACAGGTCGGGCTGTCTTCTCCCGACGCCGCGCGCTTCCCGCATGAATTCTCCGGCGGCCAGCGGCAGCGGATCTCGATCGCGCGCGCGCTGGCCTCGAACCCGCAATTCATTGTCTGTGACGAGCCGACCTCGGCGCTGGATGTGTCGGTTCAGGCGCAGGTGCTGAACCTGCTGAAGCAGCTTCAGCGCGATCTTCAGCTGACCTACCTGTTCATCTCGCACGATATGGCGGTCGTGCGGGTCATGGCGCACCGCATCGGGGTGCTGAAGGACGGCCGGCTTGTCGAGGAAAACGAGGCCGGCAAGCTGATTGAGTCACCGCAGCAGCCCTATACACGCATGCTGATGGAGTCCACCCCGCGCTTCGCCGGCGGGGTCGGTTAGATCGAAAGGAAGAGGGAGAGCCTGATGGGGATCATTCATACCGAGAAGCTGACCGGGCCGAGTGTCTGGAAAGGGCCTGATTTCGAGGGTGACGACAGCTGGATCAGGCCGCTGACGCCCGCGCAGTGCGACGAGCTGGAAGAGGCCGTTGCCGCAGTGCAGTCGGCCGGCAAGTCCTTCCCTGATTTCACGATCGAGGATTTCCCGCTTCCCGCCTTCGGCGCGCAGCTCCGCGCCTGGGGCGACGAGCTGGAGAGCGGCCGGGGGTTCATTCTCGTGCGCGGCGTGCCGGTCGAGCGATTTGACGACGAGGCGATCGACATCCTCTATTACGGGCTCGGCCTGCATATGGGCGTTCCGGTGCGCCAGAACCCGGCCGGAGACCTGATCGGACGGGTGATGAATGTCGGCGATCTCGAGGACCGGCAGACCCGTGTCTACGAGACCAACGCCTATCTTCCCTATCACACGGACCCGTCGGACATGGTCGGGCTGCTGTGCATCCGCCAGGCCAAGACCGGCGGCATCAGCAGCCTGATCTCGTCGGGCGCGCTCTATAACGAGATGCTGGCCCGCTATCCGCAATATCTGTCGACCTTCTACCGTCCGATGTACTACCCGCATCTCGGTGGTGACGAGCCGGCGCTGTCGCCGGTCTTCAGCTATCATCAGGGCAAGATGACCGTGCGCTATCTTCGCCAGTATCTCGAGCTTGGCGCTGACATGATGGGACGGCCGATGTCGGAGGTCGAGCTGGAGGCGATGGATGTGTTCGACCAGATCATGCATGAGCCGGACATGCGGATCGACATGATGATGCAGCCCGGCGATTTGCAGCTGGTAAACAATTACACGGTGATGCATTCGCGCACGAGCTTCGAGGATCATGACGATCTGGCGCTGCGCCGGCGCAAGCTGCGGCTGTGGCTGAAACTTCCCGGCGCGCGCGAGCTCGGCTACCCGTTCCAGGGGCGCCACGGGTTCCCCGACCCCGCGTAATGCTCTGATGCTTGCGGCTTTGCGGCGGTTGAATGAGCTGTCCGTTTGGTGATGCCCCGCATTCTATAGTCAGTTCAATTCTTGCAAACATCCCACTCTCATCACGCCGGTGGAGAGAAAACATTTTCGTTTGCCCGGAATTTAATGGCCATTGAAAGAAATATTTCCCAAATACGGACCATGACTCAACCGCGCTGATCTTTGGCGCGACTTCATGGAGACCCAGATGAAGAAACTTGCTCGTGGCGTCATGTCCATGGCGCTGGCCCCGTTCCTGCTTGTCATTGCCGCCATGTCGGCCGCGATAGCGGCAACCCCGCTCGTCGATGCGGCCTGGCTGGAAAACCGGCTTGGCAATGACGGGATTGTGTTGATCGATCTGCGCAACAAGATCGACGGCGGCAGTTATGAAACCTATCTCGAGGGACATATCCCCTCGGCTGTGCATTCCGACTATCTGAAAGATGGCTGGCGTGTCGGCCGCGACGATGTTGTCGGCCTGCTTCCCGAGGCCGCGCAGTTCGAAGCGCTTGCCAGAAAGCTCGGTGTGTCGGGTGACAGCCATGTCGTGCTTGTGCCGGCCGGTGTCGGGGCGACCGATTTTGGCAGCTCGGCGCGGGCCTACTGGACCTTCAAGGTTTTCGGTCATGACAAGGTATCGATCCTCGACGGCGGATTTGCCGGCTGGAAGGCAGCCTATCCTGACCGGGTCGAGACAGGCGCGCCCATGGCTCCGGCCCCCGGTGATTTCACCGCTGTGTTCCAGCCTCAAGGCTATGTGACGACCGAGCAGGTCCGTCAGATCGTAGACGCCGGCAAGGGCACAACGTTGCTTGACGGCCGTACGCGCGAGCAGTTCCTTGGCGATGCCAAGCATCCCAAGGCAGTCAGCGGCGGCCGGATTCCCGGTGCCGAGCTGCTGTTTCAGGAACATGCTTATGATGTGTCTGCGAACCGGCTGAAGAGCGTGGCCGAGCTTGAGATTGTCTATGCTGATCTCGACCCCGATCTTCCCATTGTCAGCTATTGCAACACCGGCCACTGGGCGGCGACCAACTGGTTTGTGCTGTCCGAGGTGCTCGGCCATGATGATGTGAAGCTCTATGACGGCTCGATGGTCGAATGGACGGCCGACGGCGACAACCCGCTGCTGGTCGGCGAATCGAACATGGACAAGGTCAGGAATTTCCTGAAGGGCATTCTCGGCTGATCCATATCGGCACCGGTCGCTCCCGCGCATCCGGTGCCGGTTTCATTTACGGATTTTGACATGACGGTACAGGCAACAAATCTGGCAGGACAGCCCGCATCGCCAGAGCGCGGTCCGGTGGTGCTGATGGCGACTGCCGGGCTCGTCCTGGCCGTTCTCGTGGTACTGGATACGGGGGCCCGCGGCGTTGCGCTGTTTGCCCTTGGCGGGGCGCTTGGCGCTGTCTTTCTCGGGTTCCAATATGGTTTCGCCTCGGCATGGCGACGCTTTCTTGTCGCTGGCGAGGCAACCGGCCTTGCGGCACATTTCCTGCTGATCGGGCTCTGTGCGCTTGTTTTCCTTTCCGCACCTTCACTGGGGCTGGCTGCCGCCGGTTCGGTGGCGCCGGTATCTGTCTCGCTTGTCATCGGCGCGTTCATCTTCGGCATCGGCATGCAGCTCGCGAACGGGTGCGGGTCGGGCGTCCTGTTCAGCTTCGGCGGCGGGTCGGGCCGGATGATGGTGGCGCTTCCCTTCTTCGTGTTCGGCTCGCTTGTTGGATCTTTCCTTTTGCCTTCCGCCCTTGAATGGGGCTCGCTTGGCCAGATGCCGATCGCCATCGCCGGCAATGCCGTGGCCACCACAGTTTTCAATCTGGCGCTGATCGCGCCGGTCGGCGGCGGATTCTTCTGGCTGGCGCGCCGCCGCGGCGAGGCGATGCCGCGCCGGCTGATCGCCGGCACGGTTATCATTGCCGTCCTGTGCTGGCTGGTATTTGCCCTGTCGGGTCATCCCTGGGGCGTGACTTTCGGCTTCACCCTGTGGGGCGCGAAGATTGCCGCGGCGCTGGGTGTGCCGGTCGAGAATTATGCCTTCTGGCAATGGCCGGGGCCGCGTCGGGCGCTGGAACATTCGGTCCTTGCCGATGTCAGCAGCCTGATGGATTTCGGCATGGTGCTGGGGGCTGGTGCCATGGCGGCGGTGTCCGGTGGCCTGCGCCGTCAGGACTGGCCCCCTTTTCGTCAGCTTGTCGGTGCCGCGCTCGGCGGTGTGCTGATGGGGATCGGAGCGCGGCTTGGTTTCGGATGCAATATCGGTGCATTCCTTGCCGGGATTGCGTCAGGCTCGCTTCATGGCTGGATCTGGTTCGTCATGGCAATGGCAGGCAGTTGGGTCGGCATCCGGGCGCGTCCGTCCTTTGGCCTTGCAGCGTGAGCGGGGTGGTCATGGTGCGTCTCACCCCGAAATTCATTTATCTGATTGTGCTGCTGGCGGGGCTTGGTCTTGCTGCGGCTGATCACCTGACAAGCCGCAGCATGGCAGGTCTTGGCGCGCCGAGCGACCTCGGCAATGCCTGCGCGCCCTGCGGGGCGCCCTGTACCGAATAGCTGTCAGGCGGCGACTGACGCCATTGGTGCATAGTTCTGCGGGTCGAGGACGGTGATGTCCGCGACGCCGAGGATGGCTTGCAGTTCCGGCCATGCCGGGTCATCGCGAAATTCCATGATCGTGGCGCGGAGTTTCCGGACGACCGGGTCCGGCAGCCCGGCATCGGCGACGAATGCAATGCCGGGATGGCTTGCTGTGCGCCCGATGACGGATACGCCGTCCACGTCCTGCGGCACCGCTTGCCGCGCCAGGGAAAAGCTGATCCGGTCGATGGCGGCGAGATCGGCCTCGCCGGACGCGACTATCGCGATCGATTTCAGATGCGCGCCGGACCGCATCACCTCGCCGAGCGAGATGCCGTGTGCAGCCTGCATATGCGCGGCAAAGGTCAGATTGCCGGAAAAGGACCCGGGCTCGTTGATCACGGCACGGTGCCGCGCGGGATCGAAGTCCGCAGGAGAGGACAGCCCGCCCCTTGCCGATGTGACGAGAAGCGAGTCGTAATAGCCGGCAGGAAGCTCGGGACTGTCCGCCACCATTGTCGCCAGATAGCGGTAGCGCCCTTCCGGCGCCGTGGCAAAGGTGATGCCGCAGACATGGCCGGCCGCGAACCCGGCGGCGAATGCGCCGTCGAGGTCAACGCCGTTTTCCTCGAGTACGGCCCTCATGCGTTTGCCAAGCACCGCAAAGGCAGCCTCGCTCGGGGGCGCCAGATACATGTCGAGCTTGATCGCGCCGCCGGTCATGCAGCATTCCTTCCGCGTCGTGTTTCAAGGATCATCGATGCGCCTTTTTCGCCGATCATCAGCGAGGGCGCATTGGTGTTGCCGTTGGTGATGGATGGCATAATCGATGCATCGACGACACGCAAGCCGTCGATGCCGTGAACCCGCAAATCCGGTGCCACAACCGCCATCTCGTCGCGTCCCATCTTGCAGGTGCCGCAGACATGGTAGGCGCTGTTCGCATTGGCCCGCACAAACGCGTCGAGATCATCATCCGAGGTGGCGTCCGGCCCCGGCGCCACTTCCGGACCGCGCAGCCTGTCAAAGGCGCGCTGCGCCGCGATCTCGCGGGTGATCCTGATGCTGTCACGGAAGACCTTGCGGTCGATTTCCTCTTGCAGCCCGTTCAGCCGCATGATCGGCGCCGCCAGCGGGTCGGCACTCGCCAGCTTTACCCAGCCGCGGCTTGCCGTCTGCACCGGTCCGACATCGAAGCAATAGCCGTCCTTGTCGGGCGGCGGCGACCAGCCGTCGAGGTAATAGGGCCAGAAATGATACTGGATGTCCGGATACGGGACGTCCTTTGCGGTGCGAAGGAAAGCGCCGACCCGGCTTGGCGTCGTCGCGGCGGGGCCGGTCCGGGACAGGAACCATTGCAGGCCGATGGCAGCCATGCGATGCGGTTTCAGCAAGCCGTTCCGCGAGCTGCCGGCCGCCGAGCGGTGCTTGATATGAACTTCCAGATGGTCGTGCAGATTCTCGCCGACCCCGGGAAGGTCATGGCGGACGGTGATGCCGTGGGATTGCAGCTGTTCTGCGGGACCGATCCCCGACAGCATCAGGATCTGCGGCGACTGCACCGCGCCCGCCGAAAGAATCACCTCGGCATCGCAACGGGCTTCCTGCTCGGTGCCGTTCCTGATGAAGGCCGCACCTGTGACCCGGCCGCCTTCGATCAGCAGGCGGGTGACATGCGCGCCTGTCAGCACCGTCAGGTTCGGCCGGTTCCGGATGCGGCCGATAAGGGCCGCGGTGGCAGACCGCTCGCCATTGGCGATATTGACGTCAAAGGCGGTGCCGCCGTCCTGATCCGCCCCGTTATAATCCTGCGCCACGCCGTAGCCTGCCTGGTCGACAGCCTCGAGAAAGGCCTGCTCCATGGGGTGAAGGTCGGACATTCTGCTGACCGAGATCGGGCCGGCATCGCCGCGGTAGGCGTTGCCGCCGCGTAGGCAGGTCTCCATCGTCCGGAAATGGGGCAGCACATCCTCATAGCTCCAGCCCTCGGCGCCGGCGGCCTCCCACCGGTTGAAATCCTCGCGGTGGCCGCGGACAAACACCATGCCGTTCAGCGATGAAGACCCGCCGACAACCTTGCCGCGCGGCTGGAAGATCCGGCGGTTGTCCATCCATGGTTCGGGTTCCGTCGAAAAGCACCAGTTGCGCGGCCCGCCAAGGAAATTGTTGCGGGTCGCGGCCGGCATGCGGATGGTCCAGTGCCCCTCGCGTCCGCCGGCTTCCAGCAACAGGACCGAAATCGAGGGATCTTCGCTCAGCCGCGCCGCCACCATGCCGCCCGACGAGCCGCTGCCGATCACAAGATAATCATATCGCATTCTAGTCTCCCCACGGTCCCTGTGCCGGACCCGAATTCCGTTCCGCCACAGTGATCGGAAAAGAGACTGAATTCAATGGCCTGTGATATTCATATTTCTGTGTTCATTCCCGGCCGAATCTGTGAGAAATTCGAAGTCGTTTTTCTGATGATCTGCTGCAGGCGATTTGCTGCATGACCGTTGCATCACATCCACCGGTGATTTCCTTGCGCCAGCTCCGCAAGAGCTATGACAGCCTCGAGGTGCTGAAGGGTGTCGACCTGGAGGCGCGCGAGGGTGATGTGATCTCGCTGATC
>WTIL01000072.1 GCA_011522725.1 Rhodospirillaceae bacterium
TCGCGCCGGACTATGACCTGTCGGGCAGCACCACGACGCTGGCGGCGCAGCTGCTTCTCAACCTGATCGGCCGCATCGCCGAGAACAGGTGAGGGGGCGGCTGCCCCCTCCGCCCGGATCACTTCCCGACGATCATCTCGTCCGTGCCGAACGGGAAGTTGGTGATGTTCTCGGCTCCGTCCTCGGTGATGATCAGGATGTCGTGCTCGCGATAGCCGCCGGCCCCCGGCGCGCCCTCGGGCAGCATGATCATCGGCTCCATCGAGACCACCATGCCGGGCTCCAGCACCGTGGTGATGTCCTCGCGAAGCTCGACCGACGCCTCGCGCCCGTAATAGTGGCAGAGCACGCCGAAGCTGTGGCCATAGCCGAATGACCGGTATTTCAGCAGGTCCCATTCCGCATACATCTTGTTGAGCTCGCTCGCCACATCGCAGCAGCGCGCGCCCGGCTTCAGCAGTTCCATGCCGCGGACATGCACCTCGCAGTTCTTCTGCCACAGGTCGTAATGCGCGTTCGAGGCGTGGCCGCAGAACAGCGTGCGCTCCAGCGCTGTGTAGTAGCCGAACATCATCGGGAAGGTGTTGAGCGAGAGGATGTCGCCGGCCTCGACAATTTTGTTGGTGACCGGGTTGTGCGCGCCGTCGGTGTTGATGCCCGACTGGAACCAGGTCCAGGTGTCCATCAGCTCGACGAAGGGGAAGCTCTCGGCGATGCCGCGGACCATGGCCGATGTCGAGGCCAGCGCGATCTCGTGCTCGGGAACGCCGGGCTTCACCGCTTCCATCAGCGCGCGCCCGCCGACGGCGCACATGTCGGCGCCCTTGCGGATCAGCGCATGCTCCTCGGCGGACTTGATGGTGCGAAGCGACATGGCGGAGGCCGCGCAGTCGACAAGCTCGACACCCGGGAAATGCTCTTCCAGCAGCATCTTCAGATCGAGGTTCACCTCGTCGAACTCGACGCCGAGGCGCTTGATTCCGGGAAGCAGGTCCTTCAGCGCGGTGAAATAGCTGTCGCGGCGCCAGTCGGTGTAGGTGACGTTGTCGCCGACCGACCGCCGCCAGGGCTGGCCGCCGTCGATCGCCGCCGACACGGTGGTCACGCCATCACGGGTCAGGACCGCGCCGTAGCGCCGCCCGAACTTGCAATAGAGGAAGCCGGAGAAATAGCAGATATTGTGATAGGAGGTGAACAGGCAGGCATCGATGCCGGCCTCTTCCATGCGCGCCTGCATGGCGTCGCGGCGGCGCGCCATCTCGCCGTCGGAAAAGGGTGAATAGGTCTTTTCGCCATTGTGCCAGCGGGTCACGTGAATCAGTTCATCGGCAGCCATGTCCGGGGCCTCCCTTACGCTAGAAACGCGTCATGGCCGGTTTCGGCACGGACGCGGAAAATAACCGTCGCAAGTTGCGACATTCCAGCCGGATAATGGGTTTGTGTGCGTGCGTCAACCACGGCTGTAGCCGTGACTGTGACGGGGGCAGTGACGGGGGCGGCGGCTGCGGCGTTTTTGTGGCCGTCATGGTGCGAATTTTCCTTCGGCCATGTGACTATAATGACCTTGCCTTTCGGCGCGTCGCCGTGCTTTTCTCTCACCCTGATTTGATGTTTGGACTGACAGTCTGGAAGAACAGAGCATGCTTGACGGTTCCGATCCGTTTGTACGTTTTCGCAATGTGCAGAAGAGTTACGACGGCGAGACGCTCGTCGTCAAAAACCTGAATCTCGATATCGAGGCCGGCGAGTTCGTCACCATGCTCGGGCCGTCTGGTTCGGGCAAGACGACCTGCCTGATGATGCTGGCCGGTTTCGAGACCGCGACGCATGGCGAGATCGAGCTCGGCGGCAGGCCGATCAACAACATCCCGCCGCACAAGCGCGGCATCGGCATGGTGTTCCAGAACTATGCGCTGTTCCCGCATATGACGGTGGCCGAAAACCTGACCTTCCCGCTGAAGGTCCGAAAGATGTCGCAGGGCGAGATCGACGAGAAGGTGGGCCGGGCGCTGGACATGGTGCAGATGCGCGCCTTTGCCGACCGCAAGCCGGCACAGCTGTCGGGCGGCCAGCAGCAGCGCATCGCGCTGGCGCGCGCGCTGGTGTTCGAGCCGGAGCTGGTTCTGATGGACGAGCCGCTCGGCGCGCTCGACAAGCAGCTTCGCGAGCATATGCAGTATGAAATCAAGCATATCCACGAAAATCTGGGCGTGACCGTCGTCTATGTGACGCACGACCAGTCCGAGGCGCTGACCATGTCGAACCGCATCGCCGTGTTCGATGACGGCGTGATCCAGCAGCTCGACGCGCCGGTGGCGCTGTATGAAAAGCCGGAGAATTCCTTCGTCGCGCAGTTCATCGGCGAGAACAACACGCTCGCCGGTACCGTTGATTCGCTGACCAAGGGGGTTGCCGCTGTGACCCTCGATTCCGGCGACAAGGTCAAGGCGCTGGCAGTCAATACCGACGGCAAGGGAAGCCGCACCAGCCTGTCGATCAGGCCGGAGCGCTGCATCGTCTCGCAGAAGAAGTCGGCCGGTCTCAGCGCGCTCAAGGGCCGCATTGAGGAGCTGATCTATCTCGGCGACCATATCCGCTGCCGGATGACTGTCGCCGGCAACAATGAATTCATCGTGAAGGTGCCGAACACGGCCGACCAGCTCGGTCTTGAAATCGGTGCCGAATCCTATGTCAGCTGGCAGACGGATGACTGCCGCGCCCTTGATCATCGGGGAAGCTGATACGGGAGGGCCGGCAACGGCATCACGAGCGAAATTTGGTCCATGAGGCCGAATCAGGTGTCGCGGGTTGCGGCATCAAGCGAAGCGCCGCAAGGCGTGAACTAGTAAGGGAGAAAGACAATATGTCTGGTTTGACAAAGAAAATTGTTGCTCTCGCCGGGATGTCCGCATTCGTCGCGGGCAGCGCAGTGGCAGCCGAACTCACGGTTGTGTCCTGGGGCGGTGCATACACGAAATCTCAGGTTGAGGCCTATCACAAGCCGTGGATGGCGCAGAGCGGTCACAGCATCATTTCCGAGGATTACGGCGGAGGCATCGCCGAGATCAAGGCGCAGGTCGAGTCGGGTAACGTGACATGGGACGTTGTCGACGTCGAACTGTCCGACGCCATTCGTGCCTGTGACGAGGGTCTTCTCGAGGAAATCGACCACAGCTCGCTGCCGGCAGCCCCTGACGGGACCCCGGCGGTAGACGACTTCCTTCCGGGCACGCTGCATGATTGCGCCGTAGCCAACATCGTCTGGTCGTCGGTCTATGTTTACGATTCCAGCAAGGTTCGTAACTGGAACGCGCCGAAGACCATGGCCGACTTCTTCAACACCGAGGCCTATCCCGGCAAGCGCGGCATGCGCAAGTCGCCGAAGGTGACCATGGAATTCGCTCTGATCGCCGACGGCGTTCCGACCAGCGAAGTCTATGACGTACTGAGCACCGAAGAGGGCATCGCACGTGCCTTCGCCAAGCTCGACACCATCAAGGACGATGTCATCTGGTGGGAAGCCGGCGCGCAGCCGCCGCAGCTTCTGGCTGATGGCGAGGTCATCTTCACCACCGCCTGGAACGGCCGCGTGTTCAACGCTGTTGCCGCTGAAGACCAGAGCTTCGAGATGGTTTGGGACGGTCAGATCTACGACCTCGACCTCTGGGTCATCCCGAAAGGCTCGAAGAACGTAGAAGCCGCTCTGGACTTTGTCCGCTTCTCGACCGCAACCGAGCAGCTGGCGAACCAGGCTTCCTGGATCTCCTACGGCCCGGCCCGTGCATCGTCGGTTCCGCTTATCGGTACCTACCATGACAACCCGGCCATCCAGATGGCCGACCACATGCCGACAGCACCTGGCAACTTCGCCAACGCGCTGCAGAACGACTTCGAGTTCTGGGCAGACAACCAGGACGACCTGAACGAGCGTTTCAACGCCTGGCTTGCACAATAAAATTCCAGCGGTCACCCCAATCGGGGTGGCCGCGTCTCTTTTGTGAATTGAATTCGAAGATATTTCCGGGATCATGATGGACGCATCGCAGCCCATTACGGCGGCAGACGGCACGCCCCTGAAGAAAAAGCTGGCGCAGGCCATGTTCCGCAGCAAATTGCGGGCCACCGGTCTTGTTGTGCCGCTCCTGGCCTTTGTGCTGGCAAGTTTCGTTTTCCCGATCCTCGCCCTGATGTGGCAAGGCATCCATAACGACACTTTCGAACGGCTGATGCCCAACCTGACCGAAGAGCTTCGCGTCTGGGACGGGGTCAGCGAGCCGACCGAAGAGATGTACGCCCTTCTTGTCGCCGATCTGAAGCAGAACCGGGCCGACAAGACCATCGGCAAGGTGGCCTCGCGGGTGAATCAGGAACTGGCCGGCACGCGCTCGCTCTTCACATCGACAGCGCGCAAGGCGAAGAAACTCGAGCCGCCCTACAAGGACGCGCTGATCAAGACGAAGAAGAAGTGGGGCGACATCAAG
Source organism: Rhodospirillaceae bacterium (assembly GCA_011522725.1). GTDB lineage: Bacteria > Pseudomonadota > Alphaproteobacteria > Puniceispirillales > Puniceispirillaceae > UBA8309. Next base: position 4,482 of record WTIL01000072.1, read on the forward strand.
GTCTGGCAGGCGATGAAACTGACCAACCAGAGCCTGACCCCGGGGTTCTACGCCACATCGCTCGACGCCAACTACACTGTCGACCAGGGCTTTGTGATGAAGGAGGAAAAGCGGCAGATCTATACCAAGCTTTTCATCCGTACATTGATCATTTCGGGCTCGGTCATGCTGCTGTGCCTGATCCTCGGATATCCGGTCGCCTATCTGCTGGCGACATTGCCGCTGAAATACTCGAACCTGCTGATGATCATGGTGCTGCTGCCCTTCTGGACATCCTTGCTTGTCAGGACGACGGCATGGATCGCCATTCTACAGTCACAGGGGGTGGTCAACGACTTGCTTGTCTGGATCGGGATTACAGGTGACGAAAGCCGGTTCTCGCTGATCTACAACATGACAGGCACAATCATCGCGATGACGCATATCCTGCTGCCGTTCATGATTCTGCCGCTATATTCGGTGATGAAGACGATCCCGCCATCCTATATGCGGGCGGCACGCTCGCTCGGCGCGACGCCGACAACCGCCTTCATCAAGGTCTACATGCCGCAGACGGTGCCCGGGATCGGCGCCGGCGGGTTGCTCGTGTTCATCCTTGCGATCGGCTATTACATCACGCCGGCCCTTGTTGGCGGCCAGGACGGCCAGCTGATCTCGAACATGATCGCCTATCACATGCAGAAATCGCTGAACTGGTCGCTGGCCGCGGCGCTTGGCGGTCTGCTGCTCGGCGGCGTGCTGTTCCTGTACTGGGCCTATGACCGCATCATCGGCATCGACAACATGAAACTCGGATAGGCCATGGCAAAGCTCCCACCCTATACCACCACCGGCGAACGCGTCTGGCATTACGGATTCCGTGTTATCTGCGGGCTGATCTTTCTGTTCCTGATCCTGCCGGTGCTGATCGTCCTGCCGCTGTCCTTCAATGTGGAGCCTTATTTCAGCTTCACGCCGGGCATGCTGTCGCTTGATCCCGAGGCGTTTTCCCTGCGCTGGTACAAGGATATCTTCCGCAACGGCATGGCCGCTCCCGACGCGCCGTTCGACATGGCCTGGCTTGCCGATACCTGGAACAACGCGCAATGGATGCGGGCCATCCGCAACAGCTTTTTCATCGGGATCTGCGCGACCCTGCTGTCGACGGCGCTGGGCACGCTTGCCGCGATCGGCCTCAGCCGGTCGGAAATGCCCTATCGCCGGCTGATCATGTCGATCCTGATCTCGCCGATGATCGTGCCGCTGGTGATCACCGCTGCCGGCATGTTCTTCTTCTATTCCAAGATCCAGCTGAGCCAGACCTATATCGGGGTCATCATGGCGCATGCGGTGCTTGGCACGCCCTTCGTGATCATCACCGTGACGGCGACGCTGGTCGGTTTCGACAAGTCGCTTGTTCGGGCCGCGAACTCGCTTGGCGCCGGGCCGATCCAGACCTTTTTCAAGGTGCAGATGCCGCTGATCATTCCGGGGGTGATTTCCGGCGGCCTGTTCGCTTTCATCACCTCCTTTGACGAAGTGGTGGCGGTGCTGTTCCTGGCCAGCCCTGAGCAGCGCACCATTCCGCGCCAGATGTGGTCCGGCATTCGCGAGCAGATCAGCCCGACCATTCTGGCCGTGGCGACGCTTCTGGTGCTGCTGTCGATTGTTCTGCTGACGGTGATCGAACTGTTGCGCCGGCGTTCCGAACGTCTGCGTGGTGTCACACCGTCGTGACGCGGCTCTGGAACAGTCCTCATTTCACCCTGATCATGGCGATGTGGATGTGGGCAGGCCACACCATTGCCGCACGCCTGTCTGTCGGCGAGATGTCGCCGATGGTGATGATGGGGCTTCGCTGGTTTGCCTGCCTCGCCATTCTTGCCTTCATTTTCCGTCACCGTCTTGCGGCTGAATGGCCGCGGGTCAGGGCGCGTCTTGGCTGGGTGGCGGCCATGGGCGGGCTTGGCATGGCCGGGTTCACCTTTTTCTTCATTCTCGCCGCGCAATACACGACGGCGGTCAATCTCGGCATCACGCAAAGCTCGGTTCCGATGATCGTGATGGTGCTGAGCCTCGTCTTTTTCGGCACGCGGATCGGCGGCATCCAGATTGTCGGACTGCTTGTGTCCTTCGTGGGCGTCCTCGTCCTTGTCACCGGCGGGTCCGCCGAAATCCTGATGAACCTCGAATTCAACCGCGGTGATCTGCTGATGCTCGTGGCCTGCGTGTGCTATGCCGCCTACACCGTCGGGCTGAGCCGCCGCATCGACATGCCGCCGGCGCTGATGCTGGCCTTTTTCTCGGTGCCGGCATCGATCGTGTTCGCCCTGTGCATGGGCGTGGAATTCTGGCGTGGCACCGCGATCATGCCCGGACCGAAAGGGCTGGTGATTGTTGCCTATTGCGCGATTTTCCCGTCGATGCTGGCGCAGATTTTCTTCATGCGCGGCGTCGAGCTCGCCGGAGCCAACCGGGCCGGCTTCTATCTTAACCTGATTCCCGTCTTCGCGGCGCTGATGGCAGTGTTCATCCTGTCCGAGTCATTGTATTCTTACCACGCCATATCACTCGTCATGGTTCTGGGCGGCATCTACCTGGCTGAAAAACACAAGCCAGCCCCTCAACAAGACGCCGGATAAGTCCGGCACAGGAATGAAGACAATGATCGACACGCGCAATTTCTACATCGACGGCGCCTGGGTGGCGCCGCTCGAGGGAACCGACCTTCCGGTGTTCAATCCGGCCACCGAAGAGCCCTACGCCACCATCTCGCTAGGCGGGGCCGCCGATGCCGAGGCGGCAATCGCGGCAGCGCGTCGGACATTCCCGTCCTGGTCGATGACGACCCCTGCGGAGCGCGGCGAGGTGCTTCGCGCCATTCTCGCGGTCTATGAGGCGCGTGCGGCCGACATGGCCGAGGCGATCTCGACGGAAATGGGCGCGCCTATCGACATGGCGCTCAGCGACCAGGCAGGTGCCGGCCGCAGCCATCTGAAAGCGTTCATCCGCGCGCTCGATGCGTTTGAGTGGCAGCGCCCGATGCGCCCCGGCACGGAAGGTCAGGATCTGGTGTTCGAGGCGGCGGGTGTCGCCGGCCTGATCACCCCCTGGAACTGGCCGATGAACCAGGTTGTGCTGAAGGTCGGCGCGGCGCTGGCGGCCGGATGCACGATGGTGCTGAAACCGTCGGAAATCGCCCCGATGTCCAGCATCCTGTTTGCCGAAATCATGCATGAGGCCGGTGTTCCCGCCGGTGTCTTCAACATGGTCAATGGCGACGGCCCGGGGGTCGGCACGATCCTGTCCTCGCATCCCGATATCGATGTGGTGTCGTTCACCGGTTCGACCCGTGCCGGCATCCTGATCAGCAAGGCGGCCGCCGACACTGTCAAAACCGTGTCGCTGGAGCTTGGTGGCAAGTCGCCGAACCTTGTGTTCAACGATACCGATATCGACGCCGCCGTGGCGCGCGGGGCGAGCTTTTGCTTCGCGAATACAGGCCAGTCCTGTAACGCTGCCACGCGTATGCTTGTCGAGCGCGACGCCTATGAGCGCGCCGTCGAGGTTGCGGCAGCAACGGCCGAAGCGACTGTTGTCGACCTGCCGAGCAAGTCCGGCGGCCATATCGGGCCGCTCGTCTCGCAGGTCCAGTTCGACAAGGTGCAGAGCCTGATCCAGGCCGGCATAGATGAAGGCGCACGGCTTGTCGCCGGCGGCACCGGGCGCCCCGAAGGCCTGAACCGGGGCTGGTTCGCGCGTCCGACCGTCTTTGCCGATGCGACACAGGACATGACCATCATGCGCGAGGAAATCTTTGGGCCGGTGCTGGCGATGATGCCGTTCGACAGCGAGGACGAGGCAATCGAGATCGCCAATGACACGCCTTACGGCCTTGCCGCCTATATCCAGACCGGCAGTGCCGAGCGAGCACGCCGGGTGGCGGCGCGGCTTCGTGCGGGCATGATCCAGGTGAATGGCGCCGGCCGTGCGTCCGGCGCGCCGTTCGGTGGCTACAAGCAGTCGGGTGTCGGTCGCGAAGGCGGCGTCTGGGGAATCGAGGAATTTCTCGAGATCAAGACGGTCAGCGGCATTATTGACGATGCCTAGGTGAAAAACGGAAGGGGGCGGCAATGAACGGAGATGATCCGGAAGAAGGTGTCCGCCTCCTGCACCGCGCATACAGCCTTGGCGCTCCGGACACGCACATAGACTTCTATCGTGACTTCGCCGAACTCTACGACAGCACCTATGCCGCCAGCCTGGGCTACATCTACCCGCTTGGTATCGCCTCGGTCCTTTCCGGGCAACAACGTCCGCAGGGCGCCATCCTCGACATCGGGTGCGGCACGGGCCTTGTTGCGACGGCCATTCGCAAGGTTGATCCGAGCGCGGTGATCGACGGGGTCGATATTTCGCCGGACATGCTCGGGAAAGCACGCGCCAAGGGCGAGTATCGTGACCTCGTCGCAGCTGACCTAACCGCCGACTGCAGCCATATCGCCACGGATTACGCCGCAATTGTCAGTGCCGGGACCTTTACATTCGGCCACCTGGGGCCGGAATTGATCCCCGACATGGTGGGCCTTTGCCGGCCGGGCGCGGTGGCGGCCCTTGGCGTCAACAGCGTCTATTTTGTCGAACAGGGATTCCGGGATGTTCTGGACAGCCTCGAGACAGAGGGCCAGATCGCCAATGTCGCGCTTCACGAGATGCCCATCTATGACGGGCGGGACGAGGCGCATCAGGACGACACGGCGATGATCCTCGCCTTCACCACGATCTAGGCCAGATGCAGCGACAGGCGGTTGTCCTTGCTGCCTGCACACAATCTGCTTTCCGGCGGCTCATTTTCCTGATAATCGGAAATTCAAGTTCAAGTACAGCCTATGGTGACAACAGTGATGACCGGTTGGATGCAACGCCCGTTCGTCGCGCTTGGCATGCTTGCCATAGCCATGGCCATGATCCCGCTGAACGACGCGCTGATCAAGCTGATGAGCGCCTATATGCCGCTTGCCGAGATCGCACTGATCCGCGGCGTCCTGTCGATGATCGTCCTCGCCGTCTTCACCGGCGGAGTCAGCAGCATGCTGGCGCTTCCGGCGCGTGTGTTCTGGAGCTTCTACGGGCGTGGCATGTGCCTTGTCCTGGCGATGATCCTGTATTTCGTCCCGCTTGGCAGCCTGCCCCTGCCGACCGTGATCACGATCTTCTTTGTCTCGCCGCTTCTGATCACCCTGCTGTCCGTTCCCTTTCTGGGTGAGCGCATCGGCGTTCACCGCATGCTGTCGGTATGCATGGGCCTGATCGGCGTGCTGGTGATCATCCGGCCCGGAACGGCGGATTTCCAGATCGAGGCAGTCGTGGTTTTCGGTGCCGCGCTGTCATACGCAGCCTTCCAGATCTGGACGCGCCGCCTGAAATCGGTGGGCAACCTGTCGGCCATGGTGACGGTGCAGCAGCTCTGCTATATCACCGGCTTCCTGCCGATCCTGCTGGTCAATTATTTCATGCCGCGCGCCGCGTCAGACAATGCGACGCTCGATTTCCTGTTTCGTGCGCCGGTGATGCCGGGGACGCAGGATGCCGGTTTCTTTGTCATTTGCACGGCGGTGGTGCTGTTCCTGTCGATGGCCTCGTCAAACGCCTATCGATCGGTCGAGGCGTCGATGATTGCCCCCTTTGAATACACAGCCATCCCGTTTGCCGTAATCTGGGCAATCGTCATATGGGACGACTGGCCAGACGGGCTGAGCTGGCTTGGCATGGGGCTGATCCTGTGCGGCGGTCTTTATACCATCTGGCGTGAGCGGGCACGCGAGGTCGAGGTGATGACATCGACACCGATGCCGGCATCCGCCTCGGCAGCCCAGGCGGCTGAAGGAGAGACGGACAGCGAGCCCCGGTCCTAGTCAGTTTCGCCTTGCCATACACCCTTGTCGCGGAGGGAATCCGCGACTTCGCGCGGCATGTAGGTTTCGTCATGCTTGGCAAGCACATTGCTGGCGGTCAGGGCACCGTCGGTGATGCGGCCCTCGGCGACCACGCCCTGGCCCTCGCGGAACAGGCTGGGAAGCGCGCCATTGAAGCTCACCTTGATCTCGGCATCGCCGTCCGTAACCACAAAGCCGGAATTCAGCCCGTCAATTGTCACGCTTCCTGTCTTGACCAGCCCGCCAAGACGGATCGGGCGGCCTTCCGCATCAGCCGGAATTTCCGACGGGGTGTAGAAGAAGACGATATTCTCGCGCAACGCGCCAAGGACGAGCCCGACGGCAAGCGCCAGCAGCAATGCGATCGCGGCGATGGCCGCCAGTCTTTTCTGTTTTGGTGACATGTTCCGGATGCCCGTCGTTTAGGCTTTCAGTTTCGCCCGTCAGGTCTGACTGTTAGGTAGCCCGGGCAAGCCTTGCGGGCAAGGGAGAACACGCTCCTGATCCACGTTCTGTGACGTCGTGGCGCATGGTGGCGAAGGTGTTCTGCTTTGTCTTGTGTTGCAACAACCTGTTGCCTGTTTTATGTCAGTACCCGAACCGAAATGGACCAATTTCAGGGAAAGTTCCGATCCATGAGCACAATCATCAGACGCGCTATCGTTGCTGTCGCCCTTGGCGTGGCACTTGTCTCGGCAGGTCCGGTGCTGGCCGCCGATATCAAGGCCGGCGAGAAAGTATTCAAGAAGTGCAAGGCATGCCATTATGCGGACCGGGAAAAGCACAAGACAGGCCCGCATCTGGTAAACCTCATCGGCCGCACGGCGGGATCGCTCGAGGATTACAAGAAGTACTCCAAGGCGATGAAGGCGTCCGGCATTGTCTGGGACGAAGAGACGCTGACCGAGTATCTGCGTGCGCCGAAGAAATATATCAAGGGCACGAAGATGGCGTTTGTCGGTCTGAAAAAGGACGCCGATATCGAGAATGTCATCGCCTATCTGATGGCGGAGAAGTAAGTTGTTGGTGCGGTGGCCGTCCGGCGCCGCACAAGTGATCGCAAGCAGGCGGGAGCCCCTATGTCCGATGATATGGTGAAGTACCCGCGACTGACCGACCTCGAGAGGAAGGCCAGGCGCCGGATCCCGCATTTCATTTTCGAATATCTCGATGCAGGCACCGGCCGTGATTTTGCCAAGGATGCCAATGAAGCAGCCTATCGCGAGCTGAACCTGACGCCGCAGTTCCTTCGCGGCCGCATTCAGCCGGATACCAGCACCACTCTTCTCGGCCGTACCTATGGCGTGCCGTTCGGGGTTGCGCCGGTCGGCCTGTCATCCAGCATCTGGCCGGGCGCCGAGCAGATACTCGCAAGGGCGGCGAAGGCCCACGGGTTCCCCTATGCGCTGAGCACGGTTGCCGGTGATTCCGTCGAACGGGTGTCGAAGGTCGGCGGTGACATGACCTGGTTCCAGCTCTACCCGCCGAATGATCGCGATATCGGGTTCGATATGCTGCGGCGTGCGGCGGATTGTGGTGTCGAGACGCTTGTGGTGACGGCCGATGTTCCCGGGCCGAGCCGGCGCGAGCGGATGCGTCTGTCCGGCGGTCCTGTCGGGAGCCGCGGCAAATCCATGTACACGCCGCGTGTGATCATGCAGTCGATGGTTCGCCCGGAATGGTCGCTTCGCATGCTGGCGAATGGCGGTCCTCGATTCCGCAATTTCGAGCCCTATGCCGACAGGTTCGGCAAGATGTCCGTGACCGAGTTTATCGGCTCGCAGCTGAATGGCAGCCTTGACTGGGATTATCTGGACCTGATCCGTGAACGCTGGTCAGGCAAACTTCTTCTCAAGGGCATCCTGCACGGGCAGGACGCCGAGCGCGCCGTGCGCGCGGGCGTTGACGGTCTGGTGATCTCGAACCATGGTGGCCGCCAGCTCGATGCGGCGCCGCACCCGCTTCACCAGCTTCCCCACATCCGTGCCATCGTTGGCAGCAAGATGCCGCTGATTGTCGACAGCGGGGTCCGCTCCGGACTCGATGTCGCCAAGGCAATTGCCTCCGGCGCCGATTTTGTCATGCTGGGGCGGTCGTTCCTCTACGCCGTCGCGGCGCTCGGTGCGCGTGGCGGAGAGCACGCCGCTGCCATTCTGATGGACGAATTGCAGGATGTGATGCGCCAGTTGGGTGTCGCGACAATCGCCGGCCTTGCAGAGGTTCCGGTATCCCGCAGCGCGAACTGAAGCGCTGAACGCTACCAGGAAGACTTCCACCATGAGAACGACAATCATCACATTTCTGACGCTCGTCGCCTTTGCATCCAGCGCTGCTGTCGCCGGCATGTTGGAAATCGGTACAGTGCAGCTGCGCGCCACGGCGCCCGGCATGGGCATGACAGGCGGCTATGTCGCCATCACAAACAATGGTGACAGCGACGAACGGCTGGTTGCCGTTTCGGCAGGATTTGCCAAACGTGTCGAGCTTCACGAGATGATTCACGACAATGGCGTCATGAAAATGCGTGAACGTGACGGCGGTATCGAGATCCCCGCCGGCGAGACAGTGATACTGAAGCCGGGCGGGCTGCACATCATGTTCATGGGGCTTGGGGAAACCATGGTTCCGGGCGAGATGCGGGAGATTACGCTCGAATTTGCTTCGGGCCATAAAGCCACTGTTCCGGCCATGGTCCTGAAGCCTGCCGACATCAAGAGCGATGGTCACGAACATGGTCATTCAGATGAGAATTCTGCCAGCCATAAGCACAAGCATTCACACGACTAGGTTGCTCAATGGCGGCTTTCGGCTGGCGGCCGGTCAGAATATTCCGGCATCAATCCCGGCAGCCATCCCCATGGCCAGTTCCTCGACCTCGGCCGGATAACCGTCCGACCAGTCGCCATGCAGGATCAGCGGCGCCGCCACAAGCCGCCAGCGCTGCGCCCCGATGATCGATTCCAGCGCGCGGCGGGTCGCCGTGCCGTCAAGTCCGGCGCGAATGTAGACGCCGACCGGCTTGGCCTCGCTTCTGTCGAGCCAGTCATTGTAACAGCGGTCGAACATGTCCTTTGTCGCACCTGCCATATAGCCGATATTCTCCGTTGTCCCGATCAGAACGCCGTCCGCCTCGAACAGATGCGTCGCCTCGATATCGAATGGCGAGACAAGGCGGACATCCAGCCCGCCTGCGTCGGGGTGGGATGCGCCGCGGACCGCTGCCTCGGCCAGCGCAGATGTGTTGGGTGACGGGGCGTGCGCGATGATGAGAAGGGATTTGGGCATTGGCGAGGCCTGTCGGGACATCCTATAGTTTCACTGACCATAGTCTGACAGCAGGGTGCGCCTGCGCAAGCCTGCCAGGAGAAGATCATGCCGGACCTGTTGACCAACGACGCGCTTGCCGAGGTTTTGGCCGACCTTGACGGTTGGTCTCTGGTGGAAGATGGAACTGCAATCGAGGCCGAGTTCAGCTTCAGGGGTTTCAACGCCGCCTTCGGGTTCATGACGCGCGTCGCCCTTGCGGCGGAACGTCAGAACCACCATCCCGAATGGTCGAATGTCTATAACCGCGTCACCATTCGCTGGACGACCCATTCCGAGGGCGGTGTGACCGAACTGGATGTGAAGCTGGCGCGGGCTTGCAGCAGATTTGCCACGGGCGGTTAGTAGAGGAAATACTCCAGAACCCACATGGATCCGAGGCCCGACGCGATCGTGGCCAGTACCGACCGTGTGACAAGTGCCGCCGTCACCGCGACGAGTGCGGCCGGAAGTTTTGAATTTCCAGCCAGAATCAGTCCGCCCTCCGGCGAGATGATGACTGCCGGTACGATAATCGCCGTCAGCACCGCCACCGGCACTAAGCCCAGCGCCTCTTCCAGCCAGCCGGGAAGCTGCCTTGGCGCAAGGTCGGAGAACATCACAAAACGCATGCTGAGCGTCAGCAGGCCGCATACAATCATTACCAGCCAGATCATGATGCGGTCCTCCTCCGGTCATGGCGGTGAACCAGCCAACCGGCAAGAATGCCGCCGACCGCCGCAAGGATAATCCAGCCCTTCCATGGAAGCGGCTGTCCGACAACCGCAATGGTCCCGGCGGTCAGGCATGCCGCCAGATCGGCCCTGCGGCGGATGGCCGGTGCGACAAGGGCGATGAAGGTCAGCGGGATGGCGAAGCCGAGCGACCAGGACTCCGGAATCGTTGCCCCAAAGACGACGCCCATCACGGTGGTGACCTGCCAGCAAATCCACAAGGTCATACCGGTGCCGAGAAGATGGTAATGCTGGTTAGGGGACGGCGGCTCGTCACGAAGCCTGTTGATTGTGACCGCATAGGCCTCGTCCGTCAGCAGATAGGCAAGCGGCACCCTCCATCTGAGCGGAAGGCTGCGAAGATAGGGCGCAACCGAAGCGCTGTAGAGCACATGGCGGAGATTGATCACCGAGACCGAGGCGCCGACGACCGGCGCCGGCACGCCGCCGCCCCACAGCTGCGCGAACACAACCTGGCTGGCACCGCCGAATACGATCGACGACATGAGGATGGTTTCCCAGGCGCTCAGCCCGCTTGCCAGTCCCAGGACCCCGAACACCAGGCCGAACGGGGCAACGCCAAGCTGCAGCGGCAGTTCGGCGCGGACGCCTGCCCAGAATTCGTCATGGCGGCTTGTGGCGGATGTGTTCATGGATGCTGCGGCGGGTTCGTTGGATCTTCATCGCCTGCCTATCATGCGTCCCCGCCCAAGTACAGACGCGATCACATTGCGCAATCTGTCAATATCGGCTTGCCAGACAGGCAGAATTGCGCGACACCAAGCGCCAGCCATCAATCCGGCGTTCCGCCATCGCGCGAGGCCACAGCAAGCAGGACAGTTCCATGAACATTACGGTTCCCGTTTCAGTCGGTGAGGTCATCGACAAGGTCACCATCCTCGAGATCAAGTCGGAGCGGATCAGCGACGAGGCCAAGCTGAAGAATGTGGCGACCGAGCTGGAGGCCCTGCGTCCGCTTGTCAGTGGCGGGGTGTTCGACAGCGACGAGCTGGTGGAGTTGACAGACGGGCTGCGCCGGGTGAATGCCGAGCTCTGGGACATCGAGGACGATATCCGCGCCGAAGAGGCCGCCGGCCGTTTTGGCGACCGTTTCATTGAACTTGCCCGCGCCGTTTACATCACCAACGACCGCCGCGCCGAGCTGAAGAAGATGATCAACCTCGCCACGGGTTCCGACCTTGTCGAGGAAAAATCTTACGAGGATTATACCGGCAAGGGGTGAGCTTCCGGCGCAGCTGTCCTGCGTGGCCCGAGATCGCCGACGGCCGCCAGCACATCGCCGCTTGATATGGTGCCGAGATCGCCCGGCTGTTCCGGCGTCACAGGTTTCGTCACAGACCTGTAGGACAGGCTGTCTCCGACGGATGCGAACAGGATCACCGCCGGGAGATTGCAGTTCATCGCAAGGTTCGCGGTGAAGGAATCCACCCCGATATATCGGTCTGCCAGATGATAGAGCGCGACGTCGCGTTCCATGCCTGCGCCCGCGCCGAGTGAGTCGACGAGCTGGTCGGGCCTGATCCGTTTGTCGGCTTTGCAGGCCGAGTGCCAGCAGGCAAGCGCCTGCCGGTGCGCCTCGGCGGCATCCGGCCCTGCATTCAGGATAAAACTGCCGCCGCCGACTGCCAATTGTCTGATGGTTTCGATGGCGGCTTCGACCGGCCAGCGGCGCTTCTCGTCCACTGCAAAGAGATTCACAACCGAAATCGGCCCGGGCAGGGATGCTACAAGCCGACGCGCGTCTCTCGTTGCATTCTTGTCTGGAATAATGGTGGGGATGTCGGGGGCCAGGTCGAGCCCCGACCCGATGACATATTCATCCATTGCGGCGATGAATGGGCGATGCCCCCATGCCTCGCGCCGGGCGCCGCCATCTGTGAGGGCGAGCGGCGTGTCCAGCAGCATCCGGTCGAAAAACCCGTCTGCAAGTCCGATCCGGCGCGGGATGCCGGCAGTGCGGGCGGCCAGCTTGAAGCTGGTTGAGCGATGCATGAAAAAGGCCGTATCGTAACGGCGATGCCGCAACGCAGTAACGGTTTCGCTTGTCCGGGACCAAGGTTTGTAACGGCGAAGCGGCCTTGCATCGACCACCCGCCCGACCCACGGGGTCGCAGCAAGGATCCGGCTGATCGGCCCGGGATGGATGCAGGCGATGTCAATGGTGGCTGTCTGGCAGGCCGCCGCAAGCGCGCGCAGCTGGCCAAGGTGATAGATCTGGTCACCGATGCCGCCCGCGACGAAGCCGATCGCCCGCCCGAAATCCGGAGTGGACGGTCGGGAAGGGCTTTCGCTGACGCTGGATTGTCGATGAGTCAAGGCCATGGTACGCGTCTCTTTGCCAGACAATTGGCCGGACGCTTCCGGCTCGTCTTGTCACTTGAACCGCTTTCAGCTAAGCGGAACGCGATTGCTCATGGTTCGGATATATCAGGAATAAGATATGAACTCGCCCTTTTTGTTCGTTGACCAGATCAACACCTCCGGCAAACGGTGTCTTGTGCGGCTTGATCTGAATGTGCCGATTGCCGACGGGGTGGTCGGGGACGACACCCGCATCCGGCGGATTCTTCCCGGGCTCAGGGCGCTTCGCGAGACCGGGGCGCGGCTGGTGATCCTGACCCATCTTGGCAGGCCAAAGGGCAAGGTGGTTCCCGACATGTCGGTGAAACCCGTTGCCGCGGCGCTGTCCGCATTGCTGGGGTGCGAGGTGCCTGTCGAGAGCGATGTGACCGGACCCGGAGGCCACGCAGCAGTGGAACGTCTTGCCGACGGCGATGTGCTGATGATGGAGAATCTGCGGTTCCATCCCGGCGAGGAGGCCAACGATCCTGATTTCGCGGCAGCGCTGGCCGCTCTTGGCGAGGTTTATGTCGGCGACGCCTTTTCCTGTACCCATCGGGCGCATGCCTCGGTCGAGGCGCTGCCACGCCTGATGGAGGTCGCCACGGCCGGTCGTTCGCTTGGCGAGGAATTGACGGCGCTTCATAACGCGCTTGCCGATCCCGCCCGGCCGGTGGCCGCGATTGTCGGTGGTGCCAAAGTGTCGACCAAGCTGCAGGTGCTGGAGAACCTTGTCAAAAATGTTGATTCCCTAGTCCTTGGTGGCGGCATGGCGAATACCTTTCTCCTTGCGCGCGGACAGGATGTCGGGGCGTCGCTCGTCGAAGCCGATATGGTGGACACCGCCCGTGCGATCGAGGCCAGCGCGAAAGCGAATGGCTGCCACATCGTGCTTCCTGAAGATTTCCTTGTGGCCGGCGAATTTGCCGCGAATGTTCCGCATCGGGTGGCCGGGCCCGGTGATGTCGGCGAGGGCGAGATGATCCTTGATGCCGGACCGGCCTCTGCCCAAGATGTGGCGCACCAACTCGAGACATGCCGGACGGTGGTCTGGAACGGTCCCATGGGGGCCTTTGAGTTCCCGCCATTCGACAGTGCCACGAACCATGTCGCGAAGGCTGTTGCGACGCTGACGGCCGATGGCGCGATGATGTCGGTCGCCGGTGGTGGCGACACGCTGGCGGCACTTGCAAATGCCGGGGTCAGTGACCAGTTCACCTATGTATCGACAGCCGGCGGCGCGTTCCTCGAATGGCTTGAGGGGCGAGTTCTGCCGGGGGTCGAAGTCCTTCGCCGCTAAGGGCTGGCGACACTGCAGATCAGGACCCTGACCAAGAGAGACAGATGCTGTTTTCAAACCCGTTCAAATCCCGCATGCCGCTGATGGCTGAAGCACTGCCGGGCCGTGACACGCCAGTCTGGGACGGCGCCCCGCATTGTGTTCTGGGCACGCCTACCATGGGCCCTTTCCCGGACCATCTGGAAGAGGTGCATCTGGGCCTTGGCTGTTTCTGGGGCGCGGAACGGTTATTCTGGCAGATTGACGGTGTCTACAGCACGGCGGTTGGCTACGCGGGCGGCATATCGCCGAACCCGACCTATGAAGAGGTCTGCTCCGGTCGCACAGGCCATACCGAAGTCGTATTGGTGGTGTTCGACCCGAACGTCGTGACGCTGGAAACGATCCTGAAGACTTTCTGGGAAGAGCATGATCCGACCCAGGGCTTTCGCCAGGGCAATGATATCGGCACGCAATATCGCTCGGCGATCTATTGCACGACCGATGACCAGCTGGACGCCGCGCGCGGTGTTGCCGAGCGTTACGGCGCGGCCCTGAAAGCGGCCGGACGAGATGCCATTACCACTGAGATCGGCCCTGCCGGTCCGTTCTATTACGCCGAGGACTACCACCAGCAATATCTTTACAAGGTGCCGAACGGATATTGCGGGCTGAAGGGCACGGGCGTTGCCTGTGCAGGATAGCCGGGCCTGTCAGGCGAGAGATGAAGGCAAATTCATCAGCCGTCGGTAAGTCGTCGATCGCGGGTATGTTTCCGAGTGACTGTGGTGGGTCGGCATCAGTCGCTCGCTGCCATTTCCCGTGAATTCGCGATTGACCTCACCCGAGCAGGGTGCTACATCTCCCGCTCAATTTGTAGACCGCAAGGCACCGGAGCCGATCATGAAAGTCGCCAGCTCGCTGAAAACCCTGAAGTCGCGTGACCGCAACTGCCAGGTCGTACGTCGCCGTGGGCGGCTCTATGTCATCAACAAGCGCAACCCGCGCATGAAGGCACGTCAGGGCTGATACGCCTATCGATGACGGAACGCACAACGGTCGGCTCAGCCGGCCGTTTTGTATTGGGGCCTCTTGTGTGGAGCGACATGTGCGGGTGCGGCGATTAAGCTGCCCCGCGGCGCTGACAATCGGCCAAAAGTGCACTATGTCTAGATCAATGACCCACCATGCGCGGATGTGACCGATGCTGATGCCCGAACCCGATCAGGGTGTGATCGACCGTCGAGATGAAATTTGCCGCACGCTCCGCCAGCTTGTTCCGGCCGACTGTGTGATCGATTCCCGCGAAAGCATGCGCGCATACGATGCGGATGGCCTGTCGGCCTACCGGCAGCTGCCGCTCGCCGTCGTGCTGCCGGAGACGGTCGAGCAGATTGCCGCTGTCATGAAATGGTGCCACCAGCAGGGCATCAAGATTGTGCCGCGCGGTGCCGGCACCTCGCTTTCGGGCGGGGCGCTGCCGCTCGCGGATGCGGTGCTTCTGGGACTTGGCAAATTCAACCGCATTCTTGAGATCGACTATGACAACCGCTGTGTTGTCGCCCAGCCCGGCGTCACGAACCTGGCCATCACCAAGGCGGTCGAGGCTGACGGCTTTTATTACGCGCCCGATCCGTCGAGCCAGATCGCCTGTTCGGTCGGCGGCAATGTCGCCGAGAATTCAGGCGGGGTCCACTGCCTGAAATACGGCCTGACGACGAACAATCTTCTCGGCATCGAGCTTGTCACGATCGAGGGTGAGATTCTGCGGCTTGGCGGCAAGCATCTGGATGCCGGCGATTATGACCTTATGGGCGTAATGACCGGGTCCGAGGGACTTCTCGGCGTGGTCAGCGAGGTAACGCTCAGGATCCTTCAAAAGCCGGCGACGGCGCGGGCGCTTCTTGTCGGATTCGAGGACACTGGCGATGCGGGTACGGCGGTCGGCGATATCATCGCCGCAGGCATTATCCCGGCCGGTATGGAAATGATGGACGGCCTTGCCATTCAGGCAGCGGAGGATTTCGCCAACGCCGGTTATCCGCGTGAGGCGGCTGCGCTGCTGATCATCGAGCTTGACGGTCCGGAGGTCGAGGTCGATGCGCTGATCGGGCGGGTCGAGGCGATTGTCCGCAAGGCGGGTGCCAGCTCGGTGCGGGTCAGCCAGTCGGAAGAAGAGCGCAACCTGTTCTGGGCCGGTCGCAAATCCGCCTTCCCGGCTGTGGGCCGCATTTCGCCGGACTATCTGTGCATGGACGGCACAATTCCGCGTCGCCGTCTTCCCGACATGATGCGCCGCATGGCATCGCTCAGCCAGCAATACGGCTTGCGCGTGGCAAATGTATTCCATGCAGGTGACGGCAACCTGCATCCGCTGATCCTGTTTGATGCGAACCAGCCCGGCGAGCTTGAGCGTGCCGAGGAATTCGGCGCCGACATCCTGCGCAGCTGTGTGGAGATGGGTGGCGTGCTGACCGGCGAGCACGGCGTGGGTGTCGAGAAGCGCGACCTGATGACCATCCAGTTCACCGAGGACGACCTGAAGCAGCAGCAGCGCCTGAAATGCGCCTTTGACCCGGGGCATCTTCTGAACCCGGGCAAGATGTTCCCGCAGCTGCATCGCTGCGCCGAACTGGGACGCCTTCATGTTCACAAGGGAAAGCTGCCGCATCCCGACCTGCCGCGGTTCTAGGGCGGTTGTTGTTCGGGCAGGCGACATGACGGAATACCAGATCGACAATCTCGGCCAGGCTGCCGAGGCAATCCGGCAGGTGACGGCGGACGGCCAGCGTCTGGAACTGTGTGGTGCCGGCACCAAGCGGCATCTTGGCCGCATCGCAAGCTATGACCATCTTCTTGATGCCGGCGGCATGTCGGGCATCATCGACTATCAGCCCGAGGAGCTGGTGCTGACGCTGCGCGCCGGGACCCCGATGAATGTGGTCGAGGACGCGCTTGCCGGAGCGCGCCAGATGCTGGCATTCGAGCCGCCGAGCATGACACGCATCCTTGGCGAGGCGCAGGCCGGTGTCAGGGGTACGATCGGCGGGTTGATCGCGACCAACATTTCCGGTCCGCGCCGCCTCACTGCGGGAGCGGCAAGGGACTATCTTCTCGGCTTCGAGGCTGTGTCCGGCCGCGGCGAGCATTTCAAGTCCGGCGGCAAGGTGATGAAGAATGTCACCGGCTATGATCTGTCGAAACTGATGTGCGGTTCGTTCGGTACGCTGGGCGTGATGGACGAGATCACAATCAAGACACTGCCCGCGCCTGAAACAAGCTGTTCGCTTCTCGTCGGCGCTGACGATTTTGCCGGTGCCGTTGCGCTGATTGCCCGTGTCTTTGCATCCCCGCACGAGCCCGGTGCCAGCGCCATCCTGCCGGCCGCCATCGCAGCCGAGGAGGGCGTGGACAGCGGCAGCCCGTTCACCGCGGTCATTCGTCTCGAGGGGATCGAGGCGTCGGTCAGGGACCGTCTCGGGCATCTTCAGGAAATGACCGGCGGCGATGCGCTTGCCGAGGCGGCCAGTGTCTCCCTGTGGCAGCGCATCCGTGATGTGCAGCCGCTTGCCGAGAAACCCCTCGATATCTGGAAGGTATCCTGCGCTCCGGCTGATGCGGCAAAACTTCTGGGCTCGCTCGATCCGCGCCTGAACATCCGGATGATCGCCGACTGGGCAGGCGGCCTGTTGTGGATCGCCAGTTCCAAGGCCCAGCTTGGCCCGGCGCTCCGCAAGGCGGTTCAGGGGCTGGACAGCGGCTTCACCATGCTTGTTCGGGATGTCGGCGTCACGCGTGAGAAGATTGAACCACTACAACCGCTTTCCGGCGGCATGTATGAGCTGCACAAGCGGGTGAAGGCATCCTTTGACCCGCTCGGCGTTCTGAATTACGAGCGTATGCATCAGGGGATTTAGGGAACGTCATGCAAACGCATTTCACAGACACACAGCTCGAGGACCCGCAGCTCCGCGAAGCGGACTCGATTCTTCGCAAATGTGTTCACTGCGGGTTTTGCACGGCCACCTGTCCGACCTATGTGATGACGGGCGACGAGCGCGACAGCCCGCGCGGCCGCATCTGGATGATGCGCGAGCTCCTTGAATCGCCGGACAGCGTATCGTCCGACACCGGCTATCATCTCGACCGCTGCCTTGGCTGCCTTGCCTGTACCACCACCTGCCCGTCAGGGGTTGACTATCATCACCTGATCGAGATCGGCCGCGAGCGTATGGACAAGATTGTCAGCCGTCCTGCCGGCGACAGGATGATGCGCTGGCTGCTTGCGCGTGTGATCCCCTATGCAGGACGGTTCCGGGTGATGATGCAACTTGGCCGCATCGGCAAGCTGTTTTCGCCGCTGCTGCCGGCATCGATGCGCGCGGCGCTGGCAAAACTTCCGTCTCGTGTGCCGGCCCTTGACCGGGTTGGCGGCAAGACCATGCATTTCAAGCCTCGGACGAGTTCTACGCGGCGGGTGATCCTGCTGGCAGGCTGTGCGCAGCGCGCTCTCGATCCGGGGATCAATGCCAGTACCATCCGCGTGCTGAACAAACTGGGTGTCGAGGTCACGGTGCGGCAGGAGGCAGCCTGCTGCGGCGCCCTTGCCCATCATATCGGCGAGAGCAAGGCGGCGCATCAGACGGTTCGCGCCGCGCTTCTGGCCTGGCGTGAGGAGCTCGAGCGTGGTGACGTCGACGCGATTATCGCCAACGCGTCGGGTTGCGGCACCATGGTCAAGGATTACGCCCATATGGTTGGCGGTGATCCGGAACTTGGCGCTATCGCACGGCAGGTGTCTGGCCTGGCGCGAGACATCACCGAGGTGATCGCCGATCTGCCGCTCGAATCGATTATCGACAAGGCCCCGGAAGGTCGCGGGACGATCACCTATCACTCGGCATGCTCGCTCCAGCACGGTCAGAAGATTCACGATCTGCCGATCCGGCTTCTCCGCGAGGCGGGATTCGAGGTCAGGCAGCCGCTCGAGCCGCATCTGTGCTGCGGGTCCGCAGGCGTCTACAACATCCTGCAGCCGGAAATGGCTGACGGCCTTCGCCAGCGCAAGCTGGATAACATCGCGAGGGCCGGTGCGCCGATGGTTGCCGCGGGCAATATCGGCTGCATCCAGCAGCTGGACGGCGACATTCCGGTGCGCCACACAATCCAGTACATCGACTGGGCCAGTGGCGGGCCACCGCCCGTTCAGGGCTGACGGAACAGCCGGTCAATCGTCCGGCAGGGGCAATCAGCCGATATCGAAGAAATCGTTGCCCTTGTCGTCGGTGATGATGAAGGCCGGGAAGTTCTCGACCTCAATCTTCCACACCGCTTCCATGCCGAGCTCGGGATATTCCAGAACCTCGATCTTCTTGATCGACTCCAGCGCCAGTTTGGCCGCGACACCGCCGATGCTGCCGAGATAGAAGCCGCCATGGGCCTTGCAGCTCTCGCGCACCTGACGTGACCTGTTGCCCTTGGCGAGCATCACCATCGACCCGCCTGCCGCCTGGAATGTCGAGACATAGCTGTCCATCCGGCCGGCCGTTGTCGGTCCGAATGACCCTGACGCCATGCCGTCCGGGGTCTTGGCAGGGCCGGCGTAATAGACGGGATGGTTCTTGAAATAGTCGGGGAGGCTGCCCTCGGATTCGAGTTTTTCCAGCAGCTTGGCATGCGCGATGTCGCGGGCGACGATCAGCGGCCCGGTCAGCGACAGCCTTGTTTCCACGGGATACCGGCTCAGCGTCGCCAGAATGTCGGGCATCGGCTTGTTCAGGTCGATGGCGACGGCCGGAATTTCGTCAGAGCTGTCGACTTCCGGAAGGAACTTCGCCGGATCGCGTTCCAGCTTTTCAACGAAAATGCCTTCGGGCGTGATTTTTGCCAGCGCCTGCCTGTCGGCCGAACATGACACGCCGATGCCGATGGGGCAGGAGGCGCCGTGGCGCGGCAGCCTGATAACCCGCACATCATGGCAGTAATATTTGCCGCCGAACTGCGCGCCGATGCCGAGATCGCGCGTGATCTGCAGGATTTCGGCTTCCCATTCCGTGTCACGCCAGGCATGGCCGAGGCTGTTGCCTTCGGTCGGCAGCCCGTCGAGCGCGCGGATCGAGGCCTGTTTCACCGTCTTCAGATTATACTCGGCCGAGGTGCCGCCGATGACGATGGCAAGGTGATAGGGCGGGCAGGCCGAGGTGCCAAGGTCGAGAATCGCCGATTTGATGAAGTCTCGCAGCCCCTCCGGGTTCAGCACCGCCTTTGTCTTCTGATGGAGGAAGGTCTTGTTCGCCGACCCGCCGCCTTTCTGGATGAAGGCGAATTTGTACTCGGTGCCCTTGCCGGCATAGAGGTCGATCTGCGCCGGCAGGTTGGTGGCGGTGTTGACCTCGTCGAACATGCTGGTCGCGGCGAGTTGCGAATAGCGGAGATTGCTTTCCTGGTAGGTGTCATAGACTCCGCGTGACAGCGCCTCGCCGTCGTCACCCGTCACGAGGACACGGTCGCCGCGGGTGCCGGAAATGATCGCGGTGCCGGTGTCCTGGCACATCGGCAGCAGCCCGTCGGCCGCCACCACGGCGTTCTTCAGCATCTCAAGCGCCACGAACCGGTCGTTCTGCGTCGCCTCCGGATCATCCAGAATGGCGCGTAGCTGGGCCAGGTGGCTGCTGCGAAGCAGATGCGAAATATCGGTGAAAGCACGCTGTGCGAGAAGGCGCAGCGCCTCGGGATCGACTTTCAGGAACTCCTCGCCGCCAAGTTCGACCATCTCGACATGTTCGGTGCTGACAAGCTCGTAAGCAGTATCATCGGCCGCCTGGGGAAACATGGGGCTGTAGGCAAAATCGGTCATGGGTGCGCATCCGCTGGACGGAGGGGTGTGAAATCAGGAAGGCGACTTGCGAAAGCTGTCGAGTGAGACGACTTCCGCCGTCTCCGCAGGCATGCCGTCCACCGGTCCATCGGCCGTAGCAGCCTCGGGCGCGTCGTCATCGGTCCCGTCGTCAGCTTCGGACAGCTTGTTGTTGAAATACAGCTCGAACCCGACTGACGGGTCCTTGAACTGGGTCATCGCGTCATAGGGAATGGTCATCATCGACGGCTTGCCGCCGAAGAACAGGGTAATGGAAAACCTGTCATCCTCGACCACAAGATCGGCGAACTGGTGCTGGATGACGATGGTGATGGTTTCGGGATGCTGCGCGCGCAGGGCATCGTCCATTTCTACACCCGGGTAACCGGTCTGGAACGAAATGTAGAAATGCGTCTCGCCGATCAGTCCCGACTGTTCGGTGATCTTCAGTGCCGACCGCACAACAAGGCGCAGCGTATCTTCGACCAGAAGGTCGTAATTCAGGCCGGTGAAATCGTTTCCGTTGTCCGTCATCTCGCAAACCCGCTGATCGCATTTTGTTTCGGGCGTGGCACCGCGAAGGAAAGCGGAACGCTTCTGTTGCCAGGTGCGTTCCAAACCCCGCCAGCCCGAGCTCAAGCGGACTGGACTTTAAGATCGGTTACTCCCGCTGCCGTTAGGCTGCGATTGCGACCGGAGCAGTGTTGTCGTTTGCAACTACTACATGGCCCGATAACGGCGGGTACCATACCGAGCGAAAATACTGCCTTTACCACATGCGTCGATCCTGTTTCGCCCCCACTCTTTCAGCCGCTATGTTGCCTCTGCTGTCTCGCATCCGCATGTCGGTGTCGGCTGAAATGGTGGAGGCGCCGGGTACCGCCCCCGGGTCCGCTCTGCTTATTTCACAGCACGTTTATCGCCATAGCCGGCAAGCCGGCCCGTATAATATAAGGGCAGGGGGTGATCTTTGGAAGCGCTGTTTTGACCGGCTACTGCCCCCGTGAATTGCACCCATATTCTACAGGGGCCTGCTTGCTTGTGCCGCGGCGGTATTGCGGGTTGATCACCCCTTCCGGGCGTGCGACCTTGCCAGACAGTCCCGACATGCGCGCAAACAGGCTTTCCGCAATGCAGCAATATCTCGATCTTCTGGCACGTGTTCTCGAAGAGGGGGTCGACCGTGGCGACCGCACCGGCACCGGCACTCGCGCCGTTTTCGGGCATCAGATGCGGTTCGACCTGTCGGCAGGCTTTCCCCTTTTGACGACAAAGAAGCTCCATACGCGCTCGATCTTTCACGAGCTGCTGTGGTTCATCAAGGGCGACACCAACATCCGATATCTTCAGGAGCACGGTGTCTCGATCTGGGATGAATGGGCCGACGAGAATGGCGATCTTGGCCCTGTCTATGGCAAGCAATGGCGCCGATGGGAGTCCCCTGACGGCACCGAAATCGACCAGCTTGCCGATCTGGTGGCGGCGATCCGCGCAACCCCGGAATCGCGCCGACTGATGCTGTCGGCATGGAACCCGGCCGACCTGCCGAACATGGCGCTGCCGCCCTGCCACTGCCTGTTCCAGTTTTTCGTGGCCGAGGGCAGGCTGTCCTGCCAGCTCTATCAGCGCAGCGCCGATATCTTCCTCGGCGTGCCGTTCAACATCGCCTCCTATGCGCTGCTGACCCACATGATCGCCGCCGTCTGCGGTCTGAAGCCGGGGGAATTCGTCCACACGCTTGGCGATGCGCATCTCTATCACAATCATTTCGATCAGGCGCGCCTGCAGCTCACGCGTGAACCCGGGCCGCAGCCGCAGCTGGTCTTGCACCGGGTGCCGGACAGCATCGATGATTTCACCTACGAGGATTTCGAGATCACCGGCTATGAGGCGCAGCCGAACATTCCCGCGCCGATCGCGGTGTAGCCATGGCGGCCTCGCTTGAAATGGTGGCCGTGGTGGCCATGGCCCGCAACCGTGTGATCGGGGACGGCGCCGGGCTGATCTGGCATCTTCCGGCCGATCTGAAACGGGTCAAGTCGCTGACCATGGGATGCCCGCTGATCATGGGGCGCCGGACCTGGGATTCCATCGGCCGCGCGCTTCCCGGCCGGGCCAGTGTGGTGATGACGCGAGACGCCACCTGGGCGGCAGAGGGCGCGCTTCGCGCCGGCGACATGGATGAGGCCCTGGCGCTGTCCCGCGACTGGATCACGGCAACAGACGGCGCGCGACCGGAAATCATCCTGTTCGGCGGCGGCGAGATCTATGCCGCCGGCATGCCGCTATGCAACCGCATCGAGGCGACGATCGTCGACATCTCGCCGGATGGCGGGCCGAACGCGGCGCTGTTCCCGGCGCTGGACGCATCGGAATGGAACCACGATGTTCTGGAAGAGGCGGCGGCCGACGGCGAGGTGCCGGGCTATCGCTATGAGCGGTTCACGCGGAAAACACCCGTGACCGTCTGATCACTCGATCACGATCTTCGGGCCGGCCTTCACTGCGTCGTCCAGCTGGGCCATGACGGCGCCGGCAATGGCGGTGTAGTGCGCGGCATGCGGCCCGCCCGGATCCTTGGCGACGACGGGCGTGCCTTCATCGGATGTGGCGCGGATGGCCATCTCGAGCGGCACCTCTCCCAGGAACGGGGCGCCGATGCGCGCCGCCTCGGCGGCCGCGCCGCCGTGACCGAAGATATCGTGACGGCTGCCACAGTCGGTGCAGATGAAGTGGCTCATATTCTCGATGATGCCGAGTACCGGCACATTCACCTTGCGGAACATGTTCAGGCCCTTGCGGGCATCGATCAGCGCCAGGTCCTGCGGTGTCGAGACGATCACCGCGCCGGACAGCGCCGCGCGCTGCGAGAGGGTCAGCTGGGCATCTCCGGTGCCGGGCGGCATGTCGATGATCAGCACGTCGAGATTGTCCCAGGCGACGTCGCGCAGCATCTGCTCGATCGCGCTCATCACCATCGGGCCGCGCCAGATGGTCGGCGCGTCCTCGGCGACCAGATAGCCGATCGACATGGTCTGCAGGCCCCAGGCCTCGATCGGGTAGATTTTCTTGCCGTCGCTCTGCGGTTTCTTGTTCTGCCCGATCAGGCGGGGGAGGGACGGGCCGTATATATCGGCGTCGAGAATGCCGACGCGCTGGCCGGTGGCGGCGATTGCCAGCGCCAGATTGATTGATGTGGTCGATTTGCCGACCCCGCCCTTGCCCGAGGCAACGGCGATCAGATGGCGCGCCGGCTTCAGCGGCTCGTTCGAGGCAGGCTGGCCGCTGCCAATGGGCTTGCCGGGCGGTGTGTCGCCCGCGCCGGCCGCCTGATGGGCGGTCAGCATGGCGGTCGCCGACAGCACGCCGTCGAGCGCGCGCACGGCGCTCTCGCTGGCATTGCGTATCTGGTCGGCATGGTCCTTCTCGGACGGGTCGATTTCAATGGTAAAGCCGACATGGCCGTCCTTGATGACGATGCCCGAGACCTGTCCTCCGGCGACGAGATCGCGGTCGCGGCCGGGGGTCGTCACGGTGGCGAGTGCGGTCGAGACCTGCTGCTCTGTCAATTCATTGGCCATGCTTGAAATCACCAGCTTTCGTGCAAATATGATGTGAACTTGAGGGGGACATAGTTCGTCCGGACCGGTTTTGCAACAAAAGCGGCAACACCGGCGAGGACGGCTGGGTCTTCTCATGGCTTTCCGGCGCTTCGCAGGCCCGTTCCGAAGGACGTGTTTCGGGCGCCAACAGACAAACTCTAGTGCGACGGAGTAGGCACATCATGCCATGGAATAATCAGGGCGGTGGCGGCGACGACGGCGGCCCGTGGGGTAACCCGGGCGGCGGTGGCCGTGGCGGCGGCGGCAATGGCGGAAGCCCTTGGGGCCAGGGGGGCGGCGGTTCGCCGCAGGATATCGACAAGGTGGTCAGGCAGGGGCGCGAGGCGCTCGGCCGGATGCTGCCGTCCGGCGGCAAGTCGCTTTCACTGCTCTTGATCGTGGCAATCGCGATCTGGGCGCTGACCGGCTTCTACCGGGTCAACCCGCAGCAGCAGGGCGTCGTCCTGCGGTTCGGCGAATGGGTCCGCACGACCGCGCCGGGACTGCATTATCACATTCCCTATCCGATCGAGGCCGTGATGACCCCCGAGGTCACGCGCGACAACCGTATCGAGATCGGCTTCCGCGACGTCAGCGGCAACAGCTCCTCGCGCCGTGACATTGCTGACGAAAGTCAGATGATCACCGGTGACGAGAATATCGTCGACATCGACTTTGTCGTCTTCTGGCGCATTTCCGATGCCGGCCAGTATCTGTTCAACCTCGCCGAACCAGACGACACCATCAAGGTGGCCGCCGAGGCGGTGATGCGCGAGATCATCGGCCGCACGCCGATCCAGACGGCCCTGACCGAGGGACGTCAGGACATTCAGGCGCAGGCCCGTGCGCAGCTGCAGGAGCTTCTTGATGAATACGGCTCAGGCGTGCGTGTGCGCGATGTGCAGCTTCTGGCTGTCGATCCGCCGGGTGACGTTATCGACGCGTTCAACGAGGTCCAGCGTGCCCGTCAGGACCGCGACAGGCTGAAGAACGAGGCCGAGGCGTTCCGGAACGACATCGTGCCGCGGGCGCGTGGTGCGGCAGCCAAGCTGGTTGCCGAGGCCGAGGCGTACCGCGCCGAAGTCGTCAACCGCGCGGCTGGTGACGCGTCGCGCTTCGATCAGGTCTATCAGGCCTATCAGGCGAACCCCGATGTCACCAAGGAACGTATCTATATCGAAACGGTCGAGGAAATCTTCTCCAACGTCGAGAAGATCATCATCGACGAGCCTGCCGGTGGCAGCGGCGTTGTGCCGTACCTGCCTCTGCGCGAGCTGAACAAGAAGTCGGGAGGAAACTGACATGGGTGCCACTCGTCTTGTCTCTCTCATCGTTGGCGCCTTGCTGATCGTGGCAAGCTTCAGCGCGTTTTTCACCGTCAACCAGACGCAGCAGGCGCTGGTGCTCCAGTTCGGCGAGCCGAAACGGACCATCCAGGAGCCGGGGCTCGCCTTCAAGTTGCCGTTCATCCAGGACGTCATCTATTACGAAAAGCGTGTTCTCAGCCTGATCCCGCAGGATGCCGAAGAGGTGATCCTGTCCGACCAGAAACGCCTTCAGGTGGATGCTTACGCCCGCTACCAGATCGAAGACCCGCTGCTGTTCTACCAGACAGTTCGCAACGAGCTTGGCGCGCGCGGACGGCTTGAGGCCATCATCGACTCGTCGGTTCGTCGGGCTCTCGGTCGCGAAACACTCGCCTCGATCCTGACCGGCCAGCGGAACGACATCACCCGCTCGATCGGTGAAGAGGTGAATGCCTCGGTGTCGTCTCTCGGCATCAGGATCATTGATGTGCGCCTGCGCCGCGCCGACTATCCGACGGCGACGAGCCAGAACATCTTCAACCGGATGAAGTCCGAGCGTGAACGCGAGGCCAAGGAGTTCCGCGCCACGGGTGAGGAAGAAGCGCAAAAGATCCGCGCCGATGCCGAAAAGACCCGTACCGTGATCATTTCCGAGGCGCAGCGTGAAGCCCAGCAGACCCGCGGTGAGGGCGATGGCGAGGCGATCAAGATCTATGCCGACAGCTTTGGTCAGGACGCCGAGTTCTTCGCCTTCTACCGCTCGATGGAAGCCTATCGCAAATCCATTGGCAACAGCGACACATCGATGGTCCTGTCGCCCGACAGCAGCTTCTTCCGCTTCTTCAAGGACAAGAGCGGCGACGCGCAGAAATAAACACATACCTGCCATGTTTTGGTCACGGAACGTGGCTTTCATTCAGGCAGGAGGCGGGGGCATCCGGTGCCCCCGTCATTCGTTCTCAAGATGCTCAGAGGAGATCTGAATCAATGCTGATGCGGTTGCTCCGCCCGCTTCCGGCGCTTGCCGGCGCGGCGATCATGTTTGTAACTCTCGATATCAGTGCCGCCGAGCGGCCCGACAGCTTTGCCGACCAGGCAGAGGCGCTGTCCCCGGCGGTGGTGAATATTTCGACGACAACCATCGTCAATGACGGTCCGTCGGCTGATATGCCGCAATTCCCGCCCGGCTCGCCGTTCGAGGATTTCTTCCGCAATTTCGGCGATGACAATCGCCAGCGTCGCGCCTCGTCGCTGGGATCGGGATTCATCATCGATGATGCCGGCATCGTCGTGACGAACTTTCATGTGATCGAGAATGCCGAGGAAATCACCGTCACACTCGCCGACGAGACGACATTCGTGGCGGAAGTGCTGGGCCAGGACCAGAAGACGGATATCGCCGTGCTGAAGATCGATCCCGGCGACACGCAGCTGACAGCAGTGCCGTTCGGCGACTCGGACAACCTGCGGGTCGGTGACTGGGTGCTTGCCATCGGCAATCCGTTCGGGCTTGGCGGCACGGTAACGGCCGGCATTGTCTCGGCGCGTGGCCGTGATATCGGCAATGGTCCCTATGACGATTTCATCCAGACAGACGCGTCTATCAACCGGGGCAACTCCGGCGGCCCGCTGTTCAATCTCGACGGTGAGGTGATCGGCATCAACACGGCGATTTTCTCGCAATCCGGCGGCTCGGTGGGCATCGGTTTCGCGATCTCCTCGAACCTTGCCAAGCGTGTGACGCAGCAGCTTGCCGAATATGGCACGACCCGCCGCGGCTGGCTTGGCGTGTTCATTCAGGAAGTCACGCCCGAGATCGCTGAATCGCTCGGCCTCGACGAGGCGGGTGGAGCCCTTGTGAGCTCGGTCAATGACAAGAGCCCGGCCAAGGCGGCGGGTCTCGAGCCGGGTGACGTTATCACCAGCTTCGACGGCAAGAAGATCGACAGGATGCGCGATCTGCCGCGCATCGTTGCCGAGACCGATATCGGTGCCACTGTCGATGTCGAACTTGTTCGCAACGGCAGCGAGATGACTGTTCAGGTCACGCTTGGCGAGCTTGAAAAGGCCGAGCTTGTCGGCCTGATCGGCGAAGGCGAGCAGGAAACCGGCAGCGCCGAGAGCTTTGACAAGCTGGGCTTTGCGGTCGAGGATCTGACCGCTGCCCTCGCCGAGGAGTACGGCCTTGATCCGGAAACGCGTGGCGTGATCGTCACCGAGGTGGTCGAGGGTGGCCCGGCATTCGCCAAGGGCCTCGAGGTCGGCAATATCATCAAACGGTTCGGCCAGCGGCGGGTCGAGGATGCGGCTGATCTTGCCAAATCCGTCGCCGAAACGCAGGAGGCCGGCCGCGCCGGTGTCCTGTTGCTGGTCGAGAGCGATGGCCGTGAACGCTTTATCCAGATCGGTTTCGCCAAGGAGTAAGTTCCGGCGTACCACATGGGAAATTAAAGAAGGCCGGCCATTGTGCCGGCCTTTTTCATGGGTGGCAGGATCGGGAAATGTCGTCAGCCGGAGATGAACGCGTCGGCTGTGTA
Organism: Rhodospirillaceae bacterium; assembly: GCA_011522725.1. Taxonomy (GTDB): domain Bacteria; phylum Pseudomonadota; class Alphaproteobacteria; order Puniceispirillales; family Puniceispirillaceae; genus UBA8309. The sequence goes on from WTIL01000072.1 coordinate 32,376, forward strand.
TCCCTGAAGATACAGCAGCCCGGTCAGATCGGTGTGGTTCAGCTGTAGCGGAATCTTCTCGCGAAGCAGCGGCTTGCCGTGGAAGGCGACGCCAAACCCGGCGGCCTCGAGCATGTCCAGATCGTTCGCCCCGTCACCGATACAGGCCGCCTCGGCCGGGGCAATGCCAAGCTCGGCGCAATAATGGGCCAGGTATCGGGCTTTTGCGCCGCTGTCGAGGACCGGCTTGCGCACCTTGCCAAGCAGCTTGCCGCCCTCGATTTCCAGATGGTTGGCGTGGGTGCCGGTAAAGCCGCATCGCTCCGCGACCGGTGCGGTGATGACGGTAAAACCGCCCGATACCAGATAGCAGCTGGCGCCGGCCGCGCGCATTGTCCTGACAAGGGTGGTCGCGCCGCCGGAGAACTCCACTTCGGCCAGCGCCTCGTCGACAAGGCTGGCCGGCTTGCCGGCAAACAGGGCAAGCCGCGCATCGAGTGCCTGCTCGAAATCCAGTTCGCCGCGCATGGCGCGTGTCGTGATCGGCAGTATGTCATCCGCGATGCCGGCAAGCCGCGCCATGTCGTCGAGCGATTCCGAGGTGATGACGGTGCTGTCCATATCGGCGATTAGAAGCTGTTTCCTGCGGCCCTCCGACGGAACGATGTTCACATCGATGCCCTGCAAATCGCCGCGCGCGCGAAGCGTTGCCATGCCATCGACATCGACAGTTGCCGGCAACGGCAGGTCGAGCGCATGCGCCTCGTCAAGCACGCGAACAGCTGCCAGGTCTGCGTCAATGCCCGCGGCACCCAGAATGCCGCTGGCAATTTCAGCTGTGACGCTGCCGCGTGTAGAGCTTGAAAATACGGCTGTCTGATGCAATGGTTCGCGGCCTTTTTCGCGGTTGGCGTTTCCCGAACGCCTTTCTCGGTGCGGCGTCTTCGGGCAGGATTGTCCTGCGACCGGTAAAGCACAGAACCAGATGACTGACCACAGCGAAATCGCGCAGGCCGTCGCGGCGGGGCGCTATATCATGATTTGCGGACCGACAGCGGCCGGCAAGTCGGCGGCGGCTCTGGCTCTTGCCGAGCAAGTCGGCGGCACGGTGATCAATGCGGACTCGATGCAGGTCTATAGCGACCTTCGCGTGGTGACGGCGCGGCCCGGCCCAGATGACGAGGCACGGGCGCCGCACCGTCTCTACGGCATTGTCGATGGCGGCGAGCGTGCCTCGGTTGCAAGCTGGCTGGACCTTGCCGCCGAGGCGGTTGACGAGGCGCGCAACGCCGGCAGCCTGCCGATCATCGTCGGTGGCACCGGCATGTATCTGCAGGCGGCGCGCGACGGCATCGCGCCGATCCCCGAGGTTCCGGCGGAGATTCACCAGGCCTGCCTCGACGAGCTGGCGGCGCGTGGCGGCGCGGCCTTTCGCGAAGAATTGTCAAAGCTCGACGAGGAGACCGCCTCGAGGTTGTTCGACGGGGACAGCCAGCGGCTTGTCCGTGCGATGGGAGTCGTGCGGGCCACGGGGCGGCCGATCAGCGCATGGCAGTCCGACCCGCATCAGGGCGCTCTGGCAGGAGAGGCGGTTGCGATTTCCGTTATGCCGCCGCGTGCCGATACCTATGCGCGGATCGACCGGCGCTTTGCGCAGATGATGGAGGAGGGCGCCGTCGAGGAGGTCGAGGCGCTTGCAGAACGTGGTCTCGATCCGTCGTTGCCGGTGATGAAGGCCATCGGAGTCCGTGAAATCCTTGCGATGCAAGCCGGCGAGATCAGCCGTGGCCGCGCCATTGAACTTGCCAGCCGTGACAGCCGGCATTACGCAAAACGCCAGATGACATGGATTCGGAATAATTATCGTGCACAAATTAGTATTGATGAGAAATTTTCGACAAGATTCGTAAAAGAAATCTTTTCAATTCTGTTAAAATAAAGTTGACCACTCTTCATTTTCTGCGATATACACTCCGCATTGGCGGGGATTCCGGTTCCTGCCTAGGGTTTCACAATTTAAGCCAGCGCAAGGATCGCACCTCCCGAAACGGCGGTGTGCCCCCAATCTTTTGTCGCTGGTGAAGGGAGTCCGGGTGACGGGAAAGCGCCCGGACAGGACTGACAGATTAACGACGGCGTAAAGTCCAGACGTGACAAAGCGCCTGGACGTGACAAAGCAAGGAACAGGACGATGCCCAAATCCGCACCGGCGACAGAAGACGCAGGGACCAGCGCGGCCGCAACCACAACGATGATGCCGGGAGCAGAACTTCTGCTGAAGGCGCTTGAGGATGAGGGTGTCGAGGTTGTATTCGGCTACCCCGGCGGTGCCGTGCTTCCGATCTATGACGCCTTGTTCAAGAACAACAAGATCAAGCACATCCTCGTTCGGCACGAACAGGCGGCGGTTCATGCCGCAGAGGGCTATGCCCGTTCAACCGGCAAGACCGGTGTTGTTCTTGTCACATCGGGTCCCGGCGCCACCAACGCCGTTACCGGCTTGACCGACGCGCTGATGGACTCCGTTCCGGTGGTCTGCCTCACCGGTCAGGTGCCGACCCATCTGATCGGCAATGACGCGTTTCAGGAAGCCGACACGACCGGCATCACCCGCGCCTGCACCAAGCATAACTACCTCGTGAAAGAGGGCGGCAAACTGCAGTCCACTGTGATCGAGGCGTTTCATGTTGCCGCATCCGGTCGCCCCGGCCCGGTCCTGATCGACCTTCCGAAGGACATCCTGATGAAGGAGGCCCCGTACCAGAAGGAGGTCATCCGCGCATCTGCAACAGCGCGCTACCAGCCGGCGACCGAGCCTGATCCGGCGGCAATCAGCGCGGCGGTCGACATGATGATCCGTGCCGAGCGTCCGGTGATCTATGGCGGCGGCGGGCTGATCAATTCCGGCCCGCGTGCCTCGGAACTGCTGACCGACCTTGTTCATATGACCGGCTGGCCGACCACCCTGACGCTGATGGGTCTCGGCGCGCTGTCGGCCGCCGACAAGCATTTCCTCGGCATGCTGGGCATGCACGGCACCTATGAAGCCAATCTGGCCATGCATGGCTGCGACCTGATGCTCAACCTCGGGGCGCGTTTCGATGACCGCGTCACCGGTCTGATCAGCGGCTTCTCGCCGAACTCGACCAAGATTCATTGCGACATCGACCCGTCGTCGGTGAACAAGAATGTGGCTGTGGACCTTGCCGTGATCGGCGATGCGACGAAAATTCTCGAGGCGCTGATCGCCGAGATGAAGAAGCGCAAGTTCAAGCCGCACAAGACATCGCTCGACAAATGGTGGTCCCAGATCGAGGTGTGGCGCAAGCGCGACTGCCTGCGCTTCAACCAGACCGGCAGCATCATCAAGCCGCAGCACGCCATCAAGCGTCTGTGCGAGATGACGGCCGAGCGCGACGTCTATGTCACCACCGAGGTCGGCCAGCACCAGATGTGGGCGGCGCAGTATTTCGATTTCCATCTGCCGAACCGCTGGATGACATCGGGCGGCTTGGGGACCATGGGTTACGGCCTGCCGGCGGCGCTCGGCGTTCAGGTGGCGCACCCCGGGGCGACGGTGATCGACATTGCCGGCGAGGCGTCCTTCATGATGAACATGCAGGAACTCTCGACCCTGTCGCAGTACAATCTTCCGGTGAAGATGTTCATCATCAACAACGAATGGATGGGCATGGTCCGGCAGTGGCAGGAACTGATCCATGGTGGACGCTATTCGGAGTCCTACAGCGCCTCGCTGCCGGATTTCCGCAAACTCGCCGATACGTTCAACATGACCGGCCTGGTGGCCCAGTCCAGCGACGATCTCGACAGCGTGATCACCCAGATGCTGGATACGCCGGGGCCGGTGATTGCGGACATCCGCGTCGCCAAGGAAGAAAACTGCTTCCCGATGATCCCGTCGGGAGCAGCGCATAATGATATGCTGCTCGGCCCTGAAGACCAGGCGGAAAAGCCTGTGTCCGAGGAAGGAATGGTGCTGGTCTGATCGCCCCGGTCCGACTGGCTGTCTCAAGGAACGCATCATGACAGATAATAGCGTGATCGAACGGCACATCATGTCCGTTCTCGTCGATAATGAACCCGGCGTTCTGGCACGGGTGATCGGCCTGTTTTCAGGCCGTGGATACAACATCGAGAGCCTGACGGTGTCCGAGACGGACCCCGAGCGTGCGCTGTCGCGGATTTCCATTGTTACCTCGGGAACCCCGATGGTGATCGAGCAGATCAAGGCGCAGCTGGCGCGGCTGGTGCCGATCCACGCTGTTCGTGACCTGACCGAGCATGATGTGGCCATCGAGCGCGAGCTGGCGCTGGTGAAAATCATCAATCACGGGGAAGAGCGCATCGAGGCGCTTCGCATCGCCGATACTTTCCGCGCACGGACACTGGACAGCACGCTGGATAGTTTTGTATTTGAGGTGACTGGTAATTCCTCGAAGGTTGACGCCTTTGTCAATCTGATGCGCTCGCTCGGCAGCATCGAGGTAGCACGAACCGGTGTGTCCGCGATCTCGCGCGGCAACAACATCGATCTGGAGGCGAAGTAACCGGCCGGACGGGCCCGCAAGGGCCGATGCCGTTCCGGCGGTCATACAGTTCAAACATGCAGAGGCACGATCGGGTGTCCTGACATATTCATGGGGTCGCCGGCCGGCTGGCAGGCGGCCGATTTCACGAAGGAGAACCAAGTCCATGCGAGTCTATTACGATCGTGACGCCGATGTCGGCCTGATCAAGAAAAAGAAGGTCGTCATCGTCGGCTATGGCAGCCAGGGCCACGCCCATGCCGCCAACCTGAAGGACAGCGGTGTCGCAGAAGTCGCCGTCGCGCTTCGTTCCGACTCCTCCAGCCGCGCCAAGGCGGCCGATGCAGGCTTCAAGGTGATGGATGTTGCCGAAGCTGCCGCATGGGGCGACATGGTCATGATGCTGACCCCGGACGAGCTGCAGGCCGATATTTATCGCGACGAGATAGCCGCCAACATTCGTCCCGGCGCCGCCATTGCCTTCGCGCACGGCCTGAACGTCCACTTCAACCTGATCGAGCCGCGCGGCGACATCGACTGCCTGATGATCGCGCCCAAGGGCCCGGGCCACACTGTCCGCGCTGAATATGTTCGCGGCGGCGGTGTTCCCTGCCTCCTCGCCGTTCATCAGGACGCGTCCGGCAACGCCCACGAGGTCGGCCTTTCCTATGCTTCGGCTGTCGGCGGTGGCCGCTCGGGCATCATCGAGACCACCTTCCAGGAAGAGTGCGAGACCGACCTGTTCGGTGAGCAGGCCGTTCTTTGCGGTGGCCTGGTCGAGCTGATCAAGGCCGGCTACGAGACCCTTGTCGAGGCCGGCTACGCGCCGGAAATGGCGTATTTCGAGTGCCTGCACGAGGTGAAGCTGATCGTCGACCTGATCTATGAGGGCGGCATCGCGAACATGAACTATTCGATCTCGAACACGGCCGAATATGGCGAGTATGTCACCGGCCCGCGTATCATCACCGAAGAGACCAAGGCAGAGATGAAGCGCGTCCTCGAGGACATCCAGTCCGGCCGCTTCACACGCGACTGGATGCTGGAGAACAAGGTCCACCAGACCAGCTTCAAGGCGACCCGCCGCCGCAATGCCGAGCACCCGATCGAGCAGGTTGGTGCAGAGCTTCGTGGCATGATGCCGTGGATTGGTGCAAACCGTCTGGTAGATAAGGCGAAGAACTAGATTTCGCCTTATTTATCAGCTACAAAATTTACATCCGGCGACGGGGCAGGGTTTCCGTCGCCGAGTGTTATATTTACAGAACGGGCCGAATAGGCGGCGCAGGGGAGTTCGCATGTTCAGATCGGTGCTTGATATATTCACGGCAGACATCGGCATTGACCTCGGTACGGCAAACACACTTGTCTACGTAAAGGGCAAGGGCGTCGTGCTCGACGAGCCGTCTGTTGTGGCCATGGCCGAGGTTCGCGGACGCACGCAGGTGCTTGCCGTCGGCGAGGAAGCCAAGGTGATGCTCGGCAAGACCCCCGGCAACATCCGCGCCATCCGCCCGATGGCGGACGGCGTGATCGCCGATTTCGAAGTTGCCGAAGAAATGATCAAGCACTTCATCCGCAAGGTGAACGGCAGGCTGAATTTCTCCAGCCCGCAGGTGATTATTTGCGTGCCGTCGGGCTCCACTGCGGTTGAGCGCCGGGCCATTCAGGAATCTGCCGAGGCTGCCGGCGCACGCCGGGTCTTCCTGATCGAAGAGCCGATGGCCGCCGCGATCGGCGCCTCGTTGCCGGTGACCGAGCCTTCGGGCTCGATGGTGGTCGATATCGGCGGCGGCACCACCGAGGTGGCGATCCTGTCGCTTGGCAATATCGTGTTCGCGCATTCGGTGCGTGTCGGCGGAGACAAGATCGACGAGGCCATCATCGCCTATATGCGCCGTACGCATAACCTGCTCATCGGCGAGGCCAGCGCCGAGCGGATCAAGAAGAACATCGGCGTCGCCCGCAAGCCCGAGAAGAGCACGGGCATCAAGATCGAGGTGCGCGGCCGCGACCTTGTGAATGGCGTGCCGAAGGAAATCACCATCACCGAGGCCCAGGTTGCCGAAGCCATTTCCGACCCGGTCCGGCAGATCGTCGATGGTGTGAAGATGGCGCTGGAACAGGCGCCGCCGGAACTTGCCGCGGACATTGTCGAAAAGGGCATTGTGATGACCGGCGGCGGCGCGCTGCTGCGCGACATCGACGGCGTGCTCCGTGACGCGACCGGCCTGCCGATCTCGATTGCCGATGATCCGCTGTCCTGCGTCGCGCTCGGCACCGGGCGCTGCCTTGAGGAGCTCCGTACCCTCAGGAATGTCCTGATCGGCGCCTAGAAAGGCTTTTCGCCAATGCGCGCGTCTGACAAGGCAAAGATCAGGCAGCGACGCATAGCGCACACCCTGCTTGTTGTTTTCAGCTTTTCGCTGATGTTTCTGGGCAAGCTCGATCTCAATGCATTGCGGTCGGCCCGCATGGGCATGAATGACTTCACAGCCCCGTTTGTGGATCTGGTTTCAGCTCCCGTGCGCGGTGTCGAAACGATGGTGCAGGGCATTCGCACGGTCGCCTCCCTGCGGGCAGAGAATGTACGCCTTCAGGCGGAGAATGCGCTGCTGAAAAGATGGCGGCGACGGGCTGAAATTCTTGAAAGCGAGAACCGGCAGCTTCGCAGTGTCGCGGGTGCGGTGACGCCCGACCGGCGGCAACCGGTCACCGCCCGTGCCGTGACGGCGCCCGGCGGCGCCTTCGCGCACACCGTACTTGTCGCAAATGGCCGTGAACAGGGCATCGAGCGCGGAAACCCGGTGGTGACAGCGGACGGGCTTGTCGGACTTGTTGTGGATGTGGGCGCCACTTACGCGCGTGTCCTCATGATCAGCGACATCAATGCGCAAATTCCGGTGATCCTGTCATCATCGTCCTGGCCGGGGGTCACGGTCGGCAATAACGGGACTTTCCTGTCGTTGCGCTTTCTGCCGGAAGAGGCGGCGCCAAAGGTTGGCGAGCTTGTGCTGACATCGGGCCATGGCGGCGTGCTGCCGGCCGGCGTGCCAGTTGGCCGTGTCGATCTGGTGAGGGACGATTTTGTCAGGGTTCGCCCGGCGGTCGATTTGCGCCATTTGAGCTATGTATCGATCCTTGTCGGCGGTACCGAGGGCATCGACCTCGACAACCTCGCCCTTGAGGATTACTACACCCCGCTTCCTGAAACAGAGGGCACCCGCCTGTTCGAGGGCGTCAACGCGGCAGGTGAACGCCAATGACGCCGCGCGGCCGCTTTTTCCAGAAAGCCGAGCTGGACTCGAACTGGCCGTTCCAGTTCCTGATCATCGTCTTTGGTGTGGTGCTGGCGATGTTCGAGGGCGGGCTCGCGCTCTGGCCTGTTTTCTATGGGGCGACGCCGATCTTGTCGCTGATCTTCCTGTTCTGGGTGGCTCTCCATCATGAAAAGCTGGTCTTTCTCGTCACCGGCTTTCTGATCGGGATTGCCAGTGATCTGCTGTTTTCGGATCTGATCGGGGGGCGCGCGACGGCCTATATTGCCGTGGTGTTCCTCATGGATATCCGCCGGGCGAAGCTGCAGCAGGGTGATTTCCGCGATGTCTGGGTGGAATTCGTCGCCGTAACCACCGGCGTCGTGCTGTTCCAGTTCCTTGTGTTCAGCGCGCTGAATCTTGCCATTCCGGCGATTACACCGGTCCTTTTCCAGGTCGGCGTGACTTTGATTCTGTTTCCCATCGGCTATGTTATCCTGACGACAGTCAACATGGCGTTCAACCGGATCAGGGTCTCGTCATGAGCAAGAAGGTCAAGCAAAAGGAAAACCGGCGCGTCACCGGGCGGCGCACCTTCCTGCTTGGAAGCGGCATGCTTCTGGCGACGAGCTTCCTGTCGGGGCGGCTGTACCAGCTTCAGGTGGCGCAGAACAACCGCTACAAGCGCCTGTCCGACCGTAACCAGTTCGACCGGCGGGTGGTGCCGCCGCGGCGCGGGCGTCTTGTCGACAGGCAGGAACGCCTTCTTGCCGGCAATGCCGAATCCTATCTTCTTCACATCACGCCGCTCTATGCGGGCGATGTGGACAAGTCGCTGGCGCAGCTGGCCTCGCTTATCGAATTGAATGACGAGGTCATCGGCCGGGTGCGCGAACAGGCCCGCAAGGGCCCGTCATTCAGGCCCATCCTGATCCGCGAGAGCCTGACCCAGCGCGAGCTTTCGACCCTTGCCATCCGCTCGGCATATCTTCCGGGTGTGACCTTCGAGAAGTCGCTGCGCCGGATTTACCCGCAAGGCGCGCTAACCGGCCATGTCACCGGCTATGTGTCGCCCCTGACAAGCCGGGAGATTGAGGAGAACAGCTCGCTTGGCGACTTGCCGGACCTGGCGACCGGCAAGATCGGTATCGAATATGCGCTGGAGCCCGAGCTGCGCGGCACGCCGGGAGGCGAGCGTGTGGAGGTGAATGCGCGTGGCCGGCCGATCCGGGTGTTTCGTGATTTCGAGCCGGAACCGGGCGGGGATGTGAAGCTGGCGCTTGATATCGGGCTGCAGCAGCATGTGACCGAGATTCTGCGGCGCGGCCAGTCGGAGCCGGTGGACATGGCCACCGCCGAGGTGCAGCGCGCCATCGCCGGCAATCGCGACCTGAAACTCCACCTCGCCTCCGGCGAGAATATGCTGCTCCGTGACAGCATCGGCAATATTACCCCGCCGGAATCCGGTGCGGTCGTCGTCATGGACATTCGCAATGGCGAAATCCTGTCGATGGTATCCTCGCCGACCTATGACCCGAACGTATTCACCGACAGGCTTCTGACCCGTGACTGGCGCCGTTTGAACGAGCACCCGCGCAACCCGCTTCTCAATCGGGTGACGGCCGGGCTGTATGCGCCGGGATCAACCTTCAAGATGGTCGTGGCGCTGGCCGCGCTGGAGGCGGGCATTATCAACGAGCGCACCAGTTTTTCCTGCAAGGGGAGCATGGAGCTTGGCAACGCCACCTTCCACTGCTGGCTCGAGGATGGCCACGGCACGGTGAATGTGGTCCGCGCGCTCGAGCGGTCCTGCGACGTCTTCTTCTATGAGGTGGCGCTGAAGACAGGCATCCAGCGGATCAAGGCGATGGCGAACAAGCTGGGCCTTGGTGATGTCACCGGCATCGATATTCCGGGCGAGAAGCAGGGGATCATCCCGCATCATGAATGGAAGCTGGCGACACACGGTGTCGTCTGGACGCCGGGTGAGACGGTGGTTGCCTCGATCGGGCAGGGATATGTGCTGGTGACACCGCTGCAGCTTGCCGTGATGACGGCCCGGCTGGCAAGCGGCACAAAGGCGGTCACGCCGTCGCTGCAGACCGTCGATGGAGTGCCGGAATTCGCCGAACTCGATATTTCGCCGGCGGCGCTGCGCATTGTCCACAAGGGCATGTTCGAGGTGACCAATGGCAGCCTCGGCACTGCGCGGGCGCACAATCTGCCGTCGCGTCTTGGCGGCATGGCGGGCAAGACCGGCACGGTTCAGGTCAAGCGCATCACCAAAGAGCAGCGCGAGGCCGGAATCACCAAGAATATCGAACGGCCCTGGAAAGAGCGCGACCACGCGCTGTTCGTCGGCTATGCGCCGATCAAGGATCCGCGTTACGCGGTGGCCGTGGTCGTCGAGCATGGCGGCAGCGGGTCATCCATGGCCGCGCCGATCGCCAAGGCGGCGCTGAAGCGTGCCCTCGAGACGGAGGGCAAGGCGTAATGGCTGCCGAAAACGTCACCATTTTCCGGACAGTGCTGCGCATCCCATGGCATATCCTTCTTGTGGCCGGCGTGTTGGTCACGGTTGGTGCGCTTGCGCTCTATTCGGCATCCGAGGGGTCGTGGACGCCGTGGGCCGGCAAACATGCCGTGCGGGGCGCGGTTGGCGCCGCGATGGTGCTGGTGCTTGCCTTTATCGATTTCCGTATTCTGCGGATATGGGCCTACCCGGTATATCTGCTGTCGATCGTCGTGCTGATCGTGCTTCTGGGGATTGGCGGCGGCGGCGGTGTGGCTCGCTGGATCAATATCGGCGGCTTCACGTTCCAGCCGTCGGAGCCGACCAAGATCGCCGTCCTGCTGGCGCTTGCGCGCTATTTCGACAGCCAGCCCCTCGACAAGATGCGATCGATCCTGACCTATCTGCCACCGCTGGTGATGATTATTGTGCCGTTCATTCTTGTGGTGGAGCAGCCCGATCTCGGCACCGCGCTGGCGCTGGCGCTGGGATCGCTGACGCTGCTGTTCGTCGCCGGGCTTCCCTGGCGTTATATCCTTGTCTCCTTCATCGGGCTGGTGGCTGCGGTGCCGGTGCTGTGGTCACAGCTGCACCCTTATCAGAAAACACGGGTGATGACCTTTCTGGACCCCGAGGCCGACAAGCTGGGGGCCGGCTACCAGATCACCCAGTCGAAGATCGCGCTCGGGTCGGGCGGCCTGTTCGGGAAAGGCTTCCTGATGGGAAGCCAGAGCCAGCTGAACTATCTTCCCGAAAAGCAGACCGACTTCGTCTTCACCATGATCGGCGAGGAGTTCGGCCTCGTCGGCAACCTGTTTATCCTTGGGCTCTATCTGCTGCTGATCGGATCGGTGCTCGGCATCAGCTACCGTGTCGGCAGCCGCTTCGCACAGCTGACATGCATCGGCGTGGCGATGATGCTGTTCCTCTATGTCTTTGTGAATGTGGCGATGGTGACCGGCCTGCTGCCCGTCGTTGGCGCGCCATTGCCATTGATTTCCTACGGTGGCACGGCAATGCTGACGGTGTTCCTCGGGCTTGGTGTGGTTGCGAGCGCGGTGGTTCACGACCGGCCTGCGGTAGAGTAGCCCGTGACCGGAGTCGCCAAGGGCTGATTGCCGCACGGTCTTTGAATTTTGTGATAACGTCCCACCTCCAAATTGCGCATTGCAGGTCAGGATCACTCAAGAGAGGCGCTTAGCATGTTCCGATTTTTTACTACGGCCAAATGGGCTGTCTGGGCCTGGCTCGGCTCAGTCGTCATTCTCAGTTCCCTCTGGGTTCAGGTCCAGATCGACGTCCGGATCAATGAATGGTTCGGCGAGTTCTACGACATGGTCCAGAAAGCGTTGGGCGAGCCCAATGCCGTCACGATGGAAGAATATGTCGGTGGCCTGCTCAGTTTCGGCAAGCTCGCCGCCATGGCGATCACGCTCGGCCTCGCGACGAGCTTCCTGACAAGCCATTTCCTGTTCCGCTGGCGGACAGCGATGGTCGAGTGGTACCATGAGGTCTACGACAAGGCGCGTACCATCGAGGGTGCCGCGCAGCGTGTTCAGGAAGACACCATCAAGTTTTCACGTATTGTCGAGGGGCTCGGCACCTCGCTGATCGAGAGCATTCTCGTGCTGATCGAGTTTCTGCCGATCCTGATGGGCCTTGGTGCCGGTGTAACAATCATGTGGTTCGGCGACTGGGAATATGGTCTCGTGACTGGTGCGATCATCTGGGCACTTGGCGGCACGTTCCTGATGGTCATTCTCGCCTGGATCCTGCGCCTCGTAGGTATCGAGTATGACCTTCAGAAGAAGGAAGCCGCCTACCGCAAACTTCTGGTCATCGCCGAAGATGACGGTTCGGTCAGGCCGAAATCGCTCGAGGAACTGTTCGACGATGTGCGTTCAATCCATTTCCTGAGCTATCTGCGCTACCTGTATTTCAACATTGGCAGGCTGGCCTATCTGCAGACCAATGTTCTGGTCGCTTATATCTTCCTTGCCCCGGCGATCGTGGCAGGGGCGGTGACCCTGGGTGTAATGCAGCAGATCATCCGGGCCTTCGGGCGGGTCGAGGGATCGATGCAGTATCTCTTCCGCAGCTGGCCGACCATTGTCGAGCTTGCCAGTGTCTACAAGCGTCTTCGTGAATTCGAGAAGGCGATCGAGGCGAATATCGCAGCTGAAGGCCGTGAAGGCGGGGCGGATGCCGGCTAGACCGGCAACAGCCTAGCTTTCGATCAGGCCGGTGCTGGAATGGCTGCCGAGGGTGGAGATGATGATCACATCTCCCCCTCTGGCAGTGACCACCTCGCGGCCGACGACATCCTCCGGGCGATAGTCACCACCCTTGAAGATATAGTCGGGCTGGATTGCGGTGATCAGCTCCAGAGGCGTGTCCTCGCCGAACACGGCAACGGCATCGACAAAGGGAAGGGCCTGCAGGGCCGCGGCACGGCGCTCGGCAGGCTGCGCCGGGCGGCCCTCGCCTTTCAGACGCCGAACTGAATCATCGCTGTTCAGCCCGACAACCAGCCTGTCACACCGGCTTGCCGCCTGTCGCAGAAGATGGATGTGCCCCGGATGGAGAAGGTCGAAACAGCCATTCGCGAACCCGATCTTCTCGTCGCTGCCGCGCCAGCCCTCGCAGGCCGAGGCGCACTGGTCCCAGCCCGTCGGCGGTGTCGGCGCGCCTGCCATCAGGATGATTTCGCCGGGGCTGGCAATCGCCGTTCCGGACTTCCCGACGACCACGCTGGCCGCCATGTTGGCGAGCGTCACGGCATGTTCCATCTCGACCCCGCCGGCGAGCGCCGCTGCCAGCATCGCGATGACGGTATCGCCCGCGCCCGACACGTCGAACACCTCGCGGGCCTGGGCGGGGGCGTGATGCCAGCTGCCGTCAGCGCGCGCCAGCAGCATGCCGCGCGCGCTCAGCGTGACAAGGATGGCATCCATGCCGTGGCTTGTCGCAAGGCCGCTCGCCGCCTTTGCGATGTCCTCGAGAGCGTCTCCCGCGAGAGCGCCTGTCTTGCGGAATTCCGAAAGGTTCGGGGTGAGAAGGCTGGCACCGGCATAGGCTTTGAAATCGGCCAGTTTCGGGTCGACGACCACCATCTTGCCGGCGGCGCGCGTGGCCGCCGTGATCTCGGCAATCATGTCCGGCGGCACGCATCCCTTGGCATAGTCGGAAATGATCACCAGATCCGCCTGCTTCAGCGCCGCGCCGAAGGTGTCCATCAACTGTTGCCTGACCGGTGTGGAGATCGGATCTGTGATTTCTTCATCAAACCGCAGAACCTGCTGCCCGTCGGCCCGGAACCTTGTCTTTGTCGTGGTCGGCCTGTCGGCATCGATCACCTGATGAAAATCGATGGCCATATTGGCGCCGAGCAGCCCGGCAATCCTGTGTCCTTGTGTGTCGGCGCCGGTAACCGCAACGAGACGCACGTCGCAGCCGAGGCTGGCAAGGTTGGTTGCGACATTCGCGGCGCCGCCCGGCATCTCGGTTTCGCGCGATTTCTCCAGCACCGGTACCGGTGCTTCCGGCGAGATGCGGGATACGGACCCGTCGATGAACCGGTCCAGCATCACATCGCCGATCACCAGCACTGACTTGTCCTGAAGTTTGACGAGGGCGTCGGCGGCGAAACTTGCATTCATGTCAGGTCATGTCCCTCGCTGTTTGGCCTTGGTCTTGAGGCTTCTGAAACGTGCCGCGCCGCCGGGCTTGTGCCTTGTCTCGCCACGCTCCACAGCAATGCTGTCAGCCTCCACGTCCGAGGTGATCGCGCTGCCTGCGCCAATGATGGCGCCGGCGCCGATGCTGACCGGAGCGACAAGCGAAGAATTCGATCCGATGAAAGCGCCCTCGCCAATCAGTGTCCTGTATTTGCCGAACCCGTCATAATTGCAGGTGATCGTGCCGGCGCCCACATTCGCGCCGGCGCCAATCTCGGCATCCCCGAGATAGGTCAGGTGACTGGCCTTTGCGCCGTCACCGAGACGGGCCTTCTTCACCTCGACAAAATTGCCGATCTTGACGCCGTCGGCAGCTTCGGTGCCGGGGCGAAGCCGCGCATAGGGGCCGATTACGCAGCAGGCGCCGAGGCGCGCACCCTCGAGATGCGAAAAGGCGTGGATGATGCTGCCCTCGCCGATATGGCATCCGGCGCCGATCACCACATGCGGTTCGATGATCACATCGCGTTCGATCACCGCGTCGGCGGACAGGAATACGGTTTCGGGCGCGATCATCGTGACGCCTGCTTCCATGGCCGCCTCGCGAAGCCGGGCCTGCAACGCCGCTTCAGCCACGGCAAGGTCCCTCCGGTCATTCACGCCCATCACCTCGGTCTCGTCGATCACGGCATGGCGGACGGCCGCGCCATCGGCCTGCGCGATGGCGACGATGTCTGTCAGATAATACTCGCCCTTGGCATTGTCGTTGGTCACCCTGTCAAGCCAGGTGAAGAGCGATGATCGGCTGACTGCCATGATCCCGCCATTGCAAAGCCCTATGGCGCGTTCGGCAGGGCTGCATTCCCTGTCCTCGACGATGCGGCTGATGGTGCCGTCAGCGTCCTCGACAAGCCGTCCGTAGCCTGACGGGTCATCAGGCCGGAACCCTGCGATGACGATGCCAGCGCCGGCTTTGACGCCGTCTGCAAGCTGCTTCAGGCTTGCGGCGGAGACAAGCGGGGTATCGGCGAACATCACGATGGCAACGCCGTCTTCATTGCCTACTGCCTCGCGGGCAGACGCCACGGCATTGCCGGTCCCCAGCTGGTCTTCCTGAATGGCGAAAGGGGCGCCGTCGAGCCAGTCCTGTATGTCTTCAGAGCCGGGCGCGAGCACCGTCACAATGCGTTCGGCACCGGCAAGGCGGGCGGCGTCCATGGACCAGGCCAGCATCGCGTGCCCCCCGACCCGGTGAAGTGGCTTTGGCAGGGCGGAATTCATCCGTGTGCCCTTGCCGGCGGCGAGAATGATGGCGGTGAAACTCATAGCGCTATATAAGCCGAACGGGTGCGATTCATCAACGATAACGGCATATTGTACCGGTATAGGGAGATCACGGTATTTGCTGGTGGTTTTGTAGCTTTTATCGTCACCTTTATGCCGTTATTGTCTGGCCATCTTGGCGGGGTTGCCGTTCCGGTTCAGGAAATCGGCGAATTTTGATCATTGGAGCCTGGTTATGTGCGGAATTGTCGGTGTTGTCGGGCTGGAAGCCTGTTCCGAAACCATTCTGGATTCCCTCAAGCGGCTCGAATACAGGGGCTATGACAGCTCGGGGATCGTCACCCAGTCCGGCGGTGCGTTCCAGATGAACCGGGCCGTCGGCAAACTACGCAACCTGTCCGAAGTAATGCGCGAGGCCCCGCTTGACGGGCAGTCGGGACTTGGTCATACGCGCTGGGCCACCCATGGCGGTGTGTCGGAGCGCAATGCCCATCCTCACATG
Source organism: Rhodospirillaceae bacterium (assembly GCA_011522725.1). GTDB lineage: Bacteria > Pseudomonadota > Alphaproteobacteria > Puniceispirillales > Puniceispirillaceae > UBA8309. The sequence continues at coordinate 48,134 of WTIL01000072.1, forward strand.
GCCGGCGACAAGGTCGTGATCGTCCATAACGGCATTATCGAGAACCATGTGGCTTTGCGTGCGGAGCTGGAAGCCAAGGGACACAGTTTTTCGAGCGAGACCGATTCAGAAGTGCTGGCGCACCTGTTTCTGGAGGCATTCAATAACGGGCTGTCCCCGCAGCAGGCGGGCAAGCAGGTCATGGCAAGGATCGAGGGAACCTTCGCGCTTGCCGCCATGCATGCCGACCATCCGGACATGATGATCGTGGCCCGCAATGCCTCGCCGCTTGCCGTCGGGCTCGGCGAGGGGGCCAGCTTCATCGGATCCGATGCCGTGGCCCTGTCGCACCTGACGCGCGATGTGATCTATCTGAAAGACAATGACTATGCCGTCATCCGTCCCGAGGGCGCCGAGGTGTTCGACGCAGAGGGCACGCCGGTCAATCGCGAGGTCGTGATCGTCGCCGCCAGCCAGGGCGTCGTCGACAAGGGCGGGTACCGCCACTTCATGGAAAAGGAAATCCATGAACAGCCCGATGCCATCGCGCATACGCTTGCCGCCATGACCGGGCCCGACGGCAAGCTCTCCACGCCGCTTGCGCGCGAGGACCTTGCCGCCATCGACGGCATTGTCATGCTGGCCGCCGGCACGAGCCACTACGCGGCGATGGTGGCGCGTTACTGGATCGAATCGCTTGCCCGGGTGCCGGTGAGCTGCGAGATCGCCTCGGAATACCGCTATCGCAAGCCTGTGACCGGCGCCTTCAGCTGCGCTGTCGCCATTTCTCAGTCAGGCGAGAGCCTGGATACGCTGATGGCCATGCGCCACGCCGGCGAGGCTGGCTTGCGGACCATTGGCCTTGTCAATGTGCCGGGCAGCACCATCGCCCGCGAGGCCGACATGGTGATGCCGACACGCGCCGGCCCGGAAATCGGTGTGGCCAGCACCAAGGCGTTCACGGCCCAGCTGACGGCACTGATCAGTTTTGCCGTGGCCCTTGCCGAGGCAAAGGGGCAGATCAGCGTCGAGCGCCGTGATGAAATCCATGCCGCCATTCAGGGGCTGCCGTCGATGGTGGGCCGCACACTCGGCCTGTTCGACGATATCAGGCCGCTGGCGCATTCACTGACCGCGGCACGTTCGGCGCTCTATCTGGGGCGTGACGTGCTGTTCCCGGTGGCGCTCGAAGGCGCGCTGAAGCTGAAGGAGCTGAGCTATATCCATGCCGAGGGGTTTGCCTCGGGCGAGATGAAGCACGGCCCCATCGCGCTGATCGAGGAAGGACTTCCGGTGGTGGCCCTGCTGGCTGCCGACGAGGTAATGGGCAAGGCGGCAAGTAATCTTCAGGAAGCGGCTGCCCGCGGCGGCCGGATCATCCTGATCACCGAGGAGCGCGCCGCCAGCACCGTCGATTTCGCCGAAAGCGTGATCACTGTGCCGAATGTTGACCCGCTGCTTGCGCCGGTATTGCTGACGGTGCCGGTGCAGATCCTTGCCTATCTGACGGCGTTTGAGAAAGGCACCGATGTCGACCAGCCCCGCAACCTGGCGAAATCGGTCACGGTTGAATAATATATCACCTATATATCTGAATTAATTTAATAAAGACGGAAAAGTATTTGATTGAAGAGTTTTTTGGCTGTCACTGGCGGTTCAGGCATGCATTCAGCTACGGAAACAGGCATAAACTCTCGGACAGACAACAAATTATCAGGTTATTTTTCTGATATAACAAATTGAAAAAAATGAATTAAATGCGGAAAGTCATTTGAATTTCTGTTATATCTCGCGCCAAGCGAAATTTTGTCTTTCACGGCATGAATTGACCAGCATACGGATCCGCCTGTTCGAACACTCTGGAGCAAACCATCATGACAACAGCTGGGCATTGCCTTTGCCGGAAAACCGGCTGGGAGTTCGAGGGAGAGGCGAGCTGGGGCTGTTATTGCCATTGCGACGACTGTCGCCGGAATTGTGCGGCACCGGTCGTTGCCTGGGTCGGCGTGCCTCTCGAGAATTTCAAATGGAGGGGCGCAACTCCGAACACCTTTGAAAGCTCGCCAGGCGTACGGCGTTATTTTTGCGGCACATGTGGCTCGCCCCTTGGTTTCGAAGCCAGCCATTATCCCGGCGCCATGCATGTCTATGCCGCCTCTCTTGCCGACCCGGCAACATTCACGCCTGAATTTCACCTCAATAACAAAAGCAGGCTTCCCTGGCTGAAGATGGATGATGATCTGCCGAAACATGAGGGGACACTGTTCCAGACTTCGGACGAGGCAGGACAGGGTGATTGATGTTTTGCCACGAACTTTGTAGGGTCCCGCTCACGTTGTGCGTGTGGGCACGGCCCTTTGCATCGTCACGCCGGTGATCTTCGTCAAGGAAATGCTCAGCGTCGATGCTGCCATGAAGGTGATATCCTTCCTCCGAAGAATGACGGTGAAACTTGAATATCACCTGGCTGTCATGTTCCTCATGTCCCTCATGTCCCATATGTGAGAGGCTCGGGCCGTTCGTTCCGGGATCATCATCCGGCGCGTGAGTGTGGTGGTATGTTTCGTATCGGTGGTCGTGGCTCTGATAGCCGGCCAGCATCATCCCGCCATACCCGATGATCCATGCGAGATTGGTTGCTACGAACAAACTAAGCAGAAAGAGCCAGAATTCAGCCCGCCCGGCGCGTCCGGAGAAATTCGCATAGTTCCTGAAAGGGCTCTCTAGAAGCGGCTGCAAGTCACGCAATGTCATGTCATCACCCACGCTGTTTGGCTGGTTTCATCCATGCGACAAGGATGACAGCACGCGGCTAATTTTCCGTTTACGCCATTTCTCGAATCCGTGTGGTGACTGGCGCTGTCCTTGACACTGCAAGGTGCCGCATGTCACCGTCCGCTCTCCTTCAAGACCAGTTCAGGCAGATGTGAAGATGACGGAAATCAGACCGCTCGCGCCCGGCGACCGGCCGGAATGGGAACGGCTCTATCGCGGTTATGCCGACTTTTACAGAGTGGAGACGAGCGCGGACAAACTTGCCACATTGTTCGACTGGCTGATGGATCCGGCGCACCCCTGCAACGGCCTTGTGGCCGTCGCCGGGGATGGCGGCCTTGCCGGTCTTGCCCACTATCGCGCGATGCCGTCACCGCTCAGGGGAGCGGAAGTCGGATTCCTCGACGACCTGTTCGTCGATCCGTACCGGCGTGGCGATGGCACAGGGGAGGCGCTTCTCAGGCGCGTCGACGAGATCGCTGCAACACGCGGCTGGGGCGTGGTTCGGTGGATCACGCGCGACAACAATTACCGGGCACGGGGCCTGTATGACCGGCTGTCTCACAGATCCGACTGGATTACCTACGAGATGACGGCGGCAACGACGGGCCGTGAAGTCAAATGACAGCAGCCGATCTTGTATTCCGTGACTTCGAGCCAGCCGACGCGGCCTCGGTCACAGAGCTCTGGCAGGAATGCGGGCTGACGCGCCCGTGGAACGATCCGGTCAAGGATATCGAGCGCAAACTGACCGACCGCAACGGTGCTTTCTGGGTGGTGTGCCGGGGCAGCGCGGTGATTGCGTCCGTCATGATCGGCTATGACGGGCATCGCGGCACGATCAATTATCTCGCGATTGCACCCGCGTTCCAGCGCAGTGGCGTCGGAGCTGAACTGATGCGCCGGGCCGAGGCGTTTCTGGTCGATATCGGCTGCCCGAAGGTGAGCTTCTGTGTCCGCAAGGACAATCACGCCGTGCTGTCCTTCTATGACAGGCTTGGCTACGCGGCTGACGATGTCCACTTTCTTGGCAAGAGGCTGATCCCGGACGAGTGATGCCGGCTATTTGTTTTCGTTTCTCTTGAACAGATCATTCTGGGTAATCGAGCCGAGATATTTGAAGTTCACGGTCAGCATGAACTGGTCGGTGGAGCTGATATCACGATCGCTCTGCATGTCCCGGTCATAATCGAGACTGATTGTCAGGCAATTCTGGATGCCGCCTGTCCATTTCAGGGCGGCTGTCGAGCTGTCCCGCCTTGTTTTGCCGTTTGACAGATCCCAGATCTGGGTGCCGGAGGCTGTCCATCCGCCAGGCAGATCGTAGCTCAGCGACAGCTTCATTTCCTCGAGGTCGGAAGCCGCGCTCTGAAAATACGGCTTGGCCATCTGCACATGCTCGACAGTGTAGCCGAGCTTGCGCACCTTGCCCGAGACCGTGGTCCGGGATTCGTTCAGTTCGAAGTCACTTGATGCCAGCCGCCCCGACCAGTTGATTTGAAAAGGCATGTCGGGATTGATGCCAAGGCTCGCGACAATGTCCGACAGATTGTCATCATCATTCACCGTCAATCCACTGGAAGGCTTGCCGGAAAGGCGGTAGCTGGCGCCGACAAATCCCGTCACATCGCCGACGAGAGCGTCATTTGCAACCGCCGAAACGCCCATGTCGGCGCGTGAGCCGGGGCGAAGATAGTCATAACCCTGATACCGGTTCAGCAGGAACAGGTTTGCCTCGTCGATGCGATAATCGGCCGAATCCCTGTTGGGAATGTCGGCGGACCTGTCCTTGCCGCCGATATAGGCAAACTGGAGGCGTGGTTCCAGCACCATCGAACGCGACGAACCGGCGAGTGACACAGGCGCGCGCCAGCCGATCGAGGCCTGCGGCGTGACACGATCCATGTCATCCGTCTTGGTTGTTGCCCCTGCCGGCTTTTTCTGGACGCTGTAATAGCTGCCGATGATACCGGTCTTTACTTCAGTGATGATGCCGCCGGTGTCGATCCTGTCCGACAGTTCGACATTGCCCGTCCATCGGGACATGTCGTGGCCTTCGTCGTTATCGACCTGGATGGCGCTGATCTCTGTCTTGACCGTCTGGGTTTCACGCAGGCCCGGGCCGATCTTTTCGTAGAAGACATGAGGCAGGACGGTCGGATCGGTTTCGGAGGTGTCACTCGAACTCAGGCCCTGAATGTCCGATGCCTCGACACGGTAGTAGCGCTCGGTATCCAGTTTTTCCGCAACAACCTCCGACTTCAGGGATGTGCTGCTGTCGAATTTATACCGCCTCATGAATGTGTCCTGGCTGGCGCGGTTGAGTCGCATATTGACGTTCCAGCCGTTTCCGATCCGCGCGGCGTAGTTCGCATCTACGGCCGCCACAAGTTCCCTGTTCTTTTTGTAGGTTTCCACAGAGGCGGTATAGATCGCGGCGTTCAGTTCAGAATTGTCCCAATACTGCCGATATCGCGTTTTCAGGGCGTTGCCGCGATGCTGATACCGGTAGGGCGTGAACTCGATATCCCGTGTGTCGTCGATAACCTGGTAATAGGGAATAAAAGCCGTCAGACCGAGGTCCGAATTGACAACAAAGGACGGGGCGAGAAAGCCGCTGCGGCGCCTTACCGACCAGTCGGGGTGTGCCAGATAAGGCAAATAGAGGATGGGTAAATTAAGAATATGCATGCGGACATTGCGATGGATGATCGTGCTTGTCTCGACATTGTGGCGGGTCGATGTCGCCCTGAGGTCCCAGATTGGGGTCTCGCCGTTCTCGAACTCGCAATCGCAGGGGCTGAAGCGCGACCCGTCGAAAACCGAGATGCTGTCGGTCTTGATGTCACCGCTGTCCGCAATGAAGAAAGACCCGTCCGGATAGCGCGAGCGCAGGGTTTCGGCGACGATATGGGTGAATTCCGTATCAAGGACCATCATGTCCGACTTGTGGATTGCCCCGTCGGCATCCACGAACACGACATTGCCGTTGGCCACGGCGCGATCAGAATCCCGGTTGTAACGAACCTCGTCGGCGGTCAGCGTCATCCCCGCCTGTTTCATCTGGACATTGCCAACGGCAAGCATGCTGCCGTCTTCATCGTTCACCGAGACGGTGTCGGCTTCAAAACTGATATCCTTGCCATTGGCGAGGGCAGGTGCGGCGCCCCAAAAGGCCAGGACGGCCATTGCAAACGCCAACATAAATCTACGAAAAAGCATGAGGCCCCTCAGTCCGGATCACACCATAACAGCTAGCCTGTTTTGCCAATAAAGTCCATGCCGCCAATCACTTGCCGGCGTTGTAGCTGCGTTTGATTGCATCAATGCGTATTCTGTCGGCAACGCTCGCCATCTCGGTGGCGGTGAAGGGGAAGTCATCCCACGCGACCTGTTGCAATCCGGCGCGGTATTCATCGTCGCCGATCAGTTTTCGCAGGGCGTCGGCAAAGGCTTCAGGCGACGGCTCGTCAACGATATGGGCGCGTCCCGCGGCGACCTCGGGGATGCCGCCGCGCCGTGTCGTCAGCAGAGCGCTTCCGGCCGCAAGGGCTTCAAGCCCGGTCTTGCCGAGCGGTTCTTCCCAGATTGACGGGCATCCGATGATCGCCGCCTCCTGTTGCAGTCCCTTGACCTTGTCGAGCGGCAGGAAGCCGGTCATGCTGGCGCGCGCACCCAGCGGTGCCAGCGCTTGTGCGACCCGGTTCTCGTAACTTCCCGGCTTTGATGTCTCGAACTGCCGCGCGCCGACGATCACGACGCTCCACTCCGGATAATCCTGCAGAACCTCGGCAAGCGCCTGACTGAATTCCAGAATGCCTTTTTCCGGCACCATGCGGCCGACAAAAAGCACCATAGGCGTCTTGACCACCGGGGCGGCAAGCCATCTTTCGACGCCGTTCCGTGCCGTCTGCACCTTGCCGGCCAGAGGGGCGGCAACATCGAGGCCGTCGAGAAAACACCCTCGGATGTAGTCACTCACGCAGATCACTGCCGACATGTCATGAAGCAGGCGTTTGCGCTCGGCGGTTGTCCGGCTTCCCTTCATGTCGCGTGGATCATTGTGGAGATAAAGCGCCACATTGAGTTCCGGACGCTTCGCCTTGATGCGGGATGCCACCTGGCAGCGGCTGTGCACCTCGACAAGATCGGGAAGGGGGCGTCCGCGCAGATGATGGAGATAGGCGTTGGCCAAACCTGTATTCTTGCCGTGGAGCCAGGCATGCCGCGGCGCGAGGCCGGTGAAGCCGACACGCTCGAAAGGCTCGTCGACGGGTGCCCCGTATACATGGAAGCAATGCGGCGTCCGGCTGGCCGTGATCAGGTCATGAACCACCGTCGAAACGGCGCCAGCGTTCGCCGGTCCGAACTGCTCCTTGGACGGCAAAAGGATGTCGATCGCCGGCAACGGGTCGAGGGAGCAAAGCGCGCCATTGTCTTCGGCATGATCTTCGGATGGCGGCACGTTGCGTTCCAGGCTGTGGCGATGTGGCGGTCGGTTGTCATTCTATGCTAGAGCCAAGGCAAGACAACAGCCTATCTTCATGCCGTATGGCATGAGTGGCAAAAAACGCGGTGGACAGGGTGTGACACAGGGCGCGGCTTTGAAAAGAGTTCTGGTGATCAAGCATGGCGCGCTTGGCGACATGGTGCAGGGGTTTGACGCCTTTGCCGGACTGCGCGCGGGCCTGCCGGATACGCATCTTGCGCTTCTGACCACGCCGCCGTTCCTCGACCTGGCAGGCCGCATGCCCTGGGTCGACGAAGTGTTGTGCGACCGGCGCGCGCCTGTGGTCAATCTGGCTGAGCTGTGGCGCATGCGTGGAATCTTCCGTGCCGGCTGGGACGCCGTTATCGACCTGCAATGCAGCCGCAGGACGGCGCAGTATCACCGCCGGTTCGCACCTACGAGCACGCGCTGGTTCGGCACAGCCGCCGGAGCCAGCGATCCCTATCCCGATTTTTCTGGGGTGAACAATGCCGACCGGATGCGCATCGGCATCGAGATGGCGGGCGGGGACAGGCATGTCACCGCTGGTCTCGACTGGCTTGATAATGGTGCCGCCGGACCGGATGGCGACCTTCCCGGCGCGACTGTTCTTGTGCCGGGATGCTCGGCCGCCAAACCGCAAAAACGCTGGCCTGCGGACAGGTTTGCCGCCATCGCGACGGCGGAAATGGAGACTGGCCGCAAGGTGGCGATTGTCGGCACCGCGGCCGACCGCGAGGCCGCGGATGCGATCATGAATGCGACACCCGGATGCGTAGACCTTGTCGGCAGGACCGGGCTTGGCGAGCTCGCCGCCCTGTTCCGGCATGCCGGCGCGGTCATCGGCAACGACACCGGGCCGACCTTCCTCGCGGCGAGGGTCGGCACGCCGACGCTGATGCTGATGGGGGCGGATACAGACCCGTCGATGTCGGCGCCTGTCGGCGCGCGCGCCGGCTGGCTTCGTGAGGACAGGATCTCCGAAATAGCTTCGGATGATGCGCTGGCCGCCCTCGACAGGCTCCGCAGCGGCTAGAAGGACGATCCCGGCTCTTTCAGGAAGGCCAGTTCCTCTTCCGAGGAGGGGCGCCCCAATATCGCGTTGCGATGCGGAAAGCGGCCGAACCGCGCGACGATATCCCGGTGCTTGACGGCATATTCATGCGTCAGTGGATTGGTGTGTTGCTCGAACAGCGGGATGGACCGGTCCTGAATGCCAAGGTCCTCGCTGTGCATCATCGGCATCAGCATGAACTGCCGCCAGGCGGCGTTTTCATGGGACAGGAATCCCCGGTCTACACAACGAAGGCTGAGCGCCAGCGCCATTTCATCCCCGATAAAGGCCTTTGGCGTGTCGCGATAGATGTTTCGCGTGAACTGGTCGAGAACGAGGATCAGGGCAAGGCAGGAGTCCAGCTCGTCCGCCCAGCTGTCCAGCCGCGCCGACAATGCCGCCGTGATGGTATCCTCGAAGCGGCTTCGGATCGTCTCGTCGAACGCCGGGTCCTTCTTGTACCATTGCTCCGGTTTCGACTCGTCGAACCAGAAGTCGAGCACATCCTGTGCGGCTGCGGTCTTCGGCATGTCTGCCTCCTCGTGGCCCGTTCAGATGACCTTGCCGGGGTTCATCAGGTTCTTCGGGTCGATCGATGCCTTGATGGCGCGCATCACATCCAGAACCTCGGGCGCCTTCACCTTGGCAAGCTGGGCGCGCTTTGTCTGGCCGATCCCGTGTTCGGCGCTGATCGAACCGTTGTATTTTGCCACATGTTCATAAATCAGCTCATAGAGCTGGTCCTTTTTCGAATCGAATTCGCTGTTGCTGCGCTCGTCCGCCACCAGATTGAAATGCAGATTGCCGTCGCCAAGATGGCCATAGCCGCAGATGCGGATGGTCGGATCGACGGTTTTGACGGCTGCCACCATATCCTCGTAGAACGGGGCGAGCGATGACTGCGCGAGCGAGATGTCCGACCGGGCGACCCCGCGCGAGCGCTTGTGTGACTCCGGTGCATTCTCGCGGACATCCCACAGGGCACGGCGCTGGGCCTCGCTGGCGGCAATGGTCGCATCGATGACGAGGCCGTCCTCGAAGGCAGTCGCAAGCGTTTCCTGCATGATGGTTTGCAGCGGCGTCTCGCCACTGTCATCGGCAATGCCGCTTGCCGGGTTGCTGCTGCCGATTTCCATCAGCACATTCATCGCGCCGCGCGTTGCCAGCGGCTGCGGGATCTCCGGAAAATGGTGGAAGACGACATGCAGGATATCGGCCGGGATCAGCTCGAACGCCTCAACCCCGCCGCCAGACGCCGCCTGCAAACGGTGCAGCAGCTCGACGGCCGCCGACACGTCGCGCACTTCGGCGAACGAGGTGGCGCGCGCCACCGGCTGCGGAAACAGCTTCATCGTCGCGGCGGTGATCACGCCAAGCGTTCCTTCGGAGCCGACAAAGAGGTGCCGCAAATCATAACCCGTATTGTCCTTGCGAAGCCCGCCAAGCAGGTTCAGGACGCGGCCGCCCATCAGCACCACCTCGACACCAAGGGTCAGCTCGCGCGTTGTTCCGTAACGAACGACATTCAGCCCGCCGGCATTGGTCCCCAGATTGCCGCCGATGGTGCAGCTTCCCTTTGCCGCCAGATTGAGCGGGAAATAGAGGCCCTGCTTCTCGGTCGTGTCATGAAGGGTCTGCAGGACGCACCCCGCCTCGACAGTCATCGACATATTGGTGGCGTCGATCTCGCGGATGCGGTTCATCCGGCGCAGTGACAGCAGGATGCTGTTGCCGGCATCATCAGGCGTTGCCCCACCCATGAATCCGGTGTTGCCGCCCTGCGGAACGACTACAATGTCATGCGCATCGGCCAGCGCCATGACCTGCGAGACCTGCTCGGTGGTCTCCGGCATCACGACGGCCAGCGACCTGCCGCGATACTGGCCGTGCCAGTCGGTCAGGAAGGATTCGGTATCGGTATCGCCGGTTTTCAGGCCGGCATCACCGACAATGGCGTGGAGGGCAGCGATGATCTCTGCGGACACGGCAGGGGTCTCCCGGAAAAGGATATTCAAGACAGATTACAGGATAGCCGTCGGGAGTGGCCGAGGGCAACATGCCGGACCGCCGCAGTGTCAGGAAAGTCAGAGTGAGCGCGGGGCGGCGGCCCGGCGCAGCCTGTCATTCACCGCCTCGCCAAGCCCGGTGCCGGGAACCGGCGCCACTCCGATAACGGTGGCGCCTGTAGCGTCAGCTGCGTGCATCATGTCAAACAGATTGGCGGCGGCTTCCTGAAGGTCGCCCTTCGGGCTGAGATTGAGCCCGAGTTCGCCGGCCCCGCCGGTCTCGCCAAATCCGATCAGTTCCATGCCGGGCTCCGGCGCTGTGACATTCAGTCTGACCGGTGCCGATGGCGCGTAATGGCTTGCAAGCTGTCCGGGGCTTGCAGGTTTATTCTCGTCTGTGGAGGGCATCTCGGCGGCGAGTGTCAATTCCTGTGCAGCCAGGGTGGCGGCAACTGCATCACGGGTAACACCGCCGGGCCGCAGGATATGGGCGGCCTCGCCGGTGCAGTCGATGACGGTTGATTCAACCCCGCTTTCGCAAGGGCCACCATCCAGAACGAGCTCGATCCTGCCGCCGAGCCCGGCCAGCACATGTTCGGCGC
>WTIL01000092.1 GCA_011522725.1 Rhodospirillaceae bacterium
GATAAGGGCGCCGATGCCATGCTGTATTCGTCTCGCTCACGGCCGGAACTGTCGCATGTTGTCATCTTTGACACGGCATGCCTGTCTTATATCGGTCCGAGCACCGCATTCGAAACAGATGAAGAATTTGACGGTTCTAAGGGTTTCGGGAATACAGGCAGTTAACCCTGAGCAAAGCTGATATTGAGATTAACCAAGCTCAAGGTTTCACATCTCATTGTGAAAGGAAGGGGCGAAGTGAAGATAAAGGTGGCCATCATTGGACTCGGGATCATGGGGCGCCGCATGCTTGAACATATGGGCCGTCATGAGAGCTTTGTGCCGGTGTCGATGTGGGATCCGGATCCAGAAGCATGTCAATTGGCGCACAGCATCTGCCCCTCTGCTGAGATAGCCACCAATGCCGCGGCTGCGATGGCTGAGTCCGATCTTGTTTATTTGGCCTGCCCGCCAGTGCCAAGGCATGCACTTGCTCTCGCCGCAGCGGCTGCTGGCAAGGCGGTCTTCCTTGAAAAGCCACTTGGTGTTGATCTGGCTGCCAGCGCAAATCTTGTTCAATCACTGCAGGATGCCGGCGTGCCTGCTGCCGTGAATTTCACGCAGGCTGCAGGAGCAGCGCTGGCCAATATTTCAGAGGCAGCAGATAATGGCACTCTTGGTGAAATTGTTGGCATTGATATCATTGTTACCTACGAGACATGGCCACGTGAGTGGCAAAAGGAAGCTGACTGGTTGAGGTTTCGCGCTGAAGGTGGCATGACCCGCGAAGTCCTGTCGCATTTCATGTTTTTTTCAGAACGGCTTCTTGGGCCGTTAGAGATGGTGTTTGCCCATCCAAACTATCCAGCCGATCGCAGCCTTTGTGAAACACATTTATTTGCAAGGCTTGAAACGCCACAGCAGCAAGTCGTGAGCATTTTTGCATCTGTTGGCGGTGTACAGCCCGACTGTCAGCAGGTCACCATCAAAGGCAGCAAGAAAAGCCGCCGGGTCTCTGAATTTTCCTTGGATATGGAGTCGAGTGGTGGGCCATTCGTCCTTTTGGAAGAAGCGCCTACTGATAGGCGAGCCGTGGCACTGAAAGCACAATTGGATGAGCTCAGGTTATGTTATGAAGGCAAGCCGCATCGCCTTGCATCACTGCCTGAAGCTCTGCGCGTGCAAATGCTAGTTGAAAAGATGCTGGCATCTTAACGGACCAAGACAGCGCTTGTGAAAAGAGCTGAAAGTCAAAGAGACGAAGCTTACTGCTTCTTCTGTAGCCGCAGTAGTTTTTGGTTTCTTTTACAGATAGCTGCCCGGCGAGCATCATACGATATTGCGCCCAAAAGCTGAATCTGGGTGTCGATATGGGTGCCAACTAAAGGGCAAATGCAGCTAAATATCTGTAAAATATATATTTAACCAAGGATAGTGGCGGAGAGAGAGGGATTCGAACCCTCGGTGGACTTGCGCCCACAACGGTTTTCGAGACCGCCCCGTTCAACCACTCCGGCACCTCTCCACGGGGTGTGCGCCTGAGACAGCCGGGCAAGCCCGAACGCCAGACGACGCCACGTGCATCGTCTAGCCGATTTGCCGGGCAGAGGCAACAGCCGAGGTGCTGAAAAATACCCAGAACCTGACCCGAGTCTGATAGTGCAAAATTTGCAGCGCCCTTGTTGAATCTTGGCACTGTTACGCACCATGCGTCTGGGGCATCTTCTCGACGTGTCAATTCCTCCGTTGATGCAATTAAACCTCCCCGCCAAGTCCCCAGGCGGGGAGGTTTCCTTTTTTAAGGGCGGAAAAGCAGAGCCGTGGAAAATGTGATATGGTCTTCGGGTGATACTAGGGGAGGAATATTATGATGATCACAAAAACAGCCATCGCGCTTATTGCCATCGGAAATATCTTCTACGCCTACCGTTGCATTCTTGGCACGCGCGCATTCATCGACCAGTACGGCATGGGGGACGGCAGCGCCTTCATGATCAAACTTGCCGGCACCTTCTGCGCGGGCCTTGGCTTCATGCTTGCCTACGTCCTGATGACAGGTATCGCCGGCACCTGGGAGCTTTTCACCTATGGCTTCGTTCAGGCCGCTCTCCTGACGGTTGTCGGCTATCAGACCGTGAACGGACCCTGGGCCGAGGTCGAAGGCGTGAAAGCCACCAAGGAAGGGTATATGGCTCCGGCCGTATTCGCTGTGCTGAACGCCGTGGTGCTCTTCACCGGCGCGGAAACGCTTTACGCCTGACCACAGGGTCATGACATCAAGGCCATTTCGCTTCTGGCCGGGATAGCCGGCTGAACAAAACAAAAGGGGTGCCGGGGAACCGGCATCCTTCATGGAAAGCCGGGCCGGAGATCCGGCCGGCCGTGTCTTCACATCCGCCAATATGTGCTATTTTTGGCAGGCGGGCTGGCAGGCTACGGTGGTTGAAGGAGATGTCGCCATGTATCAACGGATGATCAGAAGCACCTTCAAGGACGAGCTCAGCCGCAAGTCTGTCCTCAGTTACCTTGCCCCTATCGTCAAGCAGCAGGGCGAGGCTTACGGCCTGATCGCCATGACACAGGTGCAAGTCTCTGATTCGAGTGTTGTGACGACCTTCATCTGGCCTGACTACGAGACCGCGATGGCGGCCTGGGATGAATATGGCGGCAAGGTGACCGAGGCGATCCGCAATTCCGGCGCCAAGGTTGACGTGCAGGAAGGCCTCGTGGAGCGCGCCTGGTTCAATCAAACCGCCGACATGGCGGTGCTGACAAATTTCTAGAGCACTGCTCCTGAGCAAACTTTCAGGCCGGTCACGGCAGCTCTGGCTTACTTGTAGGAACTGCGCTGCTTCGTGAAGCGTTCCACGCGCTTGCGCCAGGCCCTGTAGGATCCCGGTTTCAGCTCGGCTTTCATCAGGCGTTTCACCTGATTTTCGTCGAGACCGTAGAGTTGCTTGATCGTATCGAACGGGACCTTGTCCGACAGCGCCATCTCGATGATTTCGTCTTTATCTTCCATTGCCTCGCCCCGAGGGTGTTGCTGGAGGGTTTGCCGGGTGGTGCTGGTCGGCGAAGCTAGAACGATGTGATGACGGCAACACCAGTTCCGGGAAACTGGTCCATACGTGTCAGCAGATTGGCACCTTCTTCAAGGCTCAACTCACGGTCGATCAGTGTTTTGGGTGCCACCACACCTGACCTGATCATATTGAAGATGGCAGGATAGTTCTTTGGAGACATCCCGCGCGAGCCGCGAATGTCGATCTCTCTGGACACGACGACGCCCATCGGGATTTCCGGATGCTCGTGCCTGTCCTTCATCAACCCGACCTGAACATGACGCCCCATGGCGCGAAGGCAGAGAATGGAATTCCGACAGGTCACGGTGCTGCCAAGCGCGTCCATTGAGGCATGGGCGCCGCCACCCGTCAGATGAATGATCTCGTCGGGAACGTCAGAAGAATGCGCCGCATTGATTGTCGCCACCGCGCCGATCCCGGACGCCATAGCAAGGGTTGCGTCATCAATATCAACGGCGATGACATTCACTCCCATGCTGGCGGCAATCATGACGGCAGACAGGCCGACACCGCCACAGCCATGCACCGCGAGCCAGTCGCCGGGCCGCACCGAAGCCTGTTCGACCACCCCGCGGAAGGCGGTGATAAACCGGCAGCCAAGACTGGCCGCCTCGGCATAGCCGACTTCATCGGGGAGTTTGACAACATTGATGTTGGCCCGTGGCAGGGCGATCATTTCGGCAAAACTGCCGTTGAAATCGGTGCTTGGCTGAACCTGCGTGGCACAACTCTGGTGGTTGCCGTCAAGGCAGGTATGACAGCGCCCGCAGGCCAGCCCGAACGGGACTGTTACCCGATCGCCGGGTGAAATACCGGTTACATCCGGGCCAACTTCGAGCACATCACCGGCCATCTCATGGCCAGGGATCATCGGCAGGGCTATCTGGTCGCCATAGTGGCCCATCCATGTGTGCCAGTCGCTGCGACAGACACCCGTCGCCCGGACCTTCATGATGATGCCATCCTTCGGCAATTCCGGATCAGCCACGGTTACGAGCTCCAGCGGCCGCTGATAGCCGGTAATCAACGCTGCGCGCATGCTACCCCTCCCGGTTGCCGTGTTGATCCCTCATCGTCAGCCGGAACAGACGTTGTTTTCCGGTCGCGCGAAATAATCCCGCTGTTCAACCCCAATATCCCCATCCCGCTCAGGACCCGACAAGACGGCGCTGTGACCGCGGCCTTATATTAGGCTCGCGACAGGCAAGAAGCAAAGGGACGGGAGAGGGCGTCTGGAACGCCGCATGCCTCGAATGCAAACAAACGGGCATTCAGCGTTTTGGAGCTTTGTGAATTAAGGGAGATGTGTGCAGCTTAAGCCGCTTGCCCTTCGGGGCCAGGCTGGCTCCCCGGGACGGATTCGAACCGCCGGCCAAGCGATTAACAGTCGCTTGCTC
>WTIL01000002.1:0-6160 GCA_011522725.1 Rhodospirillaceae bacterium
TCTCATGGCTGATCGAGGCGATAAGCGCGATGTCGTGGCTGATGAAAACATAGCCGATGCCGTAGCGTGCCTGCAGGTCCTGAAGAAGCTGGATGAGGGTTTTCTGAACCGTCATGTCGAGGGCGGAGGTCGGCTCGTCGAACAGGATCACGCGTGGCCTGAGCACCAGCGCCCTTGCGATGGCGATACGCTGGCGCTGGCCGCCGGAAAATTCATGCGGATAGCGGCCGGCAACCTCCGGGTCGAGCCCGACCTCGCGCAGCACCTCGGCGACGGCGCGGCCGCGCTCCTCCGCCGTGCCGATATCATGCGCCACCAGCCCCTCGGCAATGATGTCACCCACCGACATGCGGGGTGACAGGGCGCCGAACGGGTCCTGGAAGACGATCTGGACGTCACGGCGGAACGCCTTCAGCCCGCCTGCGCTTTTCGCGGTGACGGCGGTGCCGTCGATGGCGACTTCGCCTTCATGGTCCACCAGCTTGGCGATGGCGCGCGCCAGCGTTGATTTGCCCGAGCCGCTCTCGCCGACGATGCCGAGTGTGCGGCCCGCATGAAGCTCGAGACCGACACCGTCGACGGCGCGGATCCAGTCTGTGGTGCGGCGCAGCAGCCCGCGGCGGATCGGGAAATGGACCTTGATGCCCTGCGCGGTCAGCAGCGGGGTGCCTTGCGTCGGCTCCGGCGGCCTGATGCCCTGCGGCTGGGCGGCAATCAGGTCGCGCGTATAGGCCTTGCGCGGGGCGGCGAACAGGGACGCGGCATGCCCGCTTTCCACAAGCTCTCCCTGACGCATGACGAACACGCGGTCGGCGATCTGCCGGACAACGCCTAGGTCATGCGTGATGAACAGCATCGACAGGCCTTCGGCACGCTTCAGATCGGCCAGAAGGTCGAGGATCTGGGCCTCGATGGTGACGTCGAGCGCCGTTGTCGGCTCGTCGGCGATCAGCATGTCGGGATTGTTGGCAAGCGCCATGGCGATCATCACCCGCTGGCGCTGGCCGCCGGACAATTCGTGCGGATAGCTGGCAAGCCGCGTCTCCGCCCCCGGGATGCCGACCCGGTGCAGCAGGTCGAGGGTGCGCGCGCGGGCCGCCTCGACGCTCATCCCCTGATGCTGGCGCAGGCTCTCGCCGATCTGCTTTTCAATGGTGTGGAGCGGGTTGAGCGACGTCATCGGCTCCTGAAAGATCATCCCGATCTCGTTGCCGCGCAGCCGCCGCATGGCTGCCGCATCGCCGCGGTCGATTTCAGCGCCTTTCCAGACCACGCCGCCGCCCTGTTCGGCATTGTCCGGCAGCAGGCCGAGGCTTGCCAGCGCGGAGACGGATTTTCCGGACCCGCTTTCGCCGACAAGCGCGACGGTCTCGCCGGCGGCGATGTCGAGGGACAGGCTCTTTACCGCGCGCGTCCGGACGCCGTCACCGCGGAAGGTGACAGACAGGTCCCGAAGCGAGAGAAGCGGCGCGCTCACGAGAAGGTCTTTCGTGGGTCAAAGGCGTCGCGCACACCTTCGAAAATGAAGACGAGCAGGGCGAGAAGCAATGCGAAGACAAGGAACGCCGTGATACCGAGCCAGGGTGCCTGAAGGTTCTGCTTGGCCTGAAGGGTCAGCTCGCCAAGCGAGGGGGCGGAGGAGGGAAGCCCGAAGCCGAGGAAGTCGAGCGCCGCCAGCGACCCGATGGCGCCGGTGACGATGAAGGGAAGCATGGTCAGCGTCGCCACCATCGCGTTCGGCAACACATGGCGGAACATGATCGTCAGCGGCCTTACGCCAAGCGCCTTGGCCGCCTGCACATATTCGAAGTTCCGCGCGCGCAGGAATTCGGCGCGCACCACCCCGACAAGCGCCGTCCAGCTGAACAGCGTCATCAGGAAGACGAGAAGCCAGAAATCCATCCGCCAGATCGCCGAGACGATGATGATGATGTAGAGCGACGGCGTCGCGCCCCAGATCTCGATCAGGCGCTGGGCGAACAGGTCGGTCTTGCCGCCCAGATACCCCTGCACCGCGCCCACCAGAATGCCGATGGCAGATGCCATCACCGACACGAAGATGGCGAACAGGACAGACAGCCGGAAGCCGTAGATGATGCGGGCCAGGACGTCGCGCGCGGTATCATCGGTGCCGAGCCAGTGGTCGGAATCCGGCGGCGAGGGGGCCGGCACATCCAGCGTCGAAATGGTCGAATGGTGATAGGGGATCAGCGGCCAGACAATCCATCCGGTCTCGGCGGGCTGGTCGCCGATGGTGCCGTCCCTCGCATCCTCGATCAGCAGCTCCGGCGTGTCCCAGCAGGCATCGAGCCCGCCGGTAACGATCAGGCATTGCACCTCTACATCGCCATAGATGGCTTCTGTCCGCAGGTCACCGCCGAATGTCTGTTCGGAATAGAACTGGAAGATCGGCATGTAGTAGCCGTCGCGGTATTTCACCAGGATCGGCCGGTCGTTCGCTAGCAGCTCGGCGAAGAGCGACAGGGCGAAACAGGCGCAAAAGACAATCAGCGAGACATAGGCCCGCCTGTTCCGCCGGAAATTCTGCCAGCGGCGCCTGTTCATGCTGGTGGCGGTCATGCCGGAGCTGGTCATGCTGGTGCCGGTCATGACATGCGCCTCTCGAAATCGATCCGCGGATCGATCCAGACATACATCAGGTCCGAGACAAGCCCGATGAACAGCCCGATCAGGCTGAAGATGTAGAGTGTTCCGAACACCACCGGATAGTCGCGGGCGACAGCGGCCTCGAAACCCATGCGCCCGAGCCCGTCGAGCGAGAAGATGGTCTCGATGATCAGCGAGCTGCCGAAGAAGACCGACACGAACACGGCCGGAAATCCGGCGATGACGATCAGCATCGCGTTGCGGAAGACATGTCCGTAAAGAACACGTTTCTCGCTCAGCCCCTTGGCCTTTGCGGTCAGCACATATTGCTTGCGAATTTCGTCGAGGAAGGAGTTTTTCGTCAGCAGGGTCAGGGTGGCGAAGGCCGAGATTGTCGAGGCGAGGACCGGAAGCGCGATATGCCAGAAATAATCCAGCACCTGCTGCCATAGGGACATGTCGGCGAAATCCGGAGATACGAGGCCGCGCAGCGGGAAGATTTTCACGTAGGAGCCGCCGGCGAACAGGACCAGCAAGAGGATCGCGAAAAGGAATCCCGGAATGGCGTAGCCGACGATGATCAGGCTGGACGTCCAGCTGTCAAAAGAAGTGCCGTCGCGCACCGCCTTGCGGATGCCGAGCGGGATCGAGATCAGATAGGCGAGCAGCGTCGTCCACAGCCCAAGCGAGATGGAAACCGGCATTTTCTCGAGGATCAGGTCGGTGACGGCGATCGAGCGGAAATAACTCTCGCCGAAATCGAACCTCAGATAGTCCCAGATCATCCCGAGGAACCGTTCGAGAGGCGGCTTGTCAAATCCGAACTGCCGCTCGAGGTCGGCGACAAAATCCTCCGGCAGTCCCTGCGCGCCGAGATAGTCGCCGCGCTCGCTTGGCTGGCGTATTTCACCGCCACCGCCGGCGATCCCCTCGAAGACATCCGTCTCCTGCTCAAGCTGCGCCAGGATCTGCTCGATCGGGCCGCCGGGCACGAACTGCACCAGCACGAAATTGATCAGCATGATGCCGAACAGGGTCGGCAGGATCAGTGCCAGTCTGCGCAGGATATAGGCCAGCATGCCGGCAACGCCTCCGTATCAGCGGCGCTAGAAGGCGCCGGCCGCCTTCAGCTTGTCATGCGCTGCCTGGTCGAACCACCAGAAATCCAGCGTGCCCAGCGCATAGGGCGGCAGGTTCTCGGGATAGCGGTACATGTCGTAATAGGCGACGGTGTGCGTGTTCTTGAACCATTGCGGGACCCAGAACACCTCGGCGCGAAGCACCCGGTCGAGCGCCCTTGTGGCATCATCAAGGGTGGTCCTGTCTTCGGCTGCCGTAACGGAATCGATCAGGCTGTCCACCGCCTCGCTGCCGAAGCCTGCGAGGTTGAAGATCGAGAATTCGGCACTTTCCGAGCCGAAATACTGCTCGAGCTCGGAGCCGGGTGTCAGCGCCGTGCGGAAATTGCCGACAACCATGTCGAAATTGAAGCTGCGCTCGCGCTCGGTCATCTGCGCGTTGTCGATCCTGGTGTGGACGGCATCGACGCCAAGCGCCCGAAGGTTCTCGATATAGGGGTTGATCACCCGGTCGAATGCCTGCGAGTCGTTCAAGATCTCGACCTGAAGGGTTTCGCCTGCCGCGTTGCGCCGCATGCCGTCATCGCCGACCGGCCAGCCGGCCTCGTCGAGCATGGCCGAGGCGCGCCGCAGGTTCTTGCGGTCGAGCTGGCGTTCCGACGAGGCGGGCGCCATCACGACAGGCCCGTCTAGCACGCCTTCGGGGAGCTTGTCCGCCAGTGGCCGCAGGAAGGCAAGCTCGCCCTCCGTAGGCGCGCCCTCGGCCTTCAGATAGCTGTTTTCCCAGAAGGAATCGATCCGCTCGTAGATGCCGTAGAACAGCGTCTTGTTGGACCATTCGAAATTGAACATCATGCCGATGGCCTGGCGCACGCGCTTGTCCTGAAACTTGTCGCGCCGCAGGTTGAAGACAAAGGACTGGCCGCTGGCAAGGGTGCCGTCGGGCGGGGTGTCCTTCTTTGCCCAGCCGTTCTGGACGGCCGGAAAATCATAGCCGGTCGCCCAGATTTTCGACGAAGCCTCGGTCCGGTATGTGTAGGTGCCCGCCTTGAAGCCCTCGAACGCGCTGTTGTAGTCGGCGAAATACTCGATCCTGATACGGTCGAAATTATGCCGCCCCTTGTTGATCGGGAGGTCCTTGCCCCAATAGTCGGGGTTGCGCCGGTAGACGATCTGCTGGCCAACCTCCAGCGAGTCGAGAACATAGGGTCCGGAGCCGAGGCCGGGTGTCAGGGTAGACGCCTCGAAATCGGCGCCGCTTGCCTCGTAATAGGCTTTGGAGAAGATCGGCAGCCCGCCGACTGTCTGCGGCAGGTCGCGCGTCGGCTCGCCTTCCTTGAAGGTGAATTTCACCCGGTGCGGGCCAAGCGCCTCGGCGCTCTCGACCTGCTTCTGGATGACCGCGCGGAACGAGGGAAGGCCCTTGTCGCGCAGAATTTCATAGGAAAAGACGACGTCATCCGCCGTCAGTGGCGAGCCGTCGGAAAAGCGCGCTTCGGGGCGCATGTTGAAGATGACGTGCGACCGGTCCTCGGGATATTCCAGCGACTCCGCCACAAGGCCGTAGACAGAATCAGGCTCGTCGGCCGTGCCCTCGAGAAGGCTTTCGAAAAAGATCGAGGACAACTGCCCCGACCGTCCCTTGGTTGTGTAGGGATGCATGGAGTCAAAGGATCCAAATCCCCAGACCGAAATTTCCCCGCCTTTCGGCGCGTCCGGATTGACATAGTCCAGATGCGGGAACCCGGCCTCGTATTTGAGCTCACCGAACGTCGAAATGCCGTGTGATGTTATGATATCAGCATTCGCCGGCGCGGCCAGGGCCAAGGCTGCTGGTAAGACAAGGCCGAGTGCTTGAACACGCAGAGGTTGCAAAGAAAACGAACGCATAAACATGGTCTTGGTCCTTTGTCTTTATGTCAGTCAGGAACAGGGTGCGCGTCGGAGTAATTAACGCTGCTACGACAAATCGTCCGTCAAGATATATGCACTGGCGCCGTCTTGTGTAGGGCAAACCTTACAGACTAAGCACATAGCCGATATCAGGAGTTGAAATTGGTGCTTAGAAAGTACCGCCAGGGGTGAAAAGGCCGATTTAGTCCAAGTCTGAAAATTGATTGCGCTCTTTGGTCACATCCATCTCGGCTTTTTGTGCTTCCTTCGCCGACGCTCATGCTGAAAGGTGTTTGGAACAAATCCAAAGTGCTCCGCGTTGGTCAATGCGGAATTAATTATGTTTAGGGGAGGACTACGCATGATTCCAGGTGCGTTCAAATACCACCGTCCTGACAGCGTTGACGCAGCCGTAGGGCTGCTCTCTGAATGGGGCGATGACGCCCGCGTCATCGCCGGTGGCCATAGCCTGATACCGGTGATGAAGCAGCGGATCACAGATATTAGCCATCTCGTCGATCTGGCAGGTGTGGAGTCGATGAAGGGCATTTCCGTCGATGGCGGCAACGTGACCATCGGCG
>WTIL01000002.1:6260-18456 GCA_011522725.1 Rhodospirillaceae bacterium
GGTGTGGAGTCGATGAAGGGCATTTCCGTCGATGGCGGCAACGTGACCATCGGCGCCATGACCACCCAGCACGAGCTGATCAGCAGCGACGCGCTTGCCGCTGCCGCGCCGATCGTTCGCGAGGCTTCGCTGCAGATTGCCGACCCGCAGGTCCGCTACATCGGCACCATCGGCGGCAACGTTGCCAACGGCGACCCGGCCAACGACATGCCGGGCCTGATGCAGACACTCGACGCGACCTACCATCTTGCAGGTCCGAGCGGCACCCGCACCGTGGCGGCGCGTGAATTCTACGAGGCGGCCTATTTCACCGCCCGAGAGGATGACGAAATCCTGACCGGCATCACCTTCGCCGCAACCAGCGGCGGCTACGCATATGAAAAGCAGAAGCGCAAGATCGGTGATTACGCCACGGCTGCCGCCGGTGTTCTGCTGACCGTCGAGGGCGGCTCATGCACATCGGCGTCTGTGGCGCTGACCAACCTGTCCGACACACCCGTTTATTGCGAGGATGCGGTCGGTGTTCTGGTCGGCTCGTCGCTGGATGATGCCGCCGTCGCGGCCGCTGTGAAGGCTGCCGTCGACGCGTCCGACCCGGTCGCCGATACCCGCGGCCCGGTCGATTTCAAGAAATATGTCGCAGGCGTGATCGTCAAGAAGGCGATCGAGAGCGCTCGCTCGCGCGCCTAGGGAGAGACAGTAATGGAAAAAATGCACATCAAGCTGAATGTGAACGGCAAGGACGTCGATCTTCTGACCGAGCCGCGCACGCTTCTGATCCACGCTCTTCGTGAAGAGCTGGGAATCACCGGTCCGCATATCGGCTGCAGCTCGTCGCATTGCGGCGCCTGCACGGTTGATATGAACGGCATGTCGGTGAAGTCCTGCACCGTGTTCGCCGCCCAGGCGAACGGTGCCGAGATCACAACCATCGAGGGCCTAGGCTCGCCAGACGGGCTGCATGTGCTGCAGGAGATGTTCAAGGAGCATCACGGCCTGCAGTGCGGTTACTGCACACCGGGCATGATCACCCGTGCGCATCGCCTGCTTCAGGAAAATCCGAACCCGACCGAGGAAGAGGTGCGTTTCGGCATCGCCGGCAATCTCTGCCGCTGTACCGGTTACCAGAACATTGTGAAAGCCATCCTCGCCGCCGCCGCGAAGATGAATGAAATGAAGGAGTCCGCGTAATGAACGAAGCTACCCCTCCGAAGGAAGAGCGCGTCGCCGCGCTGAACGGCCTCGGAACCTCGCGCAAGCGGGTCGAGGACGCACGTTTCACCCAGGGCAAGGGCAACTATGTCGACGACCTGAAGCTGCCGGGCATGCTGTTCGGCGATTTCGTCCGCTCGCCCTATGCGCATGCGCGGGTGAAGGCGATCAACACCGAAAAGGCGCTGGCGCTTCCGGGCGTCCATGCCGTGCTGACCGCGGCCGATCTCGAGCCGCTGGGCCTGCACTGGATGCCGACGCTGGCCGGTGACAAGCAGATGGTGCTTGCCGACGGCAAGGTGCTGTTCCAGGGCCAGGAAGTGGCCTTCGTCGTCGCCGATGACCGCTATGCCGCGTCTGACGGCGTCGCTGCCGTCGAGGTCGAGTATGAGGAACTGCCGGTTCTGGTCGATCCGTTCAAGGCGGAAACCGACGATGCGCCGGTGCTTCGCGAGGATATTGCCGACCAGAAAGAGGGCGCGCACGGACCCCGGCGCCACCCGAACCACATCTTCACCTGGGAATCGGGTGATCGCGAGGCCACCGAGGCGGTGCTGGCGGAAGCCGACGTCGTCGCCGAGGAGATGATCTACTACCACCGCACGCACCCGTGCCCGCTGGAAACCTGCGGCTGCGTGGCGTCGATGGACAAGGTCAACGGCAAGCTGACGGTCTGGGGCACCTTCCAGGCGCCGCACGCCGTGCGGACCGTCGCCTCGCTGATTTCCGGCATCGCCGAGCACAACATCCGCGTGATCTCGCCGGATATCGGTGGCGGTTTCGGCAACAAGGTCGGCGTCTATCCGGGCTATGTCTGCTCGATCGTCGCCTCCATCGTCACCGGCGTTCCGGTGAAGTGGGTCGAGGACCGTTCCGACAATCTGATGGCCACGGCCTTTGCCCGTGACTACTGGATGATGGGCCGCATCTCGGCGACCAAGGACGGCAAGATCACCGGCCTGCATTGCCATACCACGGCCGACCATGGCGCTTTCGATGCCTGTGCCGACCCGACCAAGTTCCCGGCCGGCTTCATGAATATCTGCACCGGGTCCTATGATATCCCGACCGCCTATCTGGCCGTCGACGGCATCTACACCAACAAGGCTCCGGGCGGCGTCGCGTACCGCTGCTCGTTCCGGGTGACCGAGGCTGCCTATTTCATCGAGCGGATGATCGAGGTTCTCGCCATCAAGCTCGGCATGGATGCGGCGGAACTCCGCGCCAAGAACTTCATCAAGAAGGACCAGTTCCCGTATCAGTCGGCTCTCGGCTGGGAATATGATTCCGGTGATTACCACACCGGTTGGGAAAAGGCCCTGAAAGCAGTCGGTTACGAGGATCTCCGCAAGGAGCAGGCCGAGCGTGTCGAAGCCTTCAAGCGCGGCGAGACCCGTACGCTTCTCGGCATCGGCCTCAGCCACTTCACCGAGATCGTCGGGGCCGGTCCGGTCAAGAACTGCGATATTCTCGGGCTCGGCATGTTCGACAGCTGCGAGATTCGCATCCACCCGACAGGCTCGGCCATCGCCCGCCTCGGCACCATCTCGCAGGGTCAGGGCCACGCCACGACCTTCTCGCAGATCCTGGCGTCCGAGATCGGCATTCCGGCCGAGGACATCACCCTTGAGGAAGGCGACACCGATACCGCGCCTTACGGCCTCGGCACCTATGGCTCGCGCTCGACCCCTGTGGCCGGCGCCGCCACCGCCATGGCCGGCCGGAAGATCCGCGCCAAGGCGCAGATGATCGCGGCCTACCTCCTCGAGGTGCATGATGACGACGTCGAGTGGGATGTCGACCGGTTCGTGGTCAAGGGCGCGCCGGAGCGGTTCAAGACGATGAAGGAAATCGCGTTCGCCTCGTACAATCAGGCGATCCCGGGCGTCGAGCCGGGTCTCGAGGCGGTCAGCTACTATGACCCGCCGAACATGACCTATCCGTTCGGCTCCTACATCTGCGTGATGGAGATCAACGTCGATACGGGCACCACCGAAATCCGCCAGTTCTATGCGCTGGATGATTGCGGCACCCGCATCAACCCGATGGTCATCGAAGGCCAGGTCCATGGTGGCCTGACCGAGGCGCTCGCCATCGCCATGGGCCAGGAAATTGCCTATGACGAGCAGGGCAATGTGACCACCGGCACGCTGATGGACTTCTTCGTCCCGACCGCTGTCGAGACGCCGAACTACCAGACCGACCACACCGTCACCCCGAGCCCGCATCACCCGATCGGTGCCAAGGGGGTGGGTGAGAGCCCGAATGTGGGCGGTGTGCCGGCCTTCTCGAACGCCGTGCATGATGCCTTCCGGGCATTCGGGCTGACGCAGTCGCACATGCCGCACGACCACTGGCGGATCTGGAAGACGGCCAACAGCCTTGGTCTTCACGACTAGAACGGATACGGCGGGGGCGCGCGTCGCCCCTGCCGCTGACTTATGACCTGGACAGACCTCAAGACACGCCTCGATGACGCGGGCTACGTCGCTTCCGACGAGCTCGCGATGGCGATTCATATCGCCCTTCAGCTTGAACGCCCCATTCTTCTCGAAGGTGATGCCGGTGTCGGCAAGACCCAGATCGCAAAGACACTTGCCGAGATCGAGGGCACCGAGCTGATCCGCCTGCAGTGTTATGAAGGGCTGGACGCCGCGGCTTCCATCTATGAGTGGAACTATCAGCGCCAGCTTCTCTCCATCCGCGCCTCTGCCGATTCCGGCACCTCGACAGGTGATATTGAAAACCGCATTTTCTCGCGCGAGTTTCTTCTCGAGCGTCCGCTTCTTCGCGCCATACAGCAGGAACGCCCGCCGGTGCTGCTGATCGACGAGATCGACCGCGCCGACGAGGAATTCGAGGCGTTTCTTCTCGAAATCCTCTCCGATTTCCAGATCACGGTGCCTGAACTCGGCACCATCACCGCCACCAGCCGCCCGATCGTGGTGCTGACGGCGAACGGGACGCGGGACCTGTCCGACGCGCTGCGCCGGCGCTGCATCTACAGTTTCGTTCCCTATCCCGACCGCGAGACCGAACTGTCGATCCTCGCCAAGCGCGGGCCCGAACTGTCGCCGCAACTTGCCCGCCAGATCGTCGGATTCGTTCAGGCGCTGCGCAAGGAAGACCTTGAAAAGAAACCGGGAATTGCCGAAACCCTCGACTGGGCGGCGGCGCTTGCCGGCCTTGGCCTGAAGGACCTGACCGATGATCCGGTGGCGCTTCAGGCCTCGCTTGTGGCGCTGTTGAAGACCGAGGCGGACCAGGCCACCATTCCGGGGCCTGTCGCACAGCGGCTTGCCGGTGCGGCCGGGTAAGCTGCTATGGCCGTTGTCACGCGATTTCCGACACGCGCCACCACGGCGGAACGAATGGGGGCCTTTACCCGCCATCTTCGTGACAACGGTTTTCGCGTCGGCATGCCTGAAACAGAGATGGCGCTGCGCAGCATGCCGCTTCTGGATGTCGGCGACCCGCGCGAGCTTCGCATGGCCCTGAAGGCCATTTGCGCGGCCGACGCCGAGGGATATGCGAAGTTCGACGATCTGTTTGACGCCTATTGGCACAATCCCGGGCGCTCGCGCACCGAGCACAAGCCGGTGAGCAATCTCAACCAGGACCAGGGCGCCTTCAGCAACATTTCGAAATTCCTGTCACAGCATGACACGGGCGAGACCGGCGATACCGACACGCCCGACAATGACAATCACGGCGAGGCGGACAGCGACGGCGAGGGCAAGCTCGTCTCCACCGAGACGGTCAACAATGACAAGACGGACATGCGCGAGTTCCTGTTGCCCGAGGACCGCGCCATGGCCGAGCGTGCGGCGCATCGCATCGCGGCTGCCATCCGCTACCGTCGTTCGCGACGGCGCAAGGCGGCCCGCAAAGGCGCGCTGATCGATCTGCGGCGGGTGATCCGCCGGTCGGTTTCCAGCGGCGGCGAGCCGATGCAGCTTCTTCGCAGGCGTCGTCCGGACCGTCCGGTGCATCTTGTCGCGATCCTCGATGTGTCGGGGTCCATGACGCTCTATGCGCGTGTCTTCCTTGCCTTCCTTCGCGGGCTCATCGATGTCGACCAGCGGGCCGACGCCTTTGTCTTCCACACCAGCCTCATGTGCGTCAGCGACGCGCTTCGTGACAGCGACACGCTGCGCGCCGTGAACCGCCTGTCGATGATGGCGCAGGGCTTTGGCGGCGGCACCCGCATCGGCCACTGCCTCGACCAGTTTACAAGCCAGTATGCAGGCCGCATGCTGGGCCGCCGGAGCGTGGTGATCATCATGTCGGACGGTTACGATACCGGATCTTCCGAGCGTGTCGGCACCGCGATGGAAAAACTGAAGCGCAAGGGCTGCAAGACCATCTGGCTGAACCCGCTGATCGGGTGGAAGGATTACGAGCCGGTGGCGGCGAGCATGGCGGCGGCGCTGCCCCATGTCGATGTGTTTGCGCCCTGCAACACGCTGGAGAGCCTTGCGGCGCTCGAAGAGGAGCTTGAACGGCTATGACGAAGGAATCGCCAGATCTCTCGTCACGCGATGTCGAGACTGTCGCGGCCCGCCTGCGGGCTTCCGGGACGCCGCATGCGGTGGCCACGGTCGTGCGCACGCTGTCCTCGACGGCGGCGAAGCCGGGGATGAAGGCGCTTGTTCTGGACGATGGTGAATTCGCCGAAGGCTGGCTTGGCGGCGGCTGTGTCACCTCTGCGGTGCAGCGTGCCGCGAAAGAGGCGATCAGGTCCGGCGAGGCGACGCTTGTCTGCCTGCGGCCGGAAGAGCTCATGGCCGATGAAGACGGGGCTGAGCAGGGCGGCGAGGGCATGGTGACGCTGGCGCGCAATGGCTGTCCCAGCAAGGGCTCGATGGACATCTTCGTCGAGCCTGTGGTGCCGCAGCCCGAGTTGCTGGTGTTCGGGCACGGGCCGGTGGCACGCGCGTTGCTGCGTATTGCGGCCGGGTTCGGCTTTACCCTTGCGAGCTATGGCGCGGCAGACGGCGAAGCCGCGCCGGCTGCAGACCGGCATTACACCACGGCGGAGGAGCTTGCCGCATCCGGCAATACAAGGCGTTTCATTGTTGTCGCCACCCAGGGGGCAGGTGACGTTGCCTCGCTGACGGCAGCTTTGCCGCTTGGTGCTGAATACCTGGCCTTTGTTGGCAGCAGGCGCAAATTTGCCAGCTATCGTGACCGCCTTGTTGCCGCCGGCATTACGGCCGAACTGATTGGCGACGTCCGGTCACCGGCCGGGCTTCATATCGATGCTGTGACGCCCGAGGAAATCGCCCTGTCGATCATGGCCGAGATTGTCCGTACCCGCCGCAGCACGAGCCGCGCGGAGGCCGCGCATGGCTGATCGGCAAGTCATCCTGCTGGCGGCGGGTGAGTCCCGTCGGATGGGTGTGCCCAACAAGCTGCTGCTCGAGATCGGCGGCGTGCCGCTTGTCAGGCGCACCGCAGAGGCCCTTGCGGCCATTCCCGATGCGGATGTGACTGTGGTTCTGGGGCATGAGGCGGACGAGATCGGCGCGGCGCTGACCGGCATGCCGGCGGGTTTCACCATGAATGATGATCATGCGACGGGACAGATGAGCAGTGTCCATGCCGGCCTTGCAGCGGCGGGAGAGGGCAGTTGTTTCCTGATTGTGCCGGCCGATATGCCGCGCCTGACGACGCTGGACTGCCTGTTGCTGCTGGATGCGCATGATGAAGCCCCCGAGGGGCGCGTCACGGTGCCGTACCGCGCGCATGCGGGCGCGCGCCAGCGCGGCAATCCTGTTATTCTTCCCGCCTCGGCCGCGCAGTCGGTCCTGGATGGCGGGATCAATCTCGGCTGCCGCGGCCTCCTTGACCGCGAGCCGGACTTGCTGCATGCGTTCGAAACCGACAGGGACGGGTTCTTTGTCGATATGGATACGCCGGATGCCTATGCCGACGTGCTGGCGGATGCCGCCAGATATTTGCCTGCCGGGTCTGAAAGGAGACACCCAGAATGGAACTAGCCGACGAAATCACCATCCCCGCGCCGCGTGACCGTGTTTACGCGGCATTGAACGATGTGGCGATCCTGAAAGCCTGCATCCCGGGATGTGAAGAGCTGGAGAAAGAGTCCGAGAACGAGCTCGTGGCCAAGGTCACGCTGAAGGTCGGTCCGGTAAAGGCCAAGTTTGGTGGCCGGGTCACTCTCGATCCCAGCAAGGCACCCGGCATGTTCAGCCTGTCCGGTGAAGGTGACGGAGGCATTGCCGGTTTCGCCAAGGGCGGGGCCGATGTGGAATTGATCGAGGATGGCGAGAATACTATCCTCAAATATGTCGCCAAGGCCGAAACCGGCGGCAAGCTGGCCCAGCTTGGCGGCCGGCTGATCACCAGTACAGCCAAGAAGCTCTCGAAGATGTTCTTCGAGAAGTTTGAAAAGATCATGAGCGGTGAGGAGAAGCTGGAAGAGGCTTCCTGACCGTTCCAGAGACGGTACCCGTCGTGCGAGCCCGGTTTTTGATGCCGGTTCATGCCGGCGTCAAGTGTGGGGGGAAGCATGCGGCGCAAGCCGCTGCTCCGGGCCCCGGCGGGTACCACCCTTTTTGACTGACCGCCTTCTACGCCGAAGGTTTGGCGTCGTATTCGATTTCGGTGCGATAGGCCGGATCCTGTATCCATTGCCAGTATGTTTCGTGCATCGCCGCTGCGACCGGCCCGATCGCGCCATTGCTGAAAATGCGGTCGTCGACGCGGGTCAGCGGCATGACACCGCCGCCGGATGTCGACAGGAAGACCTCGTCCGCTTCCATGAACTCTGCAAGCGGAAGCGGCCGGATATCCACATCCATCCCGTGTGACTGTCCCATCTCGATGACAGTGCGCCGGCTGATGCCCTCGAGCGCGCCGGCATCCGGCGTGATCAGCCTGTTCCCGCTGACGGCAAAGACATTGAAGCCGGGCCCTTCGGTAACGTTGCCGTCGGCATCGAGAAGGATCACCGTCTCGAAGCCGTTGTCCTTGGCCTCGAACAGCCCGGCGGTGAAATCGCCCCAGTGATAGTTCTTCACACGCGGGTCTACACTGGACGCCGGAATGCGTGTCACCGACTTGGCGATCCAGGCCGTGCGCGCGTCGGGGGGCATTTCGGGGCGCATCAGATAGATGTAGGGAACACACCAGCAGTAGAAATGATTGCCGCATTCCCTCGGGTCGCGCGTGCCCGGGATCAGCGGCACGCCACGCGAGGCAACCATCGCCACATAGGAATCACGCAAACCCGATGCCGCCACCATCCGGTGAAGGGTGGCACCGATCGCGGCCTCGTCCATTCCGATATCGAGGCGCAGGCTGGCTCGTGACGCGCGGAAACGTTCCATATAGTCAGGAAGGCGGAAGAAGGCGCCGTCCCTGACGGGCACAACATCATAGGTGATGTCGCTGTGAAGGATGCCCCAGTCGTTTACCGGAAGGCGTGCCTCATTGATCGGCATGATCTCGCCATTCATCCAGGCGGCGCCCTTTGCCAGCGGGTTCCCTTCGCTCATCGCCCGTCCTCGCGCATTGCCGCCTGTTCGGCCGGGGTCGGCGTATGGTTGAACAGATGGGCGTTTCTGCAGACATCGATGCCGCCAAGCGCCTCGATCCGCGCGGCCTGGTCGGCGAAACATTGCCGGTTCACGGCATCCGCATCGCAGATGGCGGCAAGGCGGGACGCACCCTCGGCCCGGGCCGCGGCGGCGCGCTGCGATACGTCCGAGCCAAGGTCATGGTCCTCCGACGGGTCCTCGGCAAGGTTGAACAGCTGGGGCGGCATGCCCGGGTAGCACACATATTTCCAGTCGCCCCAGCGCACCATGAACGCGCCGGTCGTCGATCCGCCATCGTGATATTCGCACAGCACGGTTCGGTCGGCATCGTCGGGGTCCTGCGCAAGCTGCCGCAGCGACAGGCCCGGGGCGCTGTCGTCCGACGTGTTCAGCATGACGTCGAGCGCCGTCGCGGCGACATCGACTATCGAAGCGGCCGTGTTGCGCACAATGCCATCCGGCACGCCCGGGCCGGCGAGGATCATGGGAATGCCGGCGGATGCCTCATACATCACCTGTTTGGTCCACATGCCCTTGTCGCCGAGCAATTCGCCATGGTCAGACAGATAGAGGATTACCGTGTCCTCGGCCTGGCCGCTCTCTTCCAGCGTTGCGAGAATCTCACCTACACAATCATCAAGGAAACTTGTCAGTCCGAAATAACCCGCCATGGCGGCATGCCTGGTTTCAGCTGTGAAATGCCGTTCATAGTCGAAGAAACGCGCCAGATTGCGGATCTCCGGATGATCGGGGAGTTGCTGCGGCTCAAGATCGAAATCGGCATCGGCATAGAGGTTGTAGAATTCCGGCGGTGCCCTCAGCGGAAAATGCGGGCTGACAAGCGACACAAAGGCCGCCCAAGGCCGTTCGGCATTTCGCCGTGCGGCGATCCAGTCGGTGGCGGCGGCGGTGATGGCAAGGTCATAGTCCGTGTAGCTGCTGCTTCCGGGGCCGCTGTCTGCGGCAAGTTCCGCCGCCGCGTCATAGGCTGGCGGATCTTCGCGCAGCAAGGCCGCCATCCAGCCGACGCCGCCGACGACATGCATCGGCAGAATCTCCTCGCTGAACCCGTTGTCATCCTCGCCGCTGCGGAAATGCAGCTTGCCGATCGACACCATCTCGTGCCCGGCATCGCGCACCCTGTGCATCCATGTGGCGGCAGACCCGTCATAGGGGGTGGCGCTGTCCCAGAACCCGGTGCGGTGGACATGGTCGCCGCAGGCCAGCGCCGCACGTGTCGGAACGCACATCGGTGACGATGTATAGGCGTTGGTGAAGCGGGTGCCGCGCGCGGCAAGCCTGTCGAGATGCGGGGTATGCACAAGCGGGTGCCCGGCGCATCCCAGGGCGTCCTTCCGGTGCTCGTCGGAAATGATCACCAGAAAGTTGGGCGGGCGGTGCGCTGCGCGTTCCATGCCTATTTTTGCGGGTAAAGCTCGTCGAGCCTGTCGCCATAGATATCGCGAACGATATGGCGCCTGACCTTCAGCGTCGCCGTCATCTGCCCGTTATCGATGGTGAAGGCCTCGTCCGCGATCAGGAATCGGCGAACGCGCTCCAGCTGTGACAGACGGCTGTTCGCCCGGTCCACGGCTTCGCCGACCATGGTGTAGAGCGCGTCCGGCGATGTCGCGATGTTGCGCAACTCTTCCGACGGCACGATGACGGCGGAAAGCCATGGCCGCTTGTCGCCATCGACCATGACCTGCTCGATCTCCGGTT
Source organism: Rhodospirillaceae bacterium (assembly GCA_011522725.1). GTDB lineage: Bacteria > Pseudomonadota > Alphaproteobacteria > Puniceispirillales > Puniceispirillaceae > UBA8309. The sequence goes on from WTIL01000002.1 coordinate 16,760, forward strand.
CGATGGTCAGCAGGGCCTCGACCCGGCCCGGGGCGATGTTTTCACCACCGGAATTGACGATGATGTCCTTCTTCCGGCCGGTGATCGAGATATAGCCTTCATCATCGATGGCGGCGATATCGCCTGTGTAGAGCCAGCCGTCACGGATCGTGGCGGCCGTTGCGGCGTCGTCACGCCAGTAGCCTTTCATCAGCAGGTCGCCGCGCACCAGCAATTCGCCATCATCGGCGATCCGGACATCGATACCGGCGACGGGCGGGCCGACGCTCTCGATCTTGATCCGTTTCGGGCGGTTTGCCGAGATCAGCGGCGAGGCTTCGGTCTGGCCGTATCCCTGAAGGATATTGATGCCGAGCGCCATGAAGAAATTGCCGATTTCCGGATTCAGCGCGGCACCACCGGAGATGAAATATTGCAGGCGTCCGCCAAGGCGCGAGCGGACCTTTGTCCTGACCAGCCTGTCGACAATCATGTTCAGGACGAGTTCATGGGGCAGGAGCCGCCGGCCCTGATAGCGCTTTGTGCCGAGCCTGACGGCCGCCATGAACAGCTTTTCCGACATGCCGCCCTTGGCGCGGACACCGCGCATGATGCGGTCGTGAAGAACCTCGTAAAGCCGTGGCACGGCGGTCATCAGTGTCGGTGACACCTCGACCAGATTGTTGGCGATCTGGTCGGTGCTCTCGCAGTACCAGACCTCGGCAAGGATCTGGAAGGGAAGGTGCATGCCGGCCGTGTGCTCGTAGGAATGCGACAATGGCAACAGCGACAGGAACCGCTGGTTCTCGATGACATCGCCTTCGCGCAGGAGTTCAATTGCCGCCGTGATGTTCGCCTGGATCGACCTGTGGGTTAGCATCACGCCCTTGGGCCGTCCGCCTGTTCCGGATGTATAGATGAAACAGCAGACATCGTCTGGCTGTTGCGCGGCGATGCGGCCTTCGAGATCGGCAAGCGGCGGAGCATCATCTATGACGCTGTGCCAGTGAAGCAGTTGCTGGCGCATGCCGTCCGGCGGGGAAAATCTCTCATCCATCACAATCAGCGTGTGCAGTGACGTGGCCCGGCTGGCCGCCAGCGCGATGCGGGTTGCCAGTACTCCGCCCGATGTGATGGCGACGCTCGCCCCGGAATGATCCATGATGTAGTGATGGTCATCTTCGGTATTGGTGGTGTAGGCGGGAACGACGATGGCCCCGATCGACATCACCGCAAGATCGGCGACAGCCCATTCCGGCCGGTTCTCGGCCGAGACCAGAACCCGGTCGCCGGCCTCGACGCCGCGTTCAACCAGAATGCTCGCAAGTCTCCTTACCTGATCGGCGACGCGTCGCCAGCTGATGCCGCGCCATTCGCCGTCAACCTTGCTGACAAGCAGGTCCCTGTCACCACCGGCATCCACATTCGCAAAGAAGGCAGCGGGGAGGTTGGCTGTCTCGACGTAATGTTTTCCGGCCGGCCACTGGTCTTGTGTCATGCTCTACCCATCCTCGCGCCTGCTGTTTCCGCGCGATACCTGTCCTGTAAAAACCTTAATGGAATTCCGCGCCGGTGCAACGGCGAATGGCACCAGCGCGCAAGAGGTCGCACTATCCAAGAAAAATCGGCACCATGCTGGCGACCAGAAGTGCTGCCATGGCGAGATTGAACTTGCGAAGCGCGCCGTCCTCTTTCAGAAGCCTGCCGATGATCGCGCC
>WTIL01000047.1 GCA_011522725.1 Rhodospirillaceae bacterium
GACAGCGGTGTGCTGGTGTTCATGAGCTTTGAATATCAGGGCAAGTTCTCCTATGCCCCGATCTTCCTGATCATCGGCGCGGCGGTTGTCGGCATGCGGTCCTGGTCGACCTACCGCGCGCGCAAGGCAAAGGCGTAACGGATACGGCAAAAACCATGGATCCGCGTTTGCTGCTGATCTTCCTGTCCGGATTTATCGGGGGCACCGGCGCCTTTTTCATCGGTGCCCCCATGCCCTACATGCTTGGCGGCATCTTCGGCGCCGCCTGCTTCGTGCTGTGGTACGAACGCGGCGGACGCACGCTGCCGCAGGTGACACGCTGGGTCCGGCTTGTCTTCATGTCGATGATCGGGGCGATGATCGGCTCGCGCTTCTCGCCGGACATTCTGGCCCTGCTGCCGCAATTCTGGATTTCGGGGCTGATGCTCCTGCCCTTTATCCTGATCGCCCATGCCGGCGGCTATGCCATCATGCGATGGGGCGGCAAATATGACAGCCGCGATGCCTATTTCGCCTCGCTTCCGGGGGGCATCATCGATTCGGTCGTGCTTGCGGAAAAGGCCGGCGCCGACCTGCGCATTGTAACCGCACAGCATTTCACCCGCATCATCCTGGTGGTGACCTCGGTGCCGCTGCTGTTCCTTTTTGTCGAGGGCGAGGTGGTGGGATCGCTTGCCGGCGAAAGCCTTGCGACCTCCAGCTATCAGCTGTCCGATGTCGGGTTGATCCTCGCCATTGCCGCGGTCGGGCTGGGGATCGGGCATCTGGCGCGGCTTCCGGTGGCGCATATGGTCGGCCCGCTGACCGTGGCCTTTGTGCTGACGGTTTCCGGCACAGTGACCATCGATGTCCCGCACTGGATGGGGCATGTGGCGCAGTTTATGATCGGCACCGCGCTCGGCGCCCAGTTCAGCGGCATGTCGCGGCGGCTTCTGGTCAAGGGGTTGGGCTTCGGGCTGATCGTCGGCCTCTACATGCTGGCTGTCGGATCGGCGATCGCATGGGTGCTGACGGATTATGTCCCGGCCGGGTTCGACGTGATGTTCGTCAGTTTCGCGGCCGGCGGCCTCGCCGAGATGAGCCTGATCGCCCTCTCGCTGAATTTCAATCCCGTGGTTGTGGCCCTGCATCACCTGATCCGGATCGTGCTGACCATCGCCGTGGGAAGTTTCCTTGCGCGCCGGCTGTTCAGGCTGTAGCCGGAATCCCGTGAGGAATTCCGGGAGGAATTCCGGGAGCGGCGAACTTGCCGATTGGCGGGCCCGCACCCGCCACTTATAGTCGGGCTTGTAGCAAGATGACGGCGGAACATATGACCCAGACATCCATGACTCAGACGGGCATACCTTTTCTGTTTCTTCGTGGCGGTTCCTCGCGCGGGCCCTATATGAACCGTGCCGACCTTCCGGCCGACCTCGACCGCCTCGCCGATGTGCTGGTTGCCGCGGTCGGGTCCGGGCATCCGCTGAACATTGACGGCATCGGCGGCGGCAGCGCGGTGACGACCAAGGTCGCGATGCTGTCGAGGTCCGGGGATGGCTGGGCCGACATCGACTATTTCTTCGCCCAGGTCAGCGTCGAGGACGGGCTTGTCGACTACAAGCCGACCTGCGGCAACATCATGAGCGGGGTCGGCCCGGCGGCGCTGGAAATGGGGTTGATCGCCGCCAAGGGTGATGTGACCGAAGTCAGGATCAGGGCCGTGAATACGGGCGCGCGAGTCCTTGCCCGGGTGCAGACGCCAGGCGGCACCGTGACATATGACGGCGACACGTCCATCGACGGCGTGCCGGGCACCGCCGCGCCGGTCGAACTCAACTTCATGGATGTCGCCGGTTCCACCACCGGGGCATTCCTGCCGACGGGGAACCCGATGGACAGGATCGGCGGGATGGATGTGACCTGCATGGATGTGGCGATGCCGATGGTGATCGCACGTGCCGCCGATTTCGGCCTCAGCGGGACCGAGTCCCGCGAGGAACTCGACGACAACCGCGATTTCTTCGCCGCCATGGAGGCGGTGCGGCTGGAAGCTGGCCACGCCATGGGTCTTGGCGACTGCAGCCAGTCGGTCATGCCGAAATTCGGCCTGCTGGCGCCGGTGGCGAATCCGGCGGACAACCCCGGACAGATCGAGGCGCGCTATTTCATGCCATGGAAGACACACCCGACCATGGCGGTGACGGGAAGCCAGTGCATGGCGTCCTGCGCGCTTACCCCGGGTACCGTGGCAGACGGCATGATGGCGCGTCCGGCCGATATTCCCTGCACCGTCACGCTGCGCCATCCGATGGGGGCAATGGACGTGCTGGTCGATTACGAGCTCGGTGCGGACGGGTTCCGGCACCATTCGGCCGGCCTCTTGCGCACGGCGCGCAAACTTGCCGAAGGGAAGCTGTTCGTGCCCGCCTCGGTCTGGAACGGAGAGATGTGATGAAACTCGCCATCCTTGATGACTGGTTCGACACGCTTCGCGGCCTTCCCTGCTTTGCCAGGCTCGACGGGATCGACGTCACCATATTCACCGACCACGAGCCGGATGTGGACAGGCTGGCGGCGCGCCTTCAGGGGTTCGACGCGGTTGTGCTGTTCCGCGAACGCACAGCCGTCACCCGCGAGCTCGTCGAACAGCTTCCCGACCTGAAGCTGATCTCGCAGCGCAGCGTCTATCCGCATATCGATGTGGAGGCCTGCACCGAACATGGTGTGCTGGTCTGTTCGAATATGTCAGGCGGGGTGTCGCACGCGGCGGCGGAAATGACCTGGGCGCTGATGCTGGCGGCGCTGCGCGACATTCCTCGGCAGATGGAGAGCCTTCGCGCCGGCGGCTGGCAGACAGGCGTCGGCAAATCGGCGCATGGCCGTCAGATCGGCATTCTCGGCTATGGCCGGATCGGAGGGCAGGTCGCGGATTACGCCGATGCGTTCGGCATGAAGGCCGTGATCTGGGGAAGCGAGAAAGGCCGTGCCCGCGCGGCGGCGGATGGCAGAATCGTGGCCGCCAGCCGTGAGGAATTCTTTGCGACAAGCGATGTCGTCAGCCTGCATGTGCGGCTGAAGCCCGCGACCCGCGGCATGGTCACGGCGGCCGATCTGGCGATGATGAAGCCGGGGTCGGTTCTGGTGAACACCTCGCGCGCCGGTCTGATCGAAGAGGGCGCGCTGCTCGACGCGCTGAACGCCGGGAGACCCGGCATGGCGGCCATAGATGTGTTCGACGAGGAGCCGATCAGCTGGGCGAACGACCCGCTGGCGACCCATCCGAACCTGATCGGAACGCCACATATCGGGTTCGTGACCGAGGATGAGTTCGAGATCCAGTTTGCCGATATCTTCGATCAGGTGGTTGCCTGGCGCGACGGCGCACCGATCAACATGATCAATCCCGAGGCGGCGGCGAGCTGACCTCGCGCGGCCCGAGGCGGAAGGCCAGCAGCGGCAGCGCGACAAAGATCATCATCACCCTGATGGTGTGATGGAAGGCGACAAAGGCGACGTCGAATCCGAATATCAGCGCCAGCAGCGTCACCTCGTAGAGCCCGCCCGGCACAAAGGCGAGCCAGACCGTCAGGAAGCTCGTGCCGGTGGCAAAGGAGATGGCTGCCGTCGATATGAAATAGGCGCTGACGATCAGCGCGGTCGTGACGACGGCATCCTTCAGATATTCGATGAGATCGCGGAATGGCACCCGTGCAAGGCGCGCGCCGACCTCGCCGCCAATGGCAAGCTGCGCCAGAATGACGAATTCATTGACCCGCGGCAGCTCGGCCCAGCCGGTCAGGTGGAACAGCGTCGACAGTCCGACCGGGCCCAGAAGATGCGGCATCGGCACCCGGCACAGGCGGGCGATGATGAATCCGGCGACGCCAAGCCCGACAAACACCATGATGTCGGATGGCGGAAGGCCGAATATGCTGGGCATGTCGCGCAGCGCGACGTTGGAATTTTCCACTGCCGCGCGCCCCTCGATGATGCCGAGGAGCAGCGGGGTCGACACAAAGACGACCACAACCCGGACGAGGTGGAACAGCGCCACGACATAATCCTTGTCGACCATCTCGCGCGCCATGACGATGGCTTCGGCCTGGCCGCCCGGAACGCTGCATAGGATGGCCAGACGCGGCTCGTATCCGCGACGCCGCCGCAGGAACGTATAGCCGATGGCTGTCACGACGATCGTGGTGCCGACCATGGTGGCAAGCGTGACCATCCATTTGTCGGCATGGTCCAGCACCGACTGGTTGAAGGTCGCGCCGATCAGTACGCCCAGCCCCAGCACCACGGGCTTGTGAAACCACCGTGCCACGCCGAGATGCGGCTGCAGCGGCCTGACCAGCGCGCCACCAAACCAGACCCCGAACAGGCTTCCCATCAGATAGGGGGCTGGAATGCCGATCTGCATGAAACTCCAGCCAACCGAAAGCGCCATGGTGAAGGTCACGGCGAGACGGATCAGGTCGCTCACCAGCCATGCCGGAAGGAGGGTGCGAGCGGAACCCATCTCAGTCATGCTCCTGTCCGTCGGTCAGGCTCAGAAGTCTCAGCCGCGCCGTCAGCGCGCTGTCCAGATGCCGTGACATGGCCGTGGCGGCGGCAGTCGCGTCACCCGACCGGATGGCGTTGTTGATGGCGGCATGTTCATCGCGGATCGCTTCGGCGCGCCCGGCCAGCGTATAGGCGGTGGCACCGAGCAGCACCATCAGCCGGGACAGCCGTTCGAGGCTTTCGGCAAGGAACCTGTTGCCGGCGGCCTGAAGAATGGCGTTGTGGAACTGCCTGTTCTGGCGGGCCAGCAAATGTGGCGGAGCCCCGGCCTCGATCAGCTCTGCCTCGGCAGCACATATCCCGTCAATGACCGTGCGTTCGGCGTCACCGGCGTTGCGCGTCGCCAGGCTTGCGGCAAGACCCTCAAGCGTGCCGCGAAGCTCGTAAAGCCCGCGCACATCGTGCCAGTCGAGCCGCCGCACCCGCAGCCCGTCATCGTCGCGCTCCAGAATGCCCTCGGCCCGCAGCGCCGCCAGCGCCTCGCGAAGCGGAGTACGGCTGACCGACAGTGCGGCGACAAGCTCGGTTTCCTTGAGCCGCGCGCCGGGTCGCAGCTCTCCGGCCTGAATGGCGTCAAGGATCAGCCGCCGCAACCTGACCGGCGTGGCTGCTTGCGCGACATCGTCACCATCCTGTAATTCAGGCCATTTCGCCCATGTCACGGCGTCTGGCTTCTTGACTTGCGGATCACTCATCACGTACCTGTATACAGATGTATACAAGTAACGACAACGGCTATCCGGAACGCTGGGACGTGCTGGTCATCGGGGCCGGCAACGCCGGCTTGTGCGCCGCCATCACCGCGGCCGAGGCCGGATGCTCGGTGCTGGTTCTCGAAGCCGCACCGCGCGACATGCGCGGCGGCAACACCCGCCACACGCGCAATCTGCGGGCCATGCATGAAGAGCCGACCGACGTGCTGACCGACGCCTACAGCTTCGAAGAGTATTTCGAGGATCTGATGAGGGTGACGCGCGGTGTCACCAACAAGGAGCTCGCCGGGCTGACGCTGGAGAAGTCGGCCGAGCTCACCTCCTGGCTCGGCGAGCGTGGTGTCAGGTTCCAGCCGGCGCTGTCGGGCACGCTCAATCTCGGCCGTACCAACGCCTTTTTCCTGGGTGGCGGACGGGCGCTGCTGAACAGCCTGTGCCGTCATGCCGAAGGGCTGGGCGTGGCGCTTCATTATGACACCGAGGTTGCGGATATCCTGATCGATGACGGGTTCTGCGAAGGTGTCAGGCTTGCCGGCGGCGAGACCGTGCCGGCGAAAAAGGTGATCACCACCGCCGGCGGCTTCGAGGCCAATCTCGACTGGCTTGCCGAAGGCTGGGGCGAGGCGGCGAAGAATTTTCTGGTGCGCGGCACCCCATGGAACACCGGCACGGTGCTGAAGAGCCTGCTCGATCAGGGCGTGAAGCCTGTCGGCGCGCTCGACCAGTGCCATGCGGTGGCGATCGACGCCCGCGCCCCGAAATATGACGGCGGCATCGCCAGCCGCATCGACGGGGTGCCGTTCGGCATCGTCCTGAACCGTGACGCCGAGCGGTTTTATGACGAGGGCGAGGATTTCTGGCCGAAGCGCTATGCCATCTGGGGGCGGCTCGTTGCCGGACAGCCCGACCAGATCGGCTATGCCATTCTGGATTCCGTCGGCGTTTCGCGCTTCATGCCCTCGGTCTTCACGCCGATCCGCGACGACAGCATCGAGGGGCTCGCCGACCAGCTTGGCCTCGATCCCGCGGCGGCGCGCGCCGCCGTCGACCGGTTCAACGCCGCCTGTCCCGAGGGGCCGATCGACCAGTCGGTTCTCGACGGCAAGGCGACAAGCGGGTTGAGCCCGGAGAAGACGAACTGGGCCGCGCCCATCGCCGTGCCGCCCTATTACGGTTTTCCGCTGAGGCCCGGCATTACCTTTACCTATATGGGTGTTGAGGTGAATGAATCGGCGCAGATCCTGATGGCGGACGGCAAGCCGTCAGCCAACCTTTATGCCGCCGGCGAGATCATGGCGGGCAATGTTCTCGGCCAGGGCTATCTGGCGGGGATCGGCATGACCATCGGCGCCGTCTTCGGCCGCATCGCCGGAGCCGATGCCGCCCGCAGCCTCAACCGGTAACGCAAGGACAAGGTCACATGGATGATGTCAGCCTGATCAAGCTCGCCAGCACGCCGGCGCATGAGGAAACCGCCCGGATCATGCAGATCTGCAATGCCTGCCGCTATTGCGAGGGGTTCTGCGCCGTCTTTCCGGCGATGGAACGCCGCCGCCTGTTTGATGTCGGCGATACGGCGCAGCTAGCCAATCTCTGCCATCATTGCGGGGCCTGCTATCATGCCTGCCAATATGCGCCGCCGCATGAATTCGCCGTCAATGTGCCGCTGACGCTCGCTGAACGGCGCGCCGAGACATGGGCCGAATTCGCCTGGCCGGGCCCGCTCTCGGGGCTTTTTGAGCGCAACGGGCTGGCGCTGGTGATGATCATCACCGCCGCGCTGGCGCTGGCTGTGGGGCTGATGCTGGCGATGATTTCGCCGCAGCTGTTCTGGGGCGTGCATATCGGCGAGGGCGCCTTCTATGTGCTGATGCCGCATACGGTGATGGCCGGCATCCCGATGGCGATCACCGGTTTCACCATCGTGGCCTTCATCATCGGATGGCGGCGCTACTGGCGCGGCACGGGCGCGCGCTGGGGCGGCTGGCCGGCCTTTGCCGATGCCATGTCGGCGACGGCGACCATGCGCAATCTTGGCGGCGACAATTCAGGCGACGGTGCCGGGTGCCCCGGACCCGACGACAGGAACAGCCTCGCCCGGCGGCATTACCATCACGCGACCTTCTATGGTTTCATGCTGTGCTTCGCATCGACCAGCACCGGCACGATCTACCACTACCTTCTCGGCCGCGAAGCGCCCTATGGCTATCTGGAACTGCCGGTGGTGCTTGGCACCGTCGGCGGGATCATGCTGTGTGTCGGCACGGCCGGGCTGTGGCGCGAGAAGCGGCGGATGGAGCCGGCCGTGCGCCCGCTGGCAAAGCTGGGCATGGATTACGCCTTCATCTGGGTGCTGTTCTGGGTGAGCGCCACGGGCCTCGTGCTTCTGGCGCTGCGCGAGACCTCGTTCATGGGGCTGACGCTGGCGATCCATCTGGGCCTGGTCTACGGATTCTTCCTTGTGCTGCCCTATTCGAAATTCGTGCACGGGCTGTACCGGTTCGCAGCGCTGCTTGCCGATGCCGGAGAGGCGCGCCGTTCAGCCATGTGACCGCTGGATGACCGGCGAGACCACCTTGTCCGACACCGGCACATCGATCACCGCCGGGCCGCCGGACGCGATCACCTGATCAACCAGTGCCGGAAGCGCGGCAAGGTCGTCCAGCCGGTGCCCGGCGATGCCGAACCCGTTGGCAATGGACGCGAAATCGGGCCGCCCGAACACCGCGCCGTCATCCGGAAGGCCGTCGGCGCGCAGCTTGTGGATTTCCGAGCCATAGGCCCCGTCATTGATGGCGAAGATGATCACCCGCAACCCGTGGCGGCGGATCGTCTCAAGTTCCTGAACATGCATCAGCAGGCTGCCGTCGCCGTCGAACAGCACCACTGGCTCCTCCGGCCGTGCCGCGGCCACCCCCATGGCAAAGCTGATGCCGTTGCCGATGGCGCCGAATTCGCGAATGGTCAGGAAATGCGACTGCGGCCGCGACGGCATATGCGCAAAGAAGCAGGAACAGTGACCTGAGGAATTCACCAGCTGGCAGTTCTGCGGAAGGGTGGCCTCCAGCGCGGCAACCACCTCGCGCGGATCATGCGTGCCGTCATCAATGGTGAAGCCCGTGCTGTCGAACGGGCGGCTGCTTATATCACCGGCAAGCGCCTCGCTGCGCCAGTCGCTTTCCCGCTGGTCCAGCCCGTCAAGCAGCGCCTCGATACCCAGCCTCGCATCGGACCGCATCGTGGCATCGGCGGCGCGCCGTCCCTGCACCATGGTGGCCGGCGAGATGTCGATCTGCAGCAGCCTTGCGTTGGGCCACAGCTTGCCGGCATCCGAATTATGGCTGGCAAGCGACCCACCGACGGCGATCACGAGATCGGCCTCGGCAAAGCATTCCCGCGCGATCTCCGATGAAAAGCCGCCGGCGACACCAAGGTTGAAGGGATGGTCATGGAAGATCCCGCGTGCCGGCAGGGTCGTCGCCAGCAGCCCGTCCAGCCTGTCGGCAAGCGCCGCGCATGCCGGTCCGGCGCCGGCGGCAACCGCGCCAAGCCCGCCCATCACAATGATCCGCCTTGCGTCAGCGATCATCCTTCGCGCGGCGGCAAGCTCCCCCTCATGCGGCGGGAGCGGCGATGCGGCCGGCATCAGCTCGGCCGACGGGGCCGGCAGGGCCGGGGCATCCACGGCCTCGCTTTCCGCCAGGTCGAAGGGAATGCCGACAACCACCGGCCGCATTTCGGTTCGTGCCTGAAGAAAGGCGTCACGGATGCCGGTGGCAAAGCGTGGCGGGTGATGCAGCGGGCGATAGGCCGCGCCGGTGGCCTCGACAAAGGGAGCCTGCGCAATTCCCTGATTGTACCAGGCCCGGGTCAGCGGGGCCTCGCCGGCGATGACGACAAGCGGGATATGCGCCCGCACCGCCGCCGGAAGGGCGGTCATCAGCTGTGTCAGCCCGGGCCCGCAGGTGACCGTGGCGACCCCGGTGCGGCCGGTCTTTCGGGCATAGCCCATGGCTGCTGCCACCGCGCAATGCTCATGCCGGACATGGATCATCCGCGTGCCCAGCGAATCCAGATGCGTCGCCATATGCATGTTGGCATCGCCGAGCAGGGCGAAACAGTCGGACACGCCCTCGGCCGCCAGCATCTCGGCGACCACCTCGTACCAGTATCTCTTTTCGGGATTGCGGCTCATCTTCACAGGCTCCGGACACAGCGGCAACGCATGGCGTCCAGAATAGACCAGACTGCCCCGGCTTGGCATGCGCAAAGCGCCTCACCGGCCAAGATGCTTGCTGCCGTCATGCGGATGCATGACACTGCAGAGGGAAGACAGGTGAGGGGACGAGATGAGATTTGAAGGAAAGCTGGCGCTTGTCACCGGCGGGCGAAGCGGCATCGGCAAGGCGGTTGCCGACCGTCTGCGCGATGAAGGCGCGCGGGTATTCACAGCGCAGCGCGGTGATGACCTTGACCATGAATCGATCAGCGCCGACCTCGCCGACCCGGATGCCCCGGCGCAGGTGGTGTCGCGCGTGATCGAGGCTGGTGGACGGCTGGATGTGCTGGTCAACAATGCCGGTGTGATGCGGCAGGCCGGCGTCGAGGAGATGAGCACGGCCGACTGGGCGCATGACATGGCGGTCAATCTGACGGCGCCCTTCCTGATGATACGGGCGGCGTTGCCGCATCTGCGAGTGGCGCGGGGAAGCATCGTCAATATCGGCTCGATCGAGGGGCTGGGCTCGAACCCGGGGCACGCGTCCTATTGCGCGTCAAAGGCCGGGCTTCACGGGCTGACCCGTGCCGTTGCCATCGACCATGGCGGCGACGGGGTCCGCTGCAACGCCGTCGCGCCGGGATGGATCGATACCGAACTGAACGAGGATTTCATCGAATCGATGGATGATCCGGCAGCCTTCCGCCGGCAGATCGGCGGCATCCATCCGGCAGGCCGCACCGGCAGTCCGGCCGAGGTGGCGGCGCTGGTCGCTTTCCTTGCGTCGGAGGAGGCGGCGTTCATCACCGGCGAGATCTACCGCATCGATGGCGGCAGGATGGCGAAGCTGAGCCTGCCCTGAGCGTTTGCCTCAAGCCTGTCCTAGAATTCCTGATTCAGCGAATCCATGGCCGGGATTTCACGTTCGCGCCGTGCGATATAGTCGCGAAGCGCCTCGTCGGTGGCCGCATCCATCGGCGGCTGTTCATAGCTGTCCAGCATCGATTTCGCGGTCGCCAGCGCCCGCTCGGTGACATCCTTCGACCCTTCGGCGACCCATTGCTCGAACGAGTTGTTGTCGAACAGTTTCGGCATGAAGAAGGCCTGCTGGAATTTCTCCTGCGTGTGCGGATGGCCGAGATAATGGCCGCCCGGCCCGATGTCGCGAACGGCGGCGAGCGCCTCGTCGAAATCGTCCCATTTCAGGCCTTCGGCCATGCGATAGCCCATGGCGCACTGTTCGGCATCGACGATGAATTTCGCGATCGAGCAATGCATGCCGGCTTCGTTCCAGCCTGCCGAATGCCAGATATAGTTCGCGCCGGACAGCAGCACCGCCATCAGCGTCGTCGCCGATTCATAGCCGGACTGCGCGTCCAGTGTCTTGGCACCGCCAAGGGTGTTGGAGGTGCGCCACGGGATGCCGTAATGCCGCGCCATCTGCCCGATCATGAAATTCATCAGGCTGATCTCGGGGGTGCCGGCCATCGGCGCGCCGGACTGCATCGACACCGTCGACAGGTAGTGTCCGTATATGGCCGGACATCCCGGGCGGATCACCTGCGTATAGGCAAGCGCTGACAGCGCCTCGGCATTCAGCTGTGCCACCGTCGGCACGGTGGAGGCCGGGGTGTTGGCCCCGCCGAGAACAAAGGGCGAGCACAGCACCGGCTGGTTGCGCCGGTTGAAGGCGCGCATCGCCGACAGCATGGTCTCGTCCCAGACCAGCGGCGAGTTGCCGTTGCAGTTGCCGGTGACGACCGCATGGGTTTCGAGATACTCCTCGCCGAACAGGATGGCGCACATATCCAGCACATCCTCGGCGTTCTGGCCCGAGGTGGTCATCCCCATGAAGGTCTTGTCGGAATAAAGCATCGAGGAGTGGGTGATGCGAAGATGCCGGTGCGAGATCGGATGGTCCATCGGCTCGACGATATGGTGCGCCGATGAATGCATGGCCGGCAGCATGTGCGCCAGCTTGTGGAAGGTCGCCAGGTCATCCAGGGTCGGGGAGCGGCGAACATCCTCTAGGTCGCGAAGATAGGGCGCGCCGGTCATCGGGATGAAGATCGACTGCCGTCCGCCAAGGGCGACGGTCTTTTCGGGGTTGCGGGCGTGAAGCGTGATCTCGGACGGGATCGTCTTGATCAGGGATTTGACCAGCCCGCGGTCCAGATGCACCCGTTCGCCGCGCACATCGGCGCCGGCCTTGCGCCAGTCCTCGAGCGCGATGTCGTCACGGAAGACAACGCCTACCTCTTCCAGAATATCGAGCGAGGCCGCGTCAATGCGCTCTATCTGCTCCTGATCCATCGGTTCCGTCAGCGGCAGCTGTCCGGCCAGTGTCGGCAGCATCGCATGGTCCGGCCTGGTGCGCAGATCACGGCGTTCGCGCCTTCCGCCACGTCGCTTTGCGTCTGGTGTGACTGTCTCGTTCATAATCTTGCTTCCTTCAGCGGCTCATGCCACTAAATCAGAAGACGTAAGCGGCGTACAGCGTGCCCGAAGACAGGAATTTCTCTGCATGCGACAGATCAGCAAATTGCCACGCGATACCGGCATCACCGGCTGGAATGCGGTTCTGGGCGCCGCCCCCTCCTATCCGGAGGCCGAGGGTGACATCACGGCTGACTGGCTGGTCATCGGCGGCGGTTTCGCCGGCCTGTCGGCGGCCAAGCGGCTGACCGAATTGCGCGGCGGTGACAGCATTATTCTGCTTGAGGCAGGCCGCATCGGCGAGGGCCCCGCCGGCCGCAATTCCGGTTTCATGATTGATCTGCCGCACGAATTGTCTGGCGACGGCTATGCCGGCAGCGCCGATGGCGACCGGCTGCAGATCAGCCTGAACCGGCATGCGCAGGGTTTTGCCAAGGCGGCGGCGGCGGAATATGGCATGCCTTGCGAAGCGGTTGATCCGATCGGCCGGGTGAACGGGGCGGTCAATGCCAGCGGCGAATCGCATAACAGCGCCTATGCCGACCAGCTTGATCTTCTTGGCGAGGCGTACAAGCGGCTGGATGCCGACGAGATGAAGGAGCTGACAGGAAGCGAGTTCTACAGCTCCGGCCTGTTCCTTCCCGGCGCGGTGATGCTGCAACCGGCGCTCTATGTCCGCGAGCTGGCGCTTGGCCTGACGACGAAACAGACGCATCCCGTCAGCCTGTACGAGAACAGCCCGGCAACCGGCTATGACAGGCAGGGCGACAGCTGGCTGGTGACGACACCACGGGCGCGTATCGCCGCCAAGAAAGTGATCATGGCGGTGAATGGCCATGCCCAGAGTTTCGGCTTTTTCCGCCAGCGGCTGATGCATGTCTTCACCTATGCCTCGATGAGCGAACCGCTGAACGCCGCGCAGCAAAGGCGTCTGGGCGGCATGCCGGCCTGGGGCATCACGCCGGCAGATCCGATGGGGTCGACCGTGCGGCGTCATCGCGGCGAGGGCGGGTCACGCATCGTCATCCGCAACCGCTGGACCTACGACCCGGCGATGGAAGTCTCAGAGGGGCGTGTCGCCCGCTTCAGACGGGATCATGAACGTGCGTTCCGCCGCCGTTTCCCGATGCTGGACGATGTCGCGATGACGCACAGCTGGGGCGGCAGGCTGTGCCTGTCGCGCAACTCGGTCCCCGCCTTCGGCGAGCTTGAGCCCGGCTTCTTCTCGGCCTGCTGCCAGAACGGGCTCGGCACCGCCAAGGGCACGCTGTCCGGCATCGGTGCGGTCGAGCTGGCGACAAGGTCGAACTCGCCGATTGTGCAGGATCTGCAATCATACGACGCGCCGCAATTGCTGCCGCCGACGCCGATTGCGAAGCTGGGGGCGACCATTGTCCTGAAATGGCGCGAATGGAAGGCCGGGGCGGAGATCTAGATTCGGGACCAAGGCCCGGGAATCCGGATGCCGGATTTCACACCCCGATTCATGTTCCAGAGTTGTCAGTCGTTATCGGTCAGGCCGGCGCCGGCGCCAGACATGCGTGACTGGCCGGTCGCCGGCGCATAGGTGCGATGGGCATAGGCATCCAGACGGTCGACGCAGCAGGTGAAACGGCCGTCGACCCTTGTGATCATCTCCAGCGCGGGATCGACCTGCGGCCTGTCCCCGAGGCTGACCGTGCAGCTGCCGCTGCCGCGAAGGCAGTGGCTCTGCCAGCCGTCGCCCTTTGCGATATCGACCGTTCCGGGGAGGCCCGGCGCGCGCAGCCAGTAATGGCCCGGCTCCAGCCGTGCCACAAATGGCAGCAAAAGCAGCGGCGCGTGCACATGGCCAAGGTCGAGGGTCTGCGAGGATGTTTCCGGAACATCCATCATGCCGTCGATCAGCGCGCATCCGGTCATGATCGGGCAGCCGCCTTCAGGGCTCTGCGGGGCAGCGGCCTGTCCGAGATGCTGTCCGAGATACTGTCCGAGATAGCTGCACAGGGCCGAGATGCCGGGAAGCCCGCGGCTATGGAGCCAGACCACCGATGCCGCCGTTTCCTCGGCAAGGCCCCAGCTCATTCCGGCACCGCGCGCGGCCTTCAGCGCGAGTGCAGCCGTCTCGCCTAGCGACCAGCTCATTGCGGTGCGGTACCGTCCGCCAGCTGGGGATAGAACAGGTCGTCGGGGTCCAGCGCGCCGAGTTCGTCCGGGAACGGGGCGCCCTTGTACATGGTGATCCGAAGCCAGCGGTCGGAACGCGGGTCGAACCGCGTCGCCCCGAAGAAGGACAATTTGCAGCGCAACAGGTCGATCGGCAGCATTTCGGCGGCGATGGTGTTGTCACGGATTTCGCCGTAGGCAAGGCGCGAGACCTGTTGCAGGCGGCGCGCCATGTGACGGTGTTCAGGATGCTGCAGCAGAAACGCACCAAGGCTTGCCTTGCCGTCGAATGCAGCCAGGTCACGGCGCATGCGGGCGGCGTCACGACCGGGGCTGAGCGGTTGCTCATAGGGTTCCAGCGGCTCCTCGAACCTCTCGCCAAGGCGCGGCTCGAGCTTTTCCTCGGAGACATACCAGACCCGCGCCTGTGCGTCGGCGGCCTCGAAATCGATGCTGCCGGTCCAGTCATATTGCGCGTCGATGGCCGCAATCGTATCGGCCACGGTGGCCTTGCCATCGATCCGGTGCGCCAGTTCCTCGTCGGCATGCATGCAGGCCGCCAGAGGGTCGACGATCTCGCCATACGGCTCCATCATCAGCGACACCAGAGCTTCCTGGCCTTCCAGCGACAGGGTGGCTTCAGCCTCGCGATAGAAGCTGTCCCACGGCATGGCATCAGCCGTGTCCAGTTCATCGGCCCGGGCCACGATCCAGGTGAAATCATCACGCAGGCGCTCGATCTTCGCCATTTGCCGTTCATCGGCCACCTGCCATTCATCGGCGTTTTTCGCGGCGCGGCGCGCCAGCAGGCGGAACTGCCGGATGATGCTGTCATCGGCCGTCCCGATGGCGCGCAGGCGGGCAAGCGCCGTCTCGCGCGCGGCGATCCAGCTGTTGATCAGCCGCGGATGGTTGATCAGGAACGGCGCCATGCCGAGACCGGTCGAATTGCCGACACCCAGCTTGCGGCGAATCTCCGGATCCAGCCTGACGGCGGTAGCCGGTGCCGCCACCCGCGCCATATGTTCGGCCAGATCGACCGAGAAGGTCCTGATCAGCCAGACAGCCAGCATTTCCGGCTGGAAGGAACCGGTGAATTCGGGGCGGGTGGCCCAGTTCGCGCGGTCGGCGGCGCCGAACTTGCCGGAGCCGTAGACGGCCGTCGTGCGCACCAGATAGCCGACCTCGTCGATCATGGTGGCGTCGGGCTGCGCGCCGGCAGCCAGCGACTCGACCACATGCCTGAACAGCCGCACGGATTTGTTGGCGCGCGAGAGCACCATCTCGGTGTCGGAGACCCGGCCGGCTTCCTGTTTCGGAACATTCGCCGACAGGCGTTCGATCTGCGCGGCGTCGACCTCGCCGTCACACAGCGTGAAGGTGGTGTCCCATGCCTCGGCAATCACCCGGTCGGAGCGCAGGCTGTCATCCAGCTCATGCGCAAAGGCGACAAGGGTGTAGGTGTTTTGCGGGCCGGAAACGCGGTAGGTGGCAACACCGACCCCGCGCTCGTCAATGTCAAAGACCGGGCGGTCGAAATGCCAGCCCTCGTTCCTGAGGCGGCGAAGCAGCACGCGCATGAAGCTCAGCCGGCTCTGGTGGAACGCGCCAAGCCGCGCCAGCCGCATCACCGTCCGCGGGTCACGCAGAGGCGCTTCGGCCACATTCACAGCCTGTTCCCTCATGTCCATATGCTCAGCCATTTGCCGCTCCAAAGCTGGAGTCAAAGAATGCCAGCCAGTTCTCGCCCATGATGCCTTCGATCTCGGCGGCTGCAAAGCCCTGTGCTGCCAGACCGTCGGCGACATTGCCGAAATGCCGGTTGTCGGTGAACCATTCCGGCATCGGCGGGAACCCGGCATTGGCCGCGCTTCCCTCGCCGTAATCGATGTCTTTCGTCCAGCGCCCGACGCGCATCCATTCGACGATGCTGTCTGGCTGGTCCTGACACAGATCAGTGCCGATCCCGATCCGCTCCGGTCCCATCATTTCGGCCGTGCGCGCGATCATCTCGCAAAAACTCTCCAGCGTGCATTCCGTCTTGTCTTTCAGATGGTGCGGGTAGAGCGAGAATCCAAGCATGCCGCCGGATTCGGCAAGCGCACGAAGCACATCGTCGGACTTGTTGCGGCGCGCCGGATGCCAGAATGCCGGGTTGGCATGGGTGATGGCGATCGGGCGGGTGGAGAATTCGATGGCCTCGAGGGTCGAGCGTTCGGCGGAGTGGCTCATATCGACGACCAGCCCCACACGGTTCATCTCGGCGACCACGGTCCGTCCCATGCGCGTCAGGCCGGTGTCCTCCTCCTCGTAACATCCGGTCGCCAGCAGCGACTGGTTGTTATAGGTCAGCTGCATGAAGCGCGCGCCGAGCGTATGGCAGATCTCGACAAGGCCGATGTCGTCCTCGATCGGCGAGGGGTTCTGGAACCCGAAGAAAATAGCGGTCCGGCCCTCGCGGCGGGCGCGGCGCACATCCTCGCCGGTGCGACCCTGGAAAATCAGTTCGGGATAACGCTCGAACCAGCGGTTCCACTGCTCGACATTCGCCACCATCTCGCGAAAGGTCTCGTGATAGGCAATGGTGACGTGAACGGCGTCGACGCCGCCCTCGCGCATCTGCCGGAAGATCTTTTCCGACCAGTTGCAATATTGGAGGCAGTCGATCACATGCATCTTCGCACCTATGAGGCCGGGCCGGTCGAGATATAGGCTGTCTTGGTGCTGGTGAAGAATTCCACCGCATACTGGCCCTGCTCGCGCGGGCCGTAGGAGCTGTCGCCACGTCCGCCGAACGGCACATGATAGTCGGTCCCGGCAGTCGGCAAATTGACCATGACGACGCCGGTTTCGGCACGGCGGCGGAAATCGCCCGCCCGCGCCAGCGATCTGGTCATGATGCCTGCGGTCAGGCCGAAATCGGTGTCGTTGGAGATGGCCAGCGCCTCGTCATAGGATCCGGCGCGGATCACGCAGGCGATCGGCGCGAACATCTCCTCGCGGTTGATGCGCCAGTCATTGCCGGTGCCGGCGATCACGGCGGGCGCCATGTAGTAGCCGTCATGCGAAAGCGTCAGCCGGTCGCCGCCGCACAGCACCTCGCCGCCTTCCTTGCGGGCGATGTCCATATAGTCGAGATTGGCGGCAAGCTGGCCCTCGCTGACCACCGGGCCGATCTGCGTGCCCTCTTCCAGCGCGTGGCCGACGGTCATGGCCCTGGTCGCCGCCACCAGCTTTTCGACGAACTCGTCATGCACGGCGTCATGCACGATCAGCCGCGACGAGGCGGTGCATTTCTGGCCGGTGCCGCCAAAGGCGCCGTTCGCGGCACAGGCGACGGCAAGGTCGATATCGGCGTCATCCATGACGACAAGGGCGTTCTTCGATCCCATTTCCATCTGCATCCGCGGCATGTTGCCGATGGCGGCGGCGGCGATGCGGCGGCCGGTCTCGACCGATCCGGTAAAGGTGATGGCCTTGATCGCCGGATGCGAGACAAGCGCATCGCCGATGGTCGAACCCGCCCCCATCACGAGGTTGAACAGCCCGGCAGGAAGGCCCGCATCGGCGATGATCTCTGTCAGGGCGACAGCCGAGGCCGGTACCAGATTCGCAGGTTTCCAGATCACGGCATTGCCGAAGGCCAGCGCCGGCGCGATCTTCCAGACGGCCGTCGCGGTCGGGAAATTCCACGGGCTGATCACGGCGACGACACCGACCGGGTCGCGGCGCACATCGATCTCGATTCCGGGGCGGACCGAGTCCGCATTGTCGCCGATCTGGCGCAGCACCTCGGCGGCGTAATAGGTAAAGAACTGTCCGGCGCGGTAGACCTCGCCGCGGCCCTCGGCGCGCGGCTTGCCTTCCTCGCGGCTCAGAAGCTCGCCAAGCTCGTCGGCCCGGTCGATCAGCGCGTTGCCGATCTTCATCAGCGCCGTCTGCCGTGCCTCGAGGCCGGTCGCCTGCCAGATCTTCTGCGCCGCGGCGGCGGCATCAATGGCTGTTTCCAGCTGCGCGGTCGTGGCCTGCGCATACTGGCCGATCAGGTCGGAAATGTCTGACGGGTTGCGGTTTTCGACGGCCTCTTTCGAAGCCACCCATTCGCCGGCGATATAGTTGTTGTGCATGCAGCGTCCCCGGGTTGGTATTTTGCATTTGCGCTGGGTCGGAACACTAGCATGCCGCAACCGACTCTCTATCCAAAAACTGCGTGCTGCGGCAATCCAGCAGGAAGCCCCGGAATGGCTGCCTGCGCTGGTGGCAGGGAGTGCCGATGGGGATTGCCG
>WTIL01000007.1:0-2686 GCA_011522725.1 Rhodospirillaceae bacterium
GCGATATGGGCATCCATCACCGCGAGGGCGGCGGTCACGGCCTCGTCTTCCGGCATGTCGTCACGCGTCATCGTCAAATCCGTAAAGCCGTGCCGGATTGCCAGCAAGAATACGGTTCCGGAGGGCCGTATCGGGGACCCATCCGGCAAGCGCGTCCAGAACCGCCCCGTCATTCGGCATTTCCTGCTGCGGGATCGCCGGGTGCGGCCAGTCGCTTCCCCAGACAAGCTGGTCCGGGTTTGCCGCGATCAGGGCCGCCGCCAGATCGGCGATGGCGGCGTCGGTGTCCGGTCCGGCCGGACCAAGACGGTAGGCGCCGGACAGCTTGACCCAGGCATGGCCGTCGCCAAGCAGGCGCAGAAGCGCGGTAAAGCCGGGATCATTCACCCCCTTCGCCGCCTCGAGATGCCCGAAATGGTCAAACACCACCGGCACGGGGAAACCGGCGAATGCGTCCATGCTGTCGTGAAGGGCCGAGACATCGC
Organism: Rhodospirillaceae bacterium; assembly: GCA_011522725.1. Taxonomy (GTDB): domain Bacteria; phylum Pseudomonadota; class Alphaproteobacteria; order Puniceispirillales; family Puniceispirillaceae; genus UBA8309. Next base: position 486 of record WTIL01000007.1, read on the forward strand.
CAAGGATCTGCAGGTGCCAGCCATGATCGGCGATCCGTCCGGCCAGCCCTGCGAGGCTGTCGATCCGCGCATTGCTGCCGAACAGCATGTTGACGCGGCAGCCGACGGCGCCCTGTTCGCGGCAGGACGCCAGCACATCCGGCGGCGTGTCCTCGTCAATCACGACGACGGCTTTCATCGTCGGGTCCGCAATGCAGGTCTGCAGCGTCGTCCGGTTGTCGGTGCCATAGACGCTCGGCTGGACGATGACCGAGCGGGTCAGTCCCAATGTCCGTTGCAGGTGGCGAAATGCCGGCAGGGGCGCCGGCGGGGCCGTATAGCTGCGCTCGGCAACCTGCGGCGACGGGCCGTCAAAGATATGGAAATGGCAGTCGCAGGCGCCGGCCGGAACATCGAATGCCGGGGCGCGCGGATCGGGGTCCGGCGCGGCGCAGAGCGGCGGTGTGCCGGTCATGACCCGCCCTCCAGCCAGGCCATGATTTCAGCCGTATCCTCGCCGAGCCGCGGTGCCGGCTTGCCTGGCGCATGCGATGCGGCTCCGGCGATGCGAAAGGGCAGTGTCGGCGTGGCGACGCCGCTGGCCGGATCGGTGTGGATGAACCGCCGCTGGCGCACCTGATCCGAAGCAAGGCATTCGCGAAGCGTGCGAATCCGCGCCGCCGGAACACCGGCCTGTTGCAAGACAGCCTCCCATTCCGTCGCCGGCCTTCGCGCCAGCTCGGCCTCGATCTCGGCCACCAGTTCGCCGGCATGCGCCTTGCGCGCCGCACGTTCGGCAAAGCGCGGATCGGTCAGCCAGTCCCCGCGGCCCAGCGCGCCCGCAAGATTGCGGAAATGGGATTCCTCGTTCACCCCGAGCGAGACGACCCCCTCGCTGCAGGCGAAACTGCCCGCACCCGGCGAGCGGCTGTTGGCAAGATTGCCGCGCCGCTGCGGCTCGTTGCCGGTCTTCAGATAGTCGGTGACGGTCGAGGACATCAGGCTGAGCCCGGTCTCGAGCATCGACACATCGATGAAGCTGCCACGCCCGCTCGCGGCACGTTCATAGAGCGCCGCCGATATGGCAAAGCTGGCGGCCAGCGCGGTGGCATAGTCCAGCACCGGCGCGCCGGCACGGATCGGTCCGCTTTCGGTGGTTCCCGTCGCTTCCATCAACCCGCAGGCGGCCTGAATATTCACGTCATAGGCAGGCGTGTTTTCCTGCGGCCCGCCACGGCCATAGCCTGTCATCGCGCAATGGACCAGATGCGGATGGCGCGCGGCGAGGCTGGCCTCGTCAAGGCCGAGACGTTTCATTGTCTGCGGGATGTGGTTCTCCACAAGGATATCGGCCTTTGCCAGCAGCCGGTGGAATGTGGCGGTGCCAGCCTCGGTTTCAAGATCCAGCGTGATGGATGACTTGCCGCCGCCCTGGGTGAGGTAGGATGTGCTCATGCCCGACGCGGCGGCCTCAGAGTCAGTGCCGCCCCGATGCCGGATGGCGTCGCCTTTTTGTGGTGATTCTACCTTGATCACCTTCGCGCCGAGCAGGCCCAGGTAGTGGGAACAGGCGGGGCCGGCCAGAACATGGGTGAAATCGATCACCACCAGTCCGGTGAAGGGATGTGTCGCTGGCATGGTGTCCTCGCTCGGTTTTCCTGTTGAAAGTTAAGAATGAACGGACCCGTTCAGGCAAGCGCCGAATGGCAAAGTGCCGGGTGCGACAATACTGAAGCAGAAATTGCGCAAACCCACGTTTGACACGGCAACAATAATGCGGTTTGCTGACCGCCATTTTTACGGGAGGAACCTATGAAATTCACCAAGACGCTTGCTGCGGGCTTCGCAGCGACCGCAATGCTCGCCAGCGGCGCGGCATTCGCCGACTATCCTGAAAAGCCGATCAAAATCATGGTCGGTTTCTCCGCCGGTGGCGGTACCGACACCACGGCTCGCGGCTTTGCATCCTACATGCATGAAGCCCCGACCATGAACGGTGCGCCGGCCTACATCGTCAATCTGCCCGGCGCATCCGGCCAGAAGGCTGCCAAGGCGGTCCTGAACGAAGATGCTGACGGCTACACTCTTTACATGATCAACATCGGTACCTTCATCGCCGGCGAACTCGCCAAGGGCGACGACCGTCCGTACCATGTTCCGGATGCGTTCGTGAACCTCGGCTGCGCCTCGCAGCTGGTGACCTCGCTGCAGGTCCACACCTC
>WTIL01000007.1:2786-4201 GCA_011522725.1 Rhodospirillaceae bacterium
ATCTGAAGGAAGGATACGGGTTCCTCGAGAGCGATGTGAAGCGCATCGTGATGGTTGTCGGCTGCGGCGTGCTGTTTGTTCTGCTGTTCTGGGCACTCGGCTATTTTGCCGCCGTCATCGCAAGCTACATCGCCATGCTCTACACCTTCGGCGTGCGGCGATGGGGCTGGATGGTCGGTGGCGGCCTCGTCCTGGCTGTCATTTTCCAGTGGCTGTTCATGGGAATCATGCTGCTGAACGACCCGGCGGGCGCGCTGATCGACCTGCGCCCGCTCACCAACTGGATCTCGGGGGCATAGGGCCATCATGTTTGAAGATATTCTTGGCGGCTTCGTCACCCTTTTCAGCGATGACTATGCCATCTGGTTCGTTGTCCTCGCCGCATTCGTCGGCATCGTGTTCGGCGCGCTGCCTGGCCTGACGGCCGCGGCGGCCATCGCCATGATGCTGCCGATCCTGATCGCCTATAATGACGAGATTGGCGGCCTTGCCGGCCTTGCCTTCCTTTATGTGATCGGCAAGTCGGGACGCTATGGCGGGTCTATCGCCGCCATCCTGTTCAACACGCCGGGCACCGCGGCATCCGCCGCGACGATGCAGGACGGCTATCCGATGACGCGCTCGGGACGCGCCGGCAAGGCGCTGAAGACCGCCACCGTCGCCTCGGCTTACGGCGACTATTTCGGCGAGATCATCCTGATTTTCGGTGCCGTCTGGATTGCCGCCTTCACACGCCAGTTCGGCCCGCCCGAGAATTTCGCCATCTATCTGATGGCCTTTGTCGTGATCGGATCGGTGGTCAGCGACAGCATTATCAAGGGCATCATCTCGACCCTGTTCGGCGCCGTCATCGCGCTGATCGGCGAGGATACCATCACCGGCCAGTTCAAGATGACCATGGGTATCGACGAGCTGGAATCCGGCATGGCGCTGGTGCCGTTGCTGATCGGCGTCTTCGTGATTTCGGAAGTCATCATTCAGGCGGAAAAAGCCGCCAAGGTGAAAATGATCGATTTCGCGGGCGACAAGATCGACGACCCGACGGCGCATTACTTCACCTGGGCCGAATTCAAGCGCTGTATTCCGCTGATGTTCCGCTCCTCGATCTACGGATCGCTGATCGGCATGATGCCGGGCCTCGGCTCTTCGGTTGCCTGTTTCGTCGCTTACGGCGAGGAAAAGCGCAAGGCCAAGAACAAGGACAAATGGGGCACGGGCGTGGTCGAGGGAATCGCCGCGCCAGAATCGGCGAACAACGCCGTCTCCGGTCCGTCGATGATTCCGCTGCTGACGCTCGGCATCCCCGGCTCGACCATCGCGGCGGTCCTGATCGGCATGTTCCTTGTGAACGGCCTGCAGCCCGGACCGTCGATCTTCGCCGAGGATCCGCCGCTGTTCATGGGTGGCCAGCTGAT
>WTIL01000108.1:0-11688 GCA_011522725.1 Rhodospirillaceae bacterium
GAAATACATCACGTCCCCGTCCGGCGAGAAAGCCAGGCCGTTGGTCGTGTGGACAAGGTCCAGATGACGGCTGACGCTGTGATCGGGATCAAGCCTGTAGAAACTGCCGCGGCGTTCCGGCGGCGCACCGTCATCGCGCATGGTTCCCGCCCAGAAGCGGCCATGCGAGTCGGTGGTACCGTCATTGAACCGGTTGCCCTCGAGATGTGATTCCGGCGTCGCGATGCACTGTTTCGCGCCGCTGGCCGGATCGAACAGGTAAAAGCCGCTTTCCGTCGCCATCACAAGCCCGCCGGAGGCACGGCGCGCGATGCTGCCGACCTGCTCGCCAACCTCGAAACTGTTATTTGTTCCGCTCGCCGGATCATAGCAATGGACCAGTCCGGCACGTATATCGACCCACCAGAGCCTGGCGTCATCCACGTCCCATATCGCGCCCTCGCCCAGCCGCGAACGGCTCGGAACAACACAATCGATGGATATCGTCATGGCAAATCTCCCTGATACCGGCGGTGCCTGTTCCAGATCCCTGACACAGCCGCCTCTCCTCTATATAGGCATGGTGGTTGTGAAATCACATTGATGCTGTCACACCCGCCTTAACGACAGCTACGATGTCATGCCGCGAACCACGGCAATGCAGGCAAGGACCATGTCACCAGATAAACGCCTCGAAAAAATCATCAATGACGGGCTGTGCATCGGTTGCGGGCTGTGCACCGCCATCGCCGGCGAGGCCGCCCTTCCTTTCGGCCGCGATGACGAGGGCGAGCCGCGTCCCTTTGCCGGGCCTGCGCTCGATGATGCCGTGATGGATCTGGTCTATGACATCTGCCCTGGATTCAATCTCGAGGGGCTGCCGCGGGAACTGGCGTCTGCCGCACCGCAGCAGGACCTCGTCTGGGGGCCGCATGTCCGCATGCTTCAGGCGCATGCCGGCGACCCGCAGCAGCGCCATATCGGCGCCACGGGCGGGGTGCTGACGGCACTTGCCTGCCAGCTGCTGGAAAGCGGCGAAGTGGGAATGATTGCCCATGTCCGGGCCGCCGGCGACCCGCCCCATTTTGGCGAGGCCACGATCAGCCGCACGACCGAAGAGGTTCTGGCCGCCGCCGGATCACGCTATGGCCCGACCGCCGCGCTGGCGCAGATCGGCACCCTCCTCGACGGGAACCAGCCTTTTGCCCTGATCGCCAAGCCCTGCGACCTGAACGCCATGCGGAGGCTGGCGCATCACGACCCGCGCGTCGACCGGCTGGTGCGCTACTGGCTGACACCGGTGTGCGGCGGCTATATGCCCGATGTCGGCTTTCGCCAGTTTGCCAGCCGCATGGGCCATGACCCGGACAGCATCACCGCCGTACGCTATCGCGGGCATGGCTGCCCGGGCCCGACGCGGATCGAGCACGAGGACGGCAGCGCGGCAGAGCATCATTATCTCGATGTGTGGGGCGATGATGACAGCCAGTGGGTGCTGTCCTTCCGTTGCAAAATCTGCGCCGACGGCATTGGCGAAGCCGCCGACATCGCGGCCGCCGACAACTGGGACGGCGGCGCGCCCACCCGCGAGGGATCGGAGACGGACCCCGGAAGCAACGCAATGATCGTGCGCACAGATGCGGGCGCGCGGCTTGTCGCGGCAGCAATACAGTCTGGTCGGCTTGTCGAGGAGACGCCTTTGACCAGCGCGGATCTGGGCCGCATGCAGCCGCATCATGTCCGGCGGAAGCTGAGCGGGCTTGCCCGCGCGCGCGGTCTTGCCGCCGCCGGCAGCCTGGCGCCGCGCTTCTTCAACATGCGGGCAGAAGAGCTCGACGCCGCACTGGGCGAGGATGACCGGCGGACAGAAGAGGACGGCGCAACACGTCGCGCAATCCAGCGCCGCAGGTGAGGAGGCGTCCAGGCCTCCGGCTCAGGCCCTTTCGACGCGCATCGGCAGGTACGAGAACGCCCTGATGGTGTTGTTCATGGCCGTTTGCGGCACACCGTCCAGATGCCAGCTTGCGACACGTTCCGCCATCGCGCGTATCAGCGCGTTCAGCTCCAGCCGTGCCAGATGCATGCCCATGCACATGTGCGGTCCCTGGCCGAACCCCAGATGCCGGTGCGTCTTGCGGGTGACATCAAACCTGTCGGCGTCGGGAAAGACCGTTTCATCGCGATTGGCGCTGGCATAGACGACAAGCACCCGCTGACCCTGCTTCATCGAGACGCCGTGCATCTCGACATCCTCGGCCACATAGCGCGAGAAGGCGCGGATCGGGGTGGTCAGCCTGACAACCTCCTCCACCGCGTTGCCGATCAGCGATTTGTCCTCGCGTACAAGTTGCCACTGGTCCGGCGAGTCGGCGAAATGCCAGGCAAGATACGCCGCCGTCGAGATCGTGGTGTCGAGGCTCGGCGCAATATAGTCACGGAGCATCTGGGCCGCTTCCTCTGGCGGCACGCCCTTGCCGGGCGCCTCGTCGAAGATCCGGCGTGCCAGCCCGCCATGCTGCATCTTTTCCGGCTTGCCGAATTCGTTCAGAAAATCACGAAGCTCGCGAAGCCCTTGGAATGACTCGCGAGAGCGTTCGTTGAAGCCTTCAAACAGGTTGAAGGTGGCAGCGGCCCATTCCAGCATGCGCGCCTTGCCATGAGCCGGCAGCCCGACCAGATCGACGACGATCGAAAGCGGCAGGATGCTGGCGAATTCGGCCACCGCGTCGAACCGTCCGGCAGCGCAGACGGCATCGGCGACATCGTCAGCGGCGCGTTCGATCGCCGGCGCAAGGCTTGTCAAAGCGTCAGGCATGATGGCGGTCGCGGTGATGCTGCGCTGGCGGCGATGGCGTTCAGCGTCGGAATTGAGCGTCGAGCCGATCAGGATATTGTTCACCTCGTCATTCAGGCTGAGTCCGCGACCCGACAGGAACAGCTTCGGCTTCCGCAGGATTTCGAGACAGGGCTGGTAGGCCACCGCCGCCCAGACATTGTTCTCGGGAAGCCAGACGATCGGACCGGTGTCCCGCATCTGCCTGTAGGCCGGCAGGGGATCGGCGATCACGCTGTCGGCGAAAAAGTCACCCTCGTAAACAGGTAGCCTGCTCAAAGCCTGCCCTTTCCTAGGTGCCGGTTTGCGGCGGCGGTGTGGCCCCTTTTGGCCCGAGGTCACGGACGGCCTCCAAACCGCCAAGCGCCTCGACCATCTGCCGCTGCTCGGCATGCGCCCGCTCATTCACCTCGTCCGGATCGCAAATCTCGCGCAGTTCACGATGCAGGTCGGCCAGCAGATCGGCATGCGCCGGATCGCCGGCAAGATTTTCCGTCTCTTCCGGATCGGCCTCGAGATCGAACAGCTCGTCCTCAAACCCGACATAATGGATGAGCTTGTAGCGGCCGCGCCGCAGCATGAAGGCGCCACTCACCGCGCCGGCAGCGTGATATTCGCTGAACACCGGCCGTTCCATGTCATCTTCCTCGCCGGCGATCTCGACCAGAGAGCGTCCCGCCATCTCGGGAAGGGGATCGATGCCGAAATGCGCCGGAATTGTCGCCGACAGATCGAGCAGCGAGACAGGCGTATCGCAGGTGCCGGGCGCAAGGTCAGGATCCGATACCAGAAGCGGCACCGCCACCGATTCCTGATACATGTTGGATTTGCCCCAGAGTCCGCGCGCGCCGACATTGTCGCCATGGTCGCTGCTGTAGACCACCGTTGTGCTGTCGGAGAGGCCGGCCTCTTCCAGCGCTGTGGTGATCCGCCCGACATTATGGTCGAGCCAGCTGATCAGCCCGTAATAGGCGACAAAGGCACGGCGGCGCTCCTCGGCATCCACAAACCGCATCTCGGTGTCCATCATCGCGTTCTGTTTTTCAACCCAGGGATGGCGCTGATATCCTCTCGAGGGATGAAGCTTGGGTTCCGGCAGATCCATGCCGTCATAGATGTCATAGAAGGGCTGCGGGCAGACCAGCGGGAAATGCGGCGCCACAAGCCCGACATAAAGACACCAGCCCTGCGGCCCGGCCGCGGCATCGCGAAGCCAGTCCACCGTGCGATCCGTCACCGCGGCGTCATAGCGGCTGTAGGTGCTTTCCCCGGGCCCGATCTCCGGTCCGAGCATGCGCCCGGGCGCGTGCAGGCGTTCATCCTCATGCCGGATCGAGGCCCAGATCATGCCGATCCCGTCCTGCACCATCATCGGGATGTGAAGCTGGTCGAAGCCGTTGGCATCTTCAGGCTTGCGGTAATGCAGCTTGCCGATGGACTCAACCGGGATGCCGGCATCCTGCAACTGGTGGCCCCAGCCCCGGGGCGCGCCGGTATAGGGGCTGGCGTTGTCCCAGTGACCGGTCTGATGGACATAGCGCCCGGTCGCGAAGGCGGCGCGCGCAGGAACACAGATCGGTGACGGCGTGTAGGCGTTGGTAAATCTCACGCTGCGATCTGCAAGCGCGTCGAGGTTGGGTGTCCGGACGAAGTCATGGCCGGCACAGCCCATCGCATCGAAACGATGCTCGTCCGAGACGATCACCAGAAGATTTCGCATGACCACTCCGGAGTTACTGTTCCAGGTTTTCCAGCTTTCCGGACACGCCGTCGAGGCGGTCGAGAAAATCGTGCAAGGTTGCGAGCTCCTCTTGGGAGAAGGGCGAGAGCAGGTGTGACTGTCGCTGGTGCATGACCGGGATCAGTCGAGACATCATCTCGCGTCCGGCGGGGGTCAGGTGTAGCCTCAACACCCTCTTGTCTTCGGTGTCGCTTTCACTGACAAGCAAACCTTCGCTGATCAACCGTTCAACAATACGGCTGACCTGACCTTTATCGAATTCGGCCTTTTCGGTGATTTCTTTTTGTGTTGTGGCCAGGTTGTTAACAAGGATGTTCAGCACGCGAAAATGAGCCAGCGGAACACTGTCGTGACGCCGCAACAGGTCGGCAGCCTGCGCGTTCAGGTTGGCCTGAAGACGCGACAAACGGAATGTCAGTATTTTTGTGAATGGATGACTCCCTTCAAGACTGACCAGTGATTGCTCGGGATATTCGATATCTGTGTCGGAATCGTCTGTGCTCATTTCAACCTTCAATCTACGCTCGTGGCTGATCCATATCGAAACTATTGTCCAATGCCCGTTGACAGGTCAAGTTGTACGCCTAGGCTTAGCCAGTGATTATCTGCGTCTGGAGGAAACAATGAAATCCATACTTCGCCCGCTGGCCGTCGCCGGCGCTCTTGTTCTGATGGCCACTACCGGCGCGTTCGCCGAATGGAAGCCGTCGATCTGTTCCGGATCGATCTCGAAATCGACAATAATGACATGATCCCGCTCCAGACACAGGTCGGGCTGGCCTGATGTCAGCCAGGGGAGACAGGTGATGGGCGAGGCTCCGCTAGTCGCGGTCATCCGCGGTGACGGCATCGGTGGCGATGTGACGGACGCCACGCTGGCAGTGGTCGCTGCGGCGCTGAAACAGGCCGGCGCGCCGGATGTTCGATACGACGACATCACGGCCGGGGCGGCCCTGTTTGCCGAGACGGGCCTCGACATCGAGGCTGATGGCGAGACCCGTGCCGGAGCCGCCGACGCGATCTTTCTCGGCGCCATCGGCCTGCCGTCGGTCCGTCATGAGGACGGCACCGAAATCTCGCCGCATCTGCGGCTTCGCGACCGTTTCCAGCTCTATGCCGGGGTGCGGCCGGTAAGGGCCTATCCGAATGCGCCGCAACGGCTTGCCGATGAACGCGCCGCCGGCCTCGATCTTGTGATCATCCGGGAATCGACCGAAGGGCTGTTCTATACCGCCGCCGTGCATGACCGCTCGCCCGTGGAAGGCGACCCGGCGGCACCGGATGCCGTCAGCGACATCATGCGGATCTCCGGCACGACAACGCGCAAACTTCACGATTTCGCCTTTCGTCTGGCTGCACGGCGCAAGGCGCGCGGCAGGCCGGGGCGGCTGACCTGTGTCGACAAGGCGAATGTCTTCAGGTCGCAGGCATTCTTCCGCGCCCTGTTCGACGAGGTTGCCGCGCGCCACCCCGATATCGAGACGGGCTACAGCTATGTCGATGCGATGGCGCTGGACATGGTGCGCCAGCCCTGGAATTTTGACGTGATGGTGATGGAAAACATGTTCGGCGACATCCTGTCTGATCTTGCCGGCGGGCTTGTCGGCGGAATGGGCATGGCTGCCTGCGCCGAAATCGGCGATGAAAACGGGCTGTTCCAGCCGGCACACGGCTCTGCCCCGGACATTGCCGGTCAGGACCGTGCCAACCCGCTGGCCGCCATTCTGAGCGGGGCGATGATGCTGGACTACCTTGCCGACCGGTGCGATCTGCCGTCCTATGCCGATGCGGCGCTTCTGGTCGAGGCGGCTGTCGAGGCAGGCTTTGCCGCAAACACCCTGCGGCCGATGGAATTCGGCGGCGACATGGGCACAAGGGCCGTCACCGCCGCGGTCATCGACCAGATCACCGGCGCCGCCTGACAGGAAGCAATGCGATGTATGTCATTATTGTCGATTTCGAGATCGATCCGGAACAGATCGACGCCTTCCTGCCGCTGATGCGCGAGAATGCCTCCGCCTCGGCACGCGACGAGCCGGGATGCCGCCAGTTCGACGTCTGCCATGATCCGGACCACCCCGGCCATGTGTTCCTGTATGAGGTCTATGACGACCGCGCCGCTTTTGACGCGCATCTGTCGATGCCGCATTTCAAGTCGTTCGATGCGGCGACGGCCGGCATGATCCGGTCAAAGAAGGTACGTGCCCTGACGCGCCTCTAGGGACGGCGTTCAGACAGGCGCGTAGAGGAACATCCCGACAATGGCGAGGCTGCCCGCAAGCTGGGCAAGGAAGATCGCCACCGAAGCCAGATGCAGCAGCCCGAAGATGCGTTTCGCTGCGGCATCTCCGTCAAGATCACGGTCGCGATAGAGATTGATCCGCGGCGTCAGGACAAAGACATTCACCGCGAAACCCGCCGCCACCGCCAGCGAGACATGAAGCTGCCATCCGGCGCCCGCCGCCAGCGCGGCGCCGCTCGCCACAAGCGACAGTGCCAGGCCAAACAGGAACAGGCGCGGAAACAGCACGCGCAGGAACGCCCCCACCGCCTTGGCCGACAGGGTCTTGAAGGCCGCCTGCGGCACCACGGCCGTGAAGAACAGCATGAAACCGGCGATTGCCGCGTGAATGATGGCCAGAAGCGCCATGTCGAAACCTTGTGATGTGCTGTGAAACCCGAGCCAAACGTAACGGGGCTGCAGGCCCGCGCCAAGGCGGGTCATTGCCGCAGGCGGGGCATGAACAGCCTGCCGAAACGCTGATTTTGACCATTCACGACCCGTGCCGACTGTGACAGGATGACGTGCATCAGAGAGGGCTTGTTGCCAAAAAGGATGCAGGGTGGACATGGCACAAATTCCGGGTAAGCCCGATTTCGGATCGGAAGATTTCCTGATGGCGCATGTCGAGGATATCCTCGCATTTTACGAGCCTGTGGCCTTCGACAAGGATGGCGGCTTTTTCCAGCATTTTCTGGATGACGGGACAGTCTATGACCGCGAGACACGGCATCTCGTCAGCTCGACCCGCTTTGTCTTCAACTATGCCAATGCCTTTCTGCAGACAGGACGGGCACATTACCGCGACTGGGCGGCGCACGGGCTGCGCTATCTGGAAACGCATCACCGCACCGAAGCCGGCCATTTCCTGTGGCAGCGCAAGGGTGATGACATCGATGACGGACGCGCCATGGCCTATGGCCATTCCTTTGTAATCCTGGCGGCGGCATGGGCGCATCGCGCCGGGATCGACGGGGCGGCAGGCCTTCTCGCCGAGACTTGGCACTATATGGAAACTCATTTTTTCGAGCCGGCGCATATGGCCTATGCCGATGAACGGGATGCCGGCGGCACAACGCTGTCACCCTATCGCGGCCAGAACGCCAACATGCATACGGTCGAGGCGCTGATCGCCGCCTTCGAGGCCACCGGCGAGGCGCGCTATCTGGACCGCGGCGATGATGTCGCCCGCCAGTTCACCGTCACGCTTGCCGAAGCCGCAGAAGGCCAGGTCTGGGAGCACTACACCGAAGACTGGCAGCATGACTGGACCTACAATATCGACAAGCCGGACGATCTGTTCAAACCCTGGGGGTTCCAGCCCGGCCACCAGGTCGAATGGGCGAAGCTGCTGCTGCAACTCGACATGCACCGCCCCGCCGACTGGCACCTTGCAACAGCAAAACGGCTCTATGACCTCGCCATGACGCGCGGCTGGGACGATGATCATGGCGGCCTTGTCTATGGCTATGCGCCGGACGGCAGCTTTGCAGACGCGCATAAATATTTCTGGGTCCAGGCCGAGGCCATTGCCACGGCCTGGCGCCTCTATGACCGCACCGGCGACGCGCGCTATCGCGCGGATTACGACCGCCTGTGGAGCTGGTCATGGGACCATCTGGTTGATCACAAGCATGGCGCATGGTACCGCATCACAACCCGCGAGGGCGACTGGCTGGAGCCTTGCAAGTCACCGGCAGGCAAGGTGGATTATCACACCATGGGGGCCTGCTGGGATGTGTTGTCGGTGATGCGTGCAGCCGGCGGTTAAGAGGGAGAACAGGATGAGCGCAGGCGCATTTGCGGCAGCACCACAGCGGGATTCCTATGACGTCGTCATTGTCGGCGGCGCGATCATGGGCTCGGCGACGGCCTGGTTCCTGAGCCGGAATCCGGATTTCAACGGATCAATTCTCGTTGTCGAGCGCGACCCGGGATATGGCAGTTCGTCGACCGCGCACACCAATTCCTGCATGCGCCAGCAATTCTCGACCGACCTGAACATCCATATCTCGCAATTTGCGGCCGATTTTGTGAAGAACCTGCGCCGCCATATGGATGACGACCGTGTTCCCGAGCTCGGCATCCAGAATTACGGCTATATGTATCTCGCCGACAATGAAGGCTTTGCCGGCATTCTTCGCGCCAACCAGTCGGTGCAGCGCGCCGCCGGCACCGAGACCGAGCTTCTGTCGCGCGACGAGATCGCCGCGCGCTATCCGTTCTATCATCTCGACGACATTGTTCTGGGATCGATCAATCTGAAGGATGAGGGCTATTGGGACGGCGGCACGGTGTTCGACTGGCTTCGCCGGTCCGCCCGCGAGCGCGGTGTCGAATATATCGCCGGCGAAGTGGTGGCCATGACCCGAGAGGCGGATCGGATCACCAGTGTGACACTGGGTTCGGGCGAGACGGTGTCATGCGGCACCGTGGTCAATGCCAGCGGCCCGCGTGCCGCACGCACGGCGGCGATGGCGGGAATCGATGTGCCGGTCGAGCCGCGAAAGCGCTTCAGCTGGATTTTTACCGCCGAGACCCCGCTCGATCGCGACCTGCCGCTGACCATCGACCCGTCGGGCGTGCATTTCCGCCAGGACGGGCCGACAACCTATCTGGCAGGCTGTCCGGCCGACCCTGATCCGGCGGTGGATTATGATGATTTCATCATGGATCATGACCGCTGGCAGGACCATGTCTGGCCGACCATCGCGGCAAGGATCCCGCAATTCGAAGCCATCCGCGTTGTCAATGAATGGGCCGGGCATTACGCGTTCAACACGCTCGACCAGAACGCCATCCTCGGGCCGCATCACGAGATCGGCAATTTCATCTTCCAGAACGGATTTTCCGGCCACGGGCTGCAGCAGAGCCCGGCCATGGGCCGCGGCGTGTCGGAACTGATCACCTATGGCGAATATCGCAGCCTCGACCTGTCGCCATTTTCATGGGACCGCATTGTCGAGAACCGCCCGATTGTCGAAACGGCAGTAATCTGACAAGGGATGCTGTGACCCGCCGCTGCTAGAGACGCGCCAGCCAGTTTGCCAGCTCGACCGTGCGGCGCGGGGCGGCCTGGTCCCGCAGCGTCGTCGACAGCCGCGCCGCCGCGCTTTCGTCGGTCTCCGCCGCCTCGAGATCATCAGCGACATCCGGCGCGATCCGGCCGCTGAGGCGAAGATAGCGCCCGACATAGGATGGCGAGAATTCGGGGTGGTATTGCATGCCCCAGAAATCGACCCCGTCGCGGTCGATGGCAAACGCCTGAACATTGCTGTGGCCGTTGCCGGCGAGGCGCACGGCACCTTCGGGAAGGCGCACCACCTCGTCCCGGTGGGTGCAGGGAACGGCATAGCCGTCCTCGCGCCCGGCCATCATCGGATGGGCGCGCCCGGCATCGGTCAGGCGGATGTCACCGGCAAGGCCGTCCTCGCGCCCGTTCGGCGAGGCCGAAGAAGACCCGCCAAGGACAGAGGCGGCGAGCTGCATGCCGTTGCAGGACCCGATGGTCGGAAGCCCGGCGGCGAATCCGGCGCGCATCACAGCCGCCAGCGGGGCGGCGCGTTCATCATCGGTGTTCCATTCCACAGACGAGCCGGTAAAGGCGATGCCGTCAAAGCCGGACAGGTCCGGCGTCTCGTCACCGTCATAGGGCGAGATCACCACCGTCTCGACATCGTCGCGCAGCCCTTCGAGGGTCGCGGCATAGAGCGGGCCCAGAGCCTGGCCGGACAGCGCTTCCAGGCGGTCCGATTCAACTTTCGGATTGCTTTCGACGACAAGAATGCGCGGCATGGTGCGTGCCTCAGCTGGTGCCGGCTGTTTCGCGGTGCAAATCCTCGAGATAGCGCTGATGCTCCAGCGCCGCGGGTTCGAGGTCGGCTTCGGCAGGACGGTCATAGCCGTAATGATTGTGCCGGTCCTCGCCGCGCACCAGCATCACCGTGTCGCGATCATGCTTGGTCTGTTTCACATGCGGGGCGATATACTGGACATTCAGCCCGATGCGGCGGTCATTGCTGCGGTTCGGCATCGAGGCATGGAGTGTCCAGCCGTGATGGAACGAGGCCTCTCCCGGCTGCAGCGGGCAGAGAACGGCCTTGTCCTCATCGATGCCCCGGACCGTCTGGCCCTGCAGCAGAACGTTGGACTCATCCTCGGTCGTCTCATGGTCATAGCGGCCATGCTTGTGGCTTCCGGGAAGCATGCGCATGCAGCCGCTGACATCATCCGCCACAGTCAGCGCCAGCCACATGGATACCTGATCGTCATGGCTGAGACCCCAATATGTCAGGTCCTGATGCCAGCTGACATGGCTCGGGGCATTCGCTTCCTTGATGATATAGGTCACGTTGTAGAGCAGGATATCCGGTCCGATCATGGACTCGACGATATCGAGCACCGTCGGGTCCGTCGCCAGCTGCAGCGGCGATGTCAGGATGGTGTGGGCTTTCGATTTGTAGTGAAGCGAGCCGATCTTCTCTTCGGCAGCCTCCATCGAGGCGCGATGCTGCGCCGCGGATTCGGGGCTGAGGATCGGAACACCACCGATATAGCCGTCACGCTCATAGGTTTGGGAAAGGGCCCGTATATCCATCGGGATATTCACCTGTGTATTCATCTGACACTCCGTCACCAGATACTGGCGCAAGGCGGCGCCAGATTCACGGATATAGAGCCAAAAGCGATGATGGTTGGCAAGCCGGATATCACCACCATGCGGCACAAAAAATCATTCCGGGTGTCAGTCATCCGAATCCCGGCGCACCCGTTCGCGGTGCATCACATAAAGGCCCGATGCGGTGATGATCGCAGCGCCCGTCCATGTCCAGACATCGGGAAACTGGCCGAAAA
>WTIL01000108.1:11788-17072 GCA_011522725.1 Rhodospirillaceae bacterium
GCGGTGATGATCGCAGCGCCCGTCCATGTCCAGACATCGGGAAACTGGCCGAAAAGCAGGAAGCCGTAAAGGCTGGCCCAGATGATGATGGTGTAGTGAAGCGGCGAGACAAAAACCGCCAGCCCGACCTCGAGCGCCCGGATCACCAGTATCTCGCCGAGTGCCGACAGCAGCGACATCGCGGCAAGGACAAGGAACAGGTGCGCCGGTTCGATTGGTGTCCAGACGAACGGCATTGCGCAGGTCAGAAGGAAGGTCGCGGTCAGCGAGGTATAGGCGACCGTGGTCGCGGTTCTGTCATGATGGCTGATATGGCGCGAGATAATCTGCCGTACGGCGAACAGGATGGCCGCAACAAAGGGAAAGATCAGCCCGGGATGAAAGCTCGCGAAACCGGGGCGGATCACCACCAGCGTGCCGAGAAAGCCGATCACCGTGGCGGTCCAGCGGTGCGGGCCTACACGTTCTCCCAGGACAAGCGCGCCGAGGATTGTCACAACCAGCGGCGCGATGAAAGTCACAGCGATCGCATCGGCAAGGGCGACGTAATTCAGCCCGATGATGAACAATGTCGCCGACATCGCGGCCGCCACACCCCGCGCCAGCTGGAGAGGGCGATGCCGGGATTTCATGATGATGAAGCCGCGGAACCCGATCAGGAAGACCACGCCCAGAAACAGCCCCAGATAGCGCGCCCACACAATCTGCAGAGACGGCAGATAATCGGTCGAATACTTGGCCATCGCATCGACGGCGGCAAAGACGAACATGCCGGCGAGCATGAAGAGCGCGCCGCGCAGATTGTCGGCCCGGCTCGGCTCGGCAGGCCGCAGGGGCTCGCTGTCAGTCTTGATTGCCATCATCCACAGTCTGCGCACAAATCCTCGCAAAAAGCACCTGTTTCCATGCCGGCCTGCGGATGGGTCTGGAAGGAAGGGGCCTGAAACTCCTGCGTCTTGCAGCGACAAATTTGTCACTCGAAATGGCGCGCTTCGAGGGATAGAGTTTTGTCTGGGCTGGCCGATGGCCACCAGGCAGGAACGACCGGGGATAGGACACGGAATGTCGAAACTACTGAAGGCGGCGGTTGCCGCGGCCATTCTGCTGCAGTCATCCATGGCTCTTGCCAGCCAGAAGACTCTCGTCATCCAGTCGACAACCTCGACCGAGTATTCCGGGCTGTTCGAGCACCTTCTTCCGACCTTCGAGAAGGAAGCCGATCTGAGGGTGCGCGTTGTCGCGGTCGGAACCGGCGCCGCCGTGAAGAACGCCATGAACTGCGATGGCGATGTGTTGCTGGTGCACAGCAAGCCGCTGGAGGAAAAATTCGTCGCCGAGGGCTATGCCGATGCCAGGTATGATGTGATGTACAATGATTTCGTGATCATTGGCCCGTCCGCCGATCCGGCATCCGCCAAGGGCGCGGCGGATCTGTCCGCGGCGCTGAACGCCATCGCGGACTCGGGCGCGCTGTTTGTCTCCCGCGGTGACGGGTCCGGCACGCACCGCAAGGAGCTTGCGCTCTGGAAGGGTGCCGGCCGCGAGGTCGCCGCAGACGGCAGTTCCTGGTATCTGGAAGTCGGGTCCGGCATGGGCGCCACCCTGAACATCGCCATCGGCAAGGGCGCCTATACGCTGACCGACCGGGCATCGTGGGAGATGTTCGGCAACAAAATGGATTTCGAGGTCCTCGTCGAGGGCGACAAGGCGCTCTTCAACCAGTATGGCGTGATGGCCGTCAGCGCCGAGAAATGCCCCGATACAAACGTCGCCGGCGGGCAGGCTTTCCTCGACTGGCTGATCTCAGATGACGGACAGGGGCGCATCGCGGCTTTCAAGCCGATGGGCAAGCAGCTGTTTTTTCCCAACGCCAGATAACCCGCCGGGGCAGGAGGCCAGTCACATGAACGATCCCGTTGATCACGGCGCAGCGCCGCAATTTCTCGATCTCTGGCCGACCCAGCTCATGCGCATTCGCCTTCCGGGTGCGGACGCTGCCAACCCGGTGCTGGCCGGTGTGATCATGGAGCGGAACGCCGGCCTGGAAGATATGACGGTGGATTATACGTCCGACAATCTCTTTGCGAGCGAGCACCCGGCCGTGCAGTGGCTGCATCAATGCTGCAACCGGGCGATCCTCGATTATGCGGCGCGCGCCGGCATCAACTACGAGCTCGACTGGACGGTCCAGGGCTGGGGCAATGTCAATTTCCGCGGGGATTATCACAATCTTCACAATCACCCTCATTCCTGGCTGTCGGGCACCTATTACGTGAATGTGCCGGACCAGAGCGATGCGGAAACCTACCGGTCGGACCTCAATCCCGGCGCCATCAGCTTTTTCGACCCGCGTGGTCAGGCCAACATGAACGCCATTCGCGGCGACGGGCAGGTCGACCCGGAGCACAGGATCCTGCCGACCGGCGGCGATATGTTGCTGTGGCCCGCGTTCCTGCATCACCTCGTACATCCGAACATGGCCGAAGTGCCGCGGATTTCCGTGTCCTTTAATGTCGTGTTGAAGTGGAAGCCCGAATATATGCCGCACTAGGCGCGCTGCGCTTCCTGTTATTTCAGCGCCGGAATCTGCGGGTGGGATCGGCGCAGCAGCTCGGCCCCCTCAATCAGAAGCGGCACCGATACGGCGAAATTCACCCCGGCATCGATATCGGCCTCTTTCGTGAAAATGCCGTCGATCATGCCGATCAGCCGGCCATCCGCGTCCACCAGCGCGCCGCCGGAACCGCCGGGATTGATCGCCGCATCGGTCTGGACGAAATCCTCGATCGGGTTGAAACCGACCTCCTTGCGGTGGATGGCCGACACCACGCCGCAACTGATGCTGAGCCCGAGGCCAAAGCTGTTGCCGATGGCACAGCCATGCTCGCCGATTGCAGGGTCGGTCAGTCGAAGCGTAATCGGCCGGCGCTTCAGCTTGGTCTCGAGGATGGCGATGTCGCGCTGGTTGTCGACGGCAATGACGGCGGCGGCATGGCGCATGCCGTCTTCAGTCACAATTTCGATCTCTGTGGCGCGGGCAATGACATGCGCCGCCGTCACGAGATGATTGCTGCGGTCACCGGTTCCGATGAAAATGCCGGTTCCGGCCGGAGCCGTGCCCGGCGGGGCGCCGAAGCCGGGGCGGTTGTATCCCGGCCATGTCGGTTCGATGACCACCACCGACGGCGCCGCCGCCGACCAGGTGGCGGGACCGTGGTCGGCGCGCGCCATGTTCGTCAGCAGAGCACAGGCCAGAACCGCCATCATCGCGATGCGCGGCAAGACCCCGCCGCCGGGTCCGGCGACGGTCATCCGGTGTCGGGCTGGTTCAGGCCGCACCCTACAGGCGGACGGCCTGGCCGGACATGACGGATGCGGTATCCATGCCGGTCGACTGCAGCAGATAGAACGCGGCAATGGCGATCACGACAGCGGCTGCCGAGCTAATCAGAAACATCTTCATGTCTTCCTCCTCCAGCGGTGGCGGGGTCCGCCTTCCGCTATTCGACTGTGGTCTCTTTTGTGGCCATTTTCAAGAAAGTGACCAGATCGATCCGGTCCTGCTCATTCTTCATGCGCTGGATCGGCATTTTGGTTCCGGGGGTGACGATGTCCGGCCCCTCGGAAAACAAACGGTTGATGGTTTCCTCGCTCCAGATGATGTCTGAATCGAGCAACGCCTTGGAATAGGGATAGCCCTCCAGCGTTCCCGCCATCCGGCCGAATACCCCGAACAGGGTCGGGCCGGCGCGGCGCTTGCCGTCGGGTGACAGGGTGTGGCAAACGCTGCATTTGCGGGCAAACTGCTTTTCCCCATTGGTGATTTCGGCCGTCGGATGAAACCGGCGCGCCGGCCCCGGGCGCTCGAGGAATTCCGGCGGGAATTCGAACAGCTCCCATCTGGTGATGAAGTCATCGAGACCGGCGACAACGATGGACTGCCCGTCCGGCATGATGACAAGCGACCAGATCGGCCCGTTGGCGGCGTTGAAATCGCGAACGATGGACCAGTCCTCGGTGTTGATCACCACGACCCGGCCCTTGGCGTTGCCGAATGCAATCATGTTGTGCCAGGGGCTGTGATAGATTGCCAGCACCGGCACGCGTTCATCGCCGATGCGCAAAATACTCTTGCCATCGGACAGGCGTTCGATGTTCATTGTACCGTCCGATGAGCCAAACGCGATCATGTCGCTCTGCTCGTCCACGGCCATAACAGAAATGCTCCAACCATTTCGGACAGTACTGCGCAAATACTCCCCGTTGGAAAGCTTCCAATAGCGCACCTGGCCGTCATAACCAGCGCTGTACAGATGGGTGCCGTTCGGGGCGAACTGGACCATGTTCACCGGCCCGTCATGACCAAGGATGAAGCGGCTGTCCTCGGCCGCCGCTTCAGGACCGCGATCCAGCCGCCACAGGCCGATCGAACCGTCCCAGCTTGCCGATGCCAGCAGGCTGCCATCATCGGAAAAGGCGAGATTCACAACCTTGCCCTTGTGGCCCGACAGGATGATCGGTTCCGGATCCTCGTCCGCCAGTACGTTTTTCTTCCACAGATAGATCCTGCCGTCATCGCCGGCGGTCGCAAGCAACTTGCCGTCTGGCGAGAATCGGGCGGTATTCACCGCGGCCTCATGCGCATAGAGGGTGGATTTTTCAGTGATCTGCGGAGCCGTCCATACAACCGCAGAATAGTCGAAGCTGGCTGAAACCAGCATGCTTCCGTCTGGTGAAATCGTCAGGTCGCGCACCGGGCCGCCATGGGCGGTGTAGCGGTCGAATGCTTGAACGGGGAAGGCCATTGCAGCAAGCGACAGCAGCAAAGCGGACATGCGAAGGGCCGCCCGGACAACCCCGGGCGGCCTTTCTATTGGCGTGTCAGCCTGATCAAACACCTGATAGCTGCCGGGGGTTTGCTACTCGGCAGGCTTGGCAGCCTTCTGGTCTTCTTCCTCGACCCAGAGGCTGTGGTGTTCCTTGGCCCAGTTACGGTCAACATGGCCGCTGTTCATCGCATCAAGCGCGCCCTCCATACCGACGGAGCCGATATAAATATGCGCCATGATCATGATGATCAGGACCAGCGAGACAAAGCCGTGCCAGATCTGGTTGTACTGCTGCTCCTGAAGCGGCGTCAGGTTGGTCGGCAGATTGAAGCCGACCGTGTTCAGCATCGCGAAGGTGTCGGCGAACATCGTTGTCTGGAACGGGAACATAAGCGCAATTCCCGACATGCTGACTGACAGTCCGCCAATCATCACGGCCCAGAAAATGATCTTCT
>WTIL01000011.1 GCA_011522725.1 Rhodospirillaceae bacterium
GGCTTGGCTTCGGTTTCCGCAGCGGCCGCATCTTCAGATGCGGCTTCGTCGCCGGCAGCCGCCTCCGGCTCCGGCTTGGCCGCCTTCTTGCGGGTACGACGCTTCGGCTTGGCCTCGGCATCCTCTTCCGCAACGGCTTCCGCCGGTGCTTCGGCAACTGCTTCAGCGTCTGCCTGCGCCTCGCCAGATGCTGTCTCGTCCGCCTCTACGGCAACCTTCTCGGCGCTCTTGCCACGACCGCGCGAACGGCGGCGTTTCGGCTTTGCCTCGGCGGCATCATCGGCGGCATCGCTGTCGGCATCACCATCCGAACTGGCAGCCGCGTCGGCGTCTGCCGGCTCGTCATCATTTGCCGGCTGCGCATTCTCGCCATCGGCAGAAGCATCCGCGCCCGCCTCGGCATTGTCACCGCCACGGCGGCGCCGGCGCCGGCCGCCACGGCGGCCACGCTTGCGACGCTTCGGCTGCTCGTCATCGCCCTCGGCAGTCTCTTCGGCCCCGTCCTCAGCCGCGTCTGCGGCCTCCTCGTCGGAATCCTCCTCCACGACCTTGGGCTCCCGCGAGGCAGGCTTGTCCTGCTTGCGCTGCTTCTTGCCCTGCCAGCCGATACGCTCGACCTCATGCTCGGTAGCGATGAGGTTGTCGCCGGCAAGGATCACGATGTGCATCCCGAACCGTTCTTCCAGCGCACTGATGGCATCGCGCTTGTGGTTCAGGATGTATAGCGCGACATCGCGGTTCATGCTGATCCGCAGCTCGTCCATCTTGCCTTTGGCGGCTTCGTCCTCGACAACGCGCAGCATCTGCAGCGCCGCCGTCTCGACCGAACGCACGCGACCCGTGCCCTCGCAATGCGGGCAGACGGATGTGATCGATTCATTGAAGCTGAGACGCAGCCTCTGCCGCGACATCTCGAGAAGGCCGAAATGGCTGATCGATCCGATCTGGATGCGGGCGCGGTCATTGCGCATGGCATCTTTCATGCGGCGCTCGACAGCCTGCTGGTTCCGGTTCTCGTCCATGTCGATGAAATCGACGACGATCAATCCCGAAAGGTCGCGAAGCCGCAGCTGGCGGGCCAGCTCGTCCGCCGCTTCGAGATTCGTCTTCAGCGCCGTTTCCTCGATGTTGCGCTCGCGGGTGGAGCGGCCCGAGTTCACGTCGATGGCGACAAGCGCCTCGGTCTGGTTGATCACCAGATAGCCGCCGGACTTCAGTGTGACCTGCGGGTTGTGGATGGTGTCCATCTGCTGTTCGACCTGATAGCGCTGGAAGATCGGCATCGGGTCGTCATATTTCTGCACACGCTTCACATGGCTGGGAATCAGCATCTTCATCTGCGAGCGGGCTTCCTTGTAGGCGTCCTCGCCCTCGACCAGCACCTCGTCAACCTCGCTGGTGTAGAGGTCGCGGATAGAGCGCTTCACCAGGTCGCCTTCCTCGTGGATGAGGCTTGGTGCCTGTGATTCCAGCGTTTTTGTGCGGATGTCGTCCCACAGCTTGGACAGGTATGCATAGTCCCGTGAGATCTCGGGCTTGGTGCGCTTGGCACCGGCCGTGCGAACGATGACAGCGGTGCCGTCCTGCACGTCGAGGCCGCCGACGATTGTCTTCAGCCGCTTGCGGTCAGCGGCGTTCGTGATCTTGCGGCTGACACCGCCGCGACGGGTCGAGTTCGGCATCAGCACACAATAGCGGCCGGCGAGCGACAGATAAGTCGTCAGTGCCGCGCCCTTGTTGCCGCGTTCTTCCTTGACGACCTGCACCAGCATGATCTGCTTGCGCGAGATCACTTCCTGGATCTTGTATTTGCGGGTCTGCCGCTTCGGCCGGATGTCCTCGTCATCGGCATCCTCGCCGCCGAGGGTCTCCGGCGCGTCGTCGCCGTCCTCGTCGCCGTCTTCCGCGTCATTATCGGCCCGTTCGGCGGCCATCAGCGCCTCACGGTCCTCGACGGGGATCCGGTAATAGTCAGGGTGGATTTCGCTGAAGGCGAGGAAGCCCTGGCGGTTGCCGCCATATTCGACAAATGCCGCCTGCAGTGACGGCTCCACGCGGGTTACGCGTGCGAGATAGACATTGCCCTTGAGCTGCTTCCTGTTTTCAGTCTCGTAATCAAAATCCTCAATGCGGGTTCCGCTTAGAAGAACAACCCGCGTTTCTTCGCTCTGGCGGGCATCGATCAAAAGTCGCTTGGTCATGATGTGGTCTCTTTCCGGCAAGGCATTGCGTGGCGTCTTCCGTTTGCACGAGACGACCGAAATGCGGCCGGTGTTTGGGCGCGGACTTGCGGATCCAGTGCGCCATACGACCTTGTGCCGGCGTCGGGGCCGGTATCGGGGTCTGTATGTGGGAACTGGTCATCGTCATGTTCGCGTCAGGTTTCAAAATATGTTTCGGGCGCCTCTGGCACAAGCCGGCAGCCGCGGGACATTTGCAAGGTCTGGCATAGCTGCTCGGGGCGGTGTCGCCCGAGGGATACGTCTTCGTCGCAGTGACCTGGTGCGGGCCGGCCTGAATCACTGGATTCCGGTGGCTGTCCGCCTTGCCTCGTTGGTCAGTCTGGTCCGCGGGCCGCTTGCTGCGGGCGCGCGGTGACGGCTTTCGGGGCGGCCCTGTCACGGCTGAGGTTGACTATATACACCCAAATCGCAAAATGCCAATAACGATAAAAGGGGCGCCGCGTCCCGATCACTCACTGCGGCGCAGACCAATCCGCAAGGGGGACTCCCGATTGTGATCCAAAATTGGTTCCGCCGCTGTCTCCATGCTGTCGCGCATGTGGCGTTCGCCATCCTGTGGCTGGCAGGCTTGCAGGCGCAGGCCGCCGAAAACAGCATTACCGGCCTTCGTCTCGGCGGTGTCGATATAGACGGCAGCCAGGCACTTCGCGTCGTCATCGAGACGAGCAATACAGCAAATGCGAAACTGACCCTGTTGACCGACCCTTACCGGTTTGTCGTCGACATGCCGTCTACGGACTGGCAGGTGGAGGGCATCGCGAAGAGCGGCAGCCTGTCCCGCGAGCCGGCGACGGCCTACCGGTTCGGCATGCCCGACCCGCAGACCGGCCGCATCGTGATCGAGATGGACGCCCCGGCAGCCCCGGCACGCCGCTTCACCCTGCCTGCGACAGACGGGACGGGTCATCGCCTTGTCTTTGACCTGGTGGACAGGGGGCCGACCGCGTTTCGACTGGCAGGCAAGGCGTTGTCGCGGGAGGGGCTGCGCGACTATGCCGGTGCGGGAGCGTCGTCCGCAACAGCAGCACCCGCGCCCGCCGCCACTCCTCCGGCACCGCAACCAAAGGCCAAGCCTGCGCCGGTTGTGGTGAAAAAACCGGCAAAGCGGAAAGCCGCCTCGACGGCGAAAGCCAAATGGACGGTATTTATCGATCCCGGGCATGGCGGCAAGGATCCCGGCGCCATCGGCAGGTCGAAAACGCTGGAAAAAGAGATCACGCTTGCCGCCTCGCTGGAGCTTGCCCAGCAGCTCCGCGGCACCGGCCTGATCAGGCCGGTCCTGTCCCGGTCCGATGACCGTTACCTGAAACTTCGCCAGCGGATCCAGCTGGCGCGCGACCAGGAGGCGGATATTTTCATCTCGCTTCATGCCGACGCCGCGCCATCCGCCAAGGCACGCGGTATCTCGGTCTTCACGCTCTCCGACACCGCGTCTGACAAGGAAGCGGCGCTCCTGGCGAAAAAGGAGAATGATGCAGACCTGATCGGCGGGCCCGACCTGTCGGTCGAGGACCCCGACGCGGCTGGTGAACTGCTTCGCATGTTCCAGCGGGAATCGATGAACCAGTCCACCTATCTGGCGAACGCCATCCTGCGGCAAATTCGCGACATGCCGGGCGGTGACCGCCGTGGCCATCGTTTTGCCGGATTTGCCGTGTTAAAAGCTCCCGACATGCCGTCGGTTCTTGTCGAGATGGGGTTCATCACCAACAGTCAGGACGAAGCCAATCTCAACACCCCGGCGTATCGCACCAAGCTGGTTGAACGGCTGGCGCGGGCGATTGTCTCTTATCTGGTAGAATACGGCCCACAGCGCTGACGGGAATTTCATGACGGGCACCGACCGTGACGACGAGTTTGACGAACCTCTTGAGCTGACCGATGTGCAATCAAAGCCGCGGAAGAAGTCTTTTCTCGCGCGCTTCGTCGGTGCCGTCACGGTTCTGGTCAGCCTCCTGTTTCTGGGGATCGTTGCCGCCACCGCGGCGGTTCTCTGGGTGTTCTGGACCTATGGCAAGGATTTGCCGGACTATCACCAGCTGGCGAAGTACGAGCCGCCGGTCGCCACCCGCATCCACGCCGGCAACGGCGCGCTGATTGCCGAGCACGCCACCGAAAAGCGCGTTTTCATGCCGGTGGAGGCAATGCCGCCGCGGCTGATCCAGGCGTTTCTCTCGGCCGAGGACAAGGCCTTCTATTCGCATTTCGGGGTTGATCCGCGCGCCCTGTTCCGCGCGGTTGTGACAAACGCGATGAACTATGGCACCGGACGGCGCCCCATCGGTGCCTCCACCATCACGCAGCAGGTGACGAAGAACTTCCTTCTGACCAACGAGGTCTCGATCGACAGGAAGATCAAGGAAGCCATCCTGTCCTTTCGCATGGAGAGGGCCTTTACCAAGGACCAGATTCTGGCGCTCTATCTGAACGAGATTTATCTCGGCATGGGAAGCTACGGTGTTGCGGCGGCGGCGCTGAACTATTTCGACAAGTCGCTCGACCAGCTGACCCTCGAGGAAATGGCCTATCTGGCAGCACTGCCAAAGGCGCCGGCGAACTATCACCCCATCCGCAAGACCCGTGCCGCCACCATCCGCCGTGACTGGGTTCTCGGCGAGATGCAGCAGAACGGGTTCATCACCGGGGACGAGGCGCGCCGCGCCCGCGCCATGCCGTTGCAGATTGCACGGCAAAGCGGGTTTGATTCCGCCGAGGCGCCCTATTTTGCCGAGGAGGTACGCCGCGAGGTCGTGTCCCGCTTTGGCGAAGACATGCTCTATGCCGGGGGGCTGTCGGTCCGCACGACGCTCGATCCCGAGCTTCAGCATGCGGCGCGCATGGCCCTGCAGCGCGGCCTCGAGGCGCTCGACCGTCGTCAGGGATGGCGCGGCGCGCTGGCAAGCCACACTGGAGACGGCGACCTCGATGACATCCTCGCCAAACACGAGGCGACCATGCTCGAGGATCATCACGCCGCCTATGTCACCGAGGTGACCAAGGATCAGGCGCAGATCTATGTGAATGGCGGGCGCGGCAGAATTCCGTTCCAGCTGGCTTTCTGG
The DNA here is from genome assembly GCA_011522725.1 of Rhodospirillaceae bacterium. Classification (GTDB taxonomy): domain Bacteria; phylum Pseudomonadota; class Alphaproteobacteria; order Puniceispirillales; family Puniceispirillaceae; genus UBA8309. The sequence goes on from WTIL01000011.1 coordinate 5,306, forward strand.
GCCTACCCGCCGCGTGGCGAGGACGGTGTCCGGCCACAGCCGCTGAATGATCTTCGCGATGCGCTCGCCATCGGCGACATCATCATGGTGCAGCCACCGGAAGGCACCCCTGACCTGATCCGCGACGGGTTTGAACCGCAGCCGGGTGACTATGCGCTCTCGCAGCGTCCCTCGGTGGAAGGTGCCATCGTTGCGCTGGATCCGCATACCGGCAGGTTGCTGGCGATGAGCGGCGGGTACAATTATCTCGATTCCGAATTCAACCGTGCGGTGCAGGCACTGCGTCAGCCGGGCTCGGCCTTCAAGCCGTTCGTCTATCTGGCTGCGCTTGATCAGGGCTACAATCCGACGACACGCATTCTCGATGCGCCTCTGGTGGTGGACCAGGGGCCCGGCAAGCCGAAATGGAAGCCTGCCAATTACACAAGGCGGTTCTACGGGCCGTCGATCATGCGGGTCGGGATCGAAAAATCGCGCAACCTGATGACGGCGCGGCTGGCGATGAATCTCGGCATGGACGAGATCGGGGATTACGCCCGCAGGTTCGGGCTGAACGAGAACCTGCCGCCGCTTCTTTCGATGTCGCTTGGCGCCGGCGAGACCACATTGCTGCGGCTGACCGCGGCCTACGGCATGCTGGTGAATGGCGGCAAGAAGATCACGCCCAGCCTGATCGACCGCGTTCAGGACCGGAACGGAAAGACCATCTACCGTCATGACGGAAGAAGCTGCGATGCCTGCCAGTCCGGTGCCGGTATGGGCGAGGAAATCCCGGATCTTGGCGATACGCGGGAACAGCTGACATCGCCGGCTTCGGCCTTCCAGATGGTGTCGATGCTTGAAGGTGTGATCAAACGCGGCACCGGCCGCCGGATCAGTAAACTGAACCTGACGCTTGCCGGAAAGACAGGCACAACGAATGACAACACGAATGGCTGGTTCATCGGTTTCACCCCCGATCTCGCGGTGGGCGTCTTTGTCGGCTACGACACGCCGCGCCAGCTCGGCAAGCGCGAGACCGGCTCGACCGTGGCGGTGCCGATTTTCGGTGATTTCATCGCCGCCGCGCAGGCCGGCAGGCCGGTCATTCCCTTCCGTCGACCGGGCGGTGTCACCATCATTCCGGTGAATGCCGAGACAGGCGAACGCGTCATGCCGGGTGACGAGAAGGCCATCTATGAGGTGTTCAAGCCCGGCCAGCGGCCCGGCGGCACGCTGATCGATGTTCCCGGAAGCACCGCGAAATCGGCACCGGAAGAGGAAATCGTCATTCCGGGCCTGTTCTGACACTACGCTGCTGCAAAGGGCGGGAAAGGCGGCTTTGATCTTGTCACCCGCAGGGTGCCGCGTTACTTCTACAGCGCGCGAAGACGCCGCCCGCCACGCAAGGGGCCGGGCCTGATTTGACCGAACGGACCAGAGATGCAAGCAGAAACACAGGCCCATATCGAGACCATCAAGACCGCCATCGACCTGCTTCGCAAACATGTCGATTTCGACGCCGCAAGCGCGCGTCTCGTCGAGCTCGAGGAACTGAGCGCCGACGGCGATTTCTGGAACGACCAGGCCGCCGCGCAGGAAGCGATGCGCGAGAAGAACAGGCTGCAGCGTCAGGTGACCATGATCACCGACCTGCAGACCGAGCTGGATGATGCTGCCGGACTGATCGAACTCGGCGAGATGGAAGGCGATGCGGATGTCGTCGCCGAGGCCGAGGAGGTGATCGCGTCACTGGTGACCATCGCCGAGAAGCGGCAACTCGAGAGCCTGCTGTCGGGCGAGGCGGACGGCAATGACTGTTTCCTCGAGGTCCATGCAGGCGCCGGCGGAACCGAGGCCCAGGACTGGGCATCGATGCTGGTCCGCATGTACAGCCGCTGGTGCGAGCGCCGCGGTTTCAAGCTGGAAATGATCGAAGAAAGCGCCGGCGAGGAAGCCGGCGTGAAATCCGTTACCATGCGGGTCGAGGGTGACAACGCCTATGGCTGGCTGAAGACCGAATCCGGTGTCCACCGGCTGGTCAGGATTTCGCCCTATGACAGTTCGGCGCGCCGCCACACCAGCTTTGCCAGCGCCTGGGTCTATCCGGTGGTCGACGACAATATCGAGATCGAGGTCGAGGACAAGGACCTGCGGGTGGATACCTACAGGGCGTCCGGTGCCGGTGGCCAGCATGTCAACAAGACTGACTCGGCGATCCGGATCACACATATTCCGACAAACATCGTCGTTCAGTGCCAGAACGACCGGTCACAGCACCGCAACCGCGCCACCGCGATGAACATGCTGAAGGCGCGCCTCTACGAGCTGGAACTGCAGAAGCGCGAGCAGGCGGCGAATGACGCTGCCTCGGCAAAGACCGATATCGGATGGGGCAACCAGATCCGGTCCTACGTGTTGCATCCCTACCAGATGGTCAAGGACCTGCGGACCAACATAGAAAAGGGAAATGCAGGCGGTGTGCTTGATGGTGATCTTGATGATTTCGTCGAAGCAAGCCTTGCAGCGCGGGTCGGCGCACAGCGCGAGGGCTGATCAACCGCTACAGGCGGTGCACTAAAGGCCGCGAACAGTCTCCAGAACCTCTTCGGCATGCCCGGGCACCTTGACCTTCGGCCAGATGGCCGCGACCTTGCCGTCGGCTCCGATGACAAATGTGGCCCGCTGGATGCCCATATAGCTCTTGCCATACATCGACTTCTCGACCCAGACACCGAACTGCTCGCAGATATCCGACCCGTCGTCAGCTCCCAGTTCCACCGTCAAACCATGCTTCGCACGGAACTTGCCCTGCTTTGCCGCAGTGTCCTTCGAAATGCCGATCACGACACAATTCGCGGCGGCGAATTCACCGAGCAGACCGGAAAACGCGATCGCCTCTTTCGTGCATCCGCTGGTGTCGGCGCGGGGAAAGAAGAAAACCACCACATTTTTGCCGGCATTGTCGGCAAGCTTGAACGTTCCCCTATCGGTTGGAATGGTAAAATCCGGTACTGTGTTACCTGTTTCAAGCATCCTGATCAGCTCCTGATGTTTGACGTTGTCAGCCTGGGGGCATGCGCTGGTCTGGTGAACAGATTCGTGCCCTTGACCGGCTCTGGTGTTTAAGATGGGTTGCCCGTCATTGATCGCAAGACAGCTTGATTGCGACATGATAAAAGGGCCACGGATTTTGCGGGGAAGACGGGCTGAACATGCCATCTGGAAACGAGCCTGAAGAAACAGCGCCGAAGCCGAAACGCAGGCTATGGCGTTATGTATTCGTCACGCTGCTGCTCGTTCTCGCAGTGGCGGTGGCAGCGCCTGCAATCTATCTCTCTCGCGCCGGCGGCCTGAAGGGCGTTGTCGAGGCGCGTCTCAGTGACAGTCTTGGCGGGGCGCCGGTCACGGTGGGCGATGTCGGTTTCGAGTTGCGGATGCCATCGATGCACCTCACGCTTCTGGCCTATGACGTTGCCCTCTCCCTTGATGACAGCAGCGTCGTCGTGCCTGAAGCGAGTGCGGTTTTCGAGCCTGGCGCGCTCCTTCGCTTCGTACCTTCTGAAATCAGGTTCTCCGGCGCCGAACTCGATCTGACGATTGGCGAAGACGGTGCATCTACCGCGCCGGCAGGATTGCTCGCCGTTCTTGCGGGTCCGGCAATGAACGACGGGGCGATCATCGAGCGCTCGCGTCAACTGCGTGTCGACTCCTCGAGTTTCACATTGCGCAGCGGAGATCCGGCCCTTGCCCCGCTCAGTTTTGGTGAGGTCGAGCTTGAGGTGATGATGGCGGCCGACGGCACCTTTGTTGCCAGCTTTGACGGACGTCGGCTTTCCGGAAAGGGGCCTGGCGGGCGTATCAGTGTTGCCGCGATCGGCGATGCCGGTTCAATGGATATGCGGCTGGACGTCAAGGTGGATGACTTCAGGCTGGCAGCGCTGTCGCCGTTTTTGCCGCAATTGCCCGAGGCCCTGTCCGATATCGGAAGCACCTCCGGAAACGCGAACGTCATGCTGACGGCCGGCAAAATAGTCGCGGCGGATATCGATATGGTGGCGCTGGGAGGCAGGCTTGATCTCAGTCCGGCAGGCCTTCCGGTGCTGGAATATGACACGGCTTCGGTGATCATGGAATACAAGGGCGAAACAGGCAGCCTTGTGCTTGCGCAGGGTGAGCTTGCATTGGCTGACGGGCGCACCCTGGCGCTGTCGGGCGACGTGGATGCGCTCCATGGTCCGACGCCGCAACTGGCGTTCCGCTTTCGCGGCAACCGCTGGCCCATCGAGCAGATCTATGCCGACTGGCCCTCCGGCCTTGCAGACGAGGCGAGAGAGGGGTTGCAGAAACGCTTTTCCGGGGGTGATCTGGCGGATTTCACCATTGAAGTAACCGGTGGCATCGACCGTGCTCGCTCGCAGCTCCAGATTGTCTCGCTGGATTTGCGTTCGGTACTCCGCAACGTTCTCCTTGACGTAGGTGCCGGCCAGTATGAGCGGCTCGTCGGGGTGGCCGACGGCAGCATCGATTTCAGGCTTGGTGCGGGCGGTGTCGTCGAGACATTGTCTGTTGCCGTCGGGGTCGGCGAGGGCAATCTGACCCTTGCCGATGCAAAGGCACCGCTTCCGTTCAGCCGGTTCCAGGTAACAGCGTCGCTGCAAGGCGATATTTTCCGGCTTGAGGATATCAGCCTTGCTCTGACCGATGGCGGCTCGGTGGGGGTCACCGGCGATCTGGCGCTTGGTAACGGCTGGAAAGTGAACGCTGCCGACATCAAAGTCGCCGCAGGGGCCATCGACATCAGGCGGTTTCACAGGATTTGGCCAGAATGGCTGATCAGCCGTACACGGTCCTGGGTCGACCAGAAGATGCCCGAAGGTCGGGTCGAGGACGTCAGGCTTCAAGTGCAGAGCCGGTTTGACGGAGACAAGCCCCGCATCACAAATCTCGAGGGATCCGTCACGCTTAGTGACGCGCGGCTCGAACTCGGTGCGAAAATTCCTGCTTTCACCGACCTGGATGGCCGCCTGACCATTGCCGACAACCTTGGCGAGATCATCCTGACCGAGGGACGGGTAGAGGGGCTCGACCTGTCCACCGGGCGGGTCACCATTGACCCCGTGATCAACGGAAAGCCGTCCCGGGGTGTGACCGACCTGAAACTTTCAGGTGATGTCGGTGACGCGATACGGGTTGCCAGTCAGCTTGGGATCGGAGGCTCGAGTGGTCTTGATCTGACCAGAATAGTTGCGTCAGGCAGTGCCGACATGACAGTGCGCACCGCATTCCCGATCCGGCGCAAACTGAAGCCGCAGGCCATTGATTTCGATGTCGAGGCAATGGTCAGGAACGGTACCTTTACCAATCTGCCGCTCGGCGCAGACGCCCGCGAGGCCGAATTTCTTGTTTCGGCCAGCCGCAGACATTTCGAAGTACGCGGCGATGCGCGGGTGTTCGGGCTCCCTTCAAAACTGGCTTTCCGCAGCCTGCCGAAGGAGAACGGCGGTGAGGCGACGCTCGATGTGATCACCGCCGGCAGCGATCTCGAGCGGGTCGTCGAAATTGCCGGGTCGCTCGGCATAAACGGATTTGCCGGCATCGAGCTGTCCAGCATCGCCATGGACGGGATCGCAGATCTTACGGTACGCACAAGATTTCCGACGGGCCGGAAGCTGACCCGGTCGGATGTGACCGTCGATACGGACATCATCATTCAGCAAGGACAGTTCTCCAGGCTCCCGATTGTCGGTAACGCATCAGACGCGGAACTGGTGGGCCGGTTTTCCGACAGCGGTACCGAGCTGTCCGGAACGGCGATCCTGTTCGGCGCACCGGTTGATTTCGTGGTCACGGAAGACCGTCTGAAGGACAGGCTGGTGTTTCGCGCCAACGCGCCCAGGGCCGAGGGGCTTGCCACCCTCATGGCGTCGACAACAGGCCTCGACATGAAAGGCAGCCTGGGCGGCAATATCATGCTGGTCACGGGAAGCGCGCTGAGCGACTTCGAGATTGAACTCGGTCTCGATCTTGCCGACACCTCCATCGATATTCCGGCGATTGGCTGGGCGAAACTGCCGGCTGAACCGGGCAGCGCAAGCATGCGGCTTGTTCTGAAGGACGGGGTGCCTCTCGCGATTGAGGATATCGATATAGAGGCGGGAAGCCTTGCCATGGTCGGCCGCGCCGGCTTTGCCGCGCCGAAAGGCAATGGGATCACCATCTCGGAGGCCAGTTTCCGGCGGCTTGGCTGGCCCGGCAACGACATCGGCATGCTGGAGCTGAGCCGCGATGTCGACGGCGACTGGCTGATCACGGCAGAGGCCAAACTGATCGATCTCGTCCCCTTGCGCCGCAACCGCGGCATCGGCAAGGGGCGGCCTGTCAGCTTCGATATCCTTGCCGAGAGAATCATCTTGGGCGACGGCCTGTCCCTTAGCGGACATATCAGCGGCAACAAGAAGGCTGCCGGCGGCGGCGAGGCGTCGTTCTCCGGAAATCTGAGCCATAGGACCCGCACGCTTATTTCCGAGGGCGAGTTCCAGATGAGCTTCGGCAGTGGTGGCGAGTTTCTGAATGGCGTCGGCATCGTGGGTGGTGCCGAAACGACCCTGACTTACAGTGCCGCAGAGGGCGAGGTACCGGAACTCACGATGTCGTCGGAAAATGGCGGTGGCACACTTGCCGGCCTGACAGTGACCGACACGATCCGGTCCGGGGAGATGTTCCTGCGGACGAAATTCATCGACGGTTTCGAGAATTTCGATACCAACATCCGTATCACCAATTTCACCGTGGTCGAGGCGCCGCGCGCTGTGCGCGCCTTTTCTGTTCTGGCGCCAACCGGCCTCTACAGCCTTGTAGAGGGACAGGGAACCGGCTTCGACTGGGGAGAGGCATCTATCGAGAAGAGAGGCCCGAAGGTCAATTTGACACAGGTCACAGGACGGGGACAGGCAGTCTCCGTGGCCTTTGTCGGCCAGTATGACGACGAGACCAGAGAGGTTGATGTCAGCGGCAATCTGGTGCCAGCCAGTTTCCTGAGCCAGATCATCGGTGTGATACCGATCGTCGGAGAGATCCTGACCGGGGTCGACAATGCCGGATTGTTCGTCACGCAGTTCAGCCTGACCGGAAGCATTGATGATCCCGATGCGTCGATCACGCCGGCCTCGGTCGTGCCGGGCGTGCTGCGCGACCTGTTCAGCCCGTCATGGCTGCGGCGGGAGGGCGACAGAATTCTCGGGCCAGACGCCAATGGCGGGGTCGAGAACGGCGGATAAATTCCGCCTCTTGAGGCTCAGCTTATGACGAGGAGCGCGTGCCGCTTCTTGCCGGCGGAAATTTTCGCGCGGCCGTCAATGAAGTCACCGGCGCCAAGCTGGAAATCCTCATCAGTGACGGCTGTGTCGTTGAGGCGTGCCCCGCCCCCGCGGATCAGCCGCCTTGCCTCGCCGTTGGATTTGGCAAAGCCGACTTTCACCAGCGCCGCTATCATGCCGAGGCTTTCCACCTCGCCTGCGTCAATGGTCTCCTGCGGCAGGCCCTCGCTGACACCGCTGCCGGCAAAGGTCTGCTGCGCTGTCTGCATCGCCGCCGCCGCCGCCTCCGCGCCGTGGCACAGCGTCGTCGTCTCGTTGGCGAGGATGATCTTGGCTTCGTTGATCTCGGCTCCTTCAAGGGCGCTGAGCCGGTTGACCTCGTCCATCGGAAGTTCGGTGAAAAGCGCCAGGAATCGTGCCACATCGGCGTCTTCGGTATTGCGCCAGAACTGCCAGAAATCAAACGCGGGAAGCCTGTCCTCGTTCAGCCAGATGGCACCGTCGGCCGTCTTGCCCATCTTCGCGCCGGACGCTGTGGTGATCAGCGCCGAGGTGACGCCGAAGATTTCCTGACCGTCCACACGGCGTGTCAGGTCGATGCCGCTGACGATGTTGCCCCACTGGTCGGATCCGCCCATCTGCAGCAGGCAGCCATAGCGGCGGCGCAGTTCCAGGAAGTCATAGGCTTGAAGGATCGCATAGTTGAATTCGAGGAAGGAGAGCGGCTGCTCGCGCTCGAGCCGCAGCCGGACCGAATCCATGCCCATCATCCGGTTGATCGAGAAATGCGGGCCGTAGTCACGCAGGAAGCGGATATAGGCGAGTTCGTCCAGCCATGAGGCGTTGTCCACCATCACCGCGTCGCCGGGCCCGTCGCCAAAGGTCAGGTATTTCTCGAAGACGCTGAAGATGCCGGCCTTGTTGTTTTCGATATCCTGATCCGAAAGCAGCGGGCGTGCCGCATCCTTGCCCGACGGGTCACCGACCTTCGTGGTGCCGCCGCCCATCAGGACGATGGGCTTGTGGCCGGCACGCTGCAGCGCCCGCAGCATCATGATCTGGACCAACGAGCCGACATGCAGGCTGTCGGCGGTGCAGTCAAAACCGATATAGGCCGGGATGATCTGCTGCGATGCCTTTTCATCAAGGCCTTCCAGATTGGTTGCCTGATGAATGTAGCCGCGCTCCGAAAAGACGCGGATCAGCTCGGATTTATGGCTCATGTGAATATCCTGTGAGCTGTCAGAACAGCGGCGCTGCTTCTGGTTCGGTTTTCAGGGCGCCATCGAGATAGTCCGAGACACGCGCGATCATCGGGTCGAGATGGTCGGTGAAGAAGTGATTGGCGCCGGGAACGATATCGACCTCGATCTCCACACCTTTCTGGATCGACAGCCGCTCGACCAGCTTGTGAACCGTTTCCGGCGGCACGGCGGCGTCTTCCTCGCCGTGAATGATCAGCCCTGACGCCGGGCAGGGCGCAAGGAACGAGAAATCATGGGTTGCCGCCGGCGGCGTGACAGAGATGAAACCACGAATTTCCGGGCGGCGCATCATCAGCTGCATGCCGATCCAGGAGCCGAATGAAAATCCGGCGATCCAGCACTGGTTCGAGGCCGGGTTCTGTGACTGCAGCCAGTCCATCGCGGTGGCGGCATCGGACAGCTCGCCCTCGCCATTGTCGTAAACGCCCTGGCTGCGGCCGACGCCGCGGAAATTGAAACGCATCACCGCGAAGCCGCGGGACTGGAAATGCTGATACAACGCATAGGTCACGCGATTGTTCATCGTGCCGCCTTTGTCAGGCTCGGGATGCAGGATCAGCGCTGTCGGCGCGTCGGCTGCCTCGGCAGGCATGTAGCGGCACTCAAGACGACCTTCCGGTCCGTTGATAATCACCTCGGGCATGGGCGGATCCGTTCGCTTGTGATTTCGTGAAAACGGCTTATATCTTAAAGATGTCCGCAGGCCAAGCAGGCTTGCGTTCCGGTGTCACAACTGCTCGGGTCGTAACTGCCCGGCAGCCAGTCTGCAAGGGTAGGAACCCGGTACATGTTCGCCAAGCTGAACCGCGATCTGAACGCGATCCTCGAGCGCGACCCCGCCGCCGGTGGCAAGCTGGCGGCGATGTTCCTGTACCCCAGTTTCCAGGTGATGCTGGCCTATCGCATCGCCAATCCGCTGTGGCGCATGAAACTGAAATTTCCGGCGCGGTTCATCATGCAGCTCGCGCGCCTGTTCACCGGCATCGAGATTCACCCGGGCGCCACCATCGGCTGTGGTTTTTTCGTCGATCACGGGTCGGGTGTCGTCATTGGCGAAACCGCTATCATCGGTCGGAATGTGACGCTGTATCAGGGCGTGACCCTCGGCGGTGTCCTGCCATCGGTTGATTCCGAGGCGCAACGTTGCATCAAGCGTCACCCGACTCTGGAAGACGATGTTATCGTCGGCTCCGGCGCCCAGATCCTGGGTGACATTGTTGTCGGCGCGGGCGCGAAAGTCGGCGGCAATTCCGTGGTGACCAAGGATGTTCCCGAGGGCGCGACGGTGGTCGGTGTTCCTGCGAGGCAGGTCGCGTCCAAGGCGCGCCCCGCCGAGGAAGGGCGCAATTTTTCGGCATATGGTGTCGGTCACCCTGACGATGTGGATCCGCGGGGCCGGACCATCGAGGCACTTGTCGCCGAGGTTCAGAGCCTTCGTGCCCGCCTCAACGACATGGAAGACAGATTGTCGCCCACCCGCCTTCATGACGAGGCCGGCAAGGCGGCGATCTCCGACGAGGACGATCTGAAACTGCCGCCCCGCGAGAGCTGACCCGGCACCATGGCGCGCCAGCCCCAGCTTTATCTCGACAACAACGCCACAACACCGCTGCGGCCGGATGCCGTTTCTGCGATGCAGCTTGCGATGGGCCCGCCGTCCAACCCGTCGTCGGTGCATGGCTATGGCCGCGCCGCGCGGATGATCGTCGAAGAGGCACGAGCGGAAATCGCGATGCTGGCAGGCTGCCGCGGCGCCGACCTTGTCTTCACCAGTGGCGGAACCGAGGCCAATAACCTTGCCCTGTCGATGTTCGACACGATCATCACCAGCGCGGTCGAACATGATTCGGTGATGCAGGCCGCTCCTGACGCGAAACGCATTCCGGTCGATTCCGAGGGCCGCGTCGACCTCGCCGCGCTAGGCGAGATGCTCGACAGCCTTGATGATGCGGCCAGACCGCGAACCCTCGTATCGGTGATGACAGCGAACAACGAGACCGGCGTTATCCAGCCGGTTGACGAGATTGTCGCGCTTGCGAAATCCGCCGGTGTCACCGTGCATAGCGATATGGTGCAGGCGCTTGGCAAGCAGCATCTCGACTTTGCCGGATCGGGCCTCGATTTCGCCAGCCTGTCGGCCCACAAGATCGGCGGTCCTGCCGGTGTCGGTGCGCTTCTGGTGCGGCCCGGGCGGGCGATGACAAGCCTGCTTCGCGGCGGGGGGCAGGAGCAGGGCCGCAGGTCCGGCACCGAAAATGTGATCGGCATTGCCGGGTTCGGCGGTGCCGCAAAGGCCGCCTTTGACGATATTGCCCATTATCGGGCCATGGCTGCATGGCGTGACGGGCTGGAAGCGCGACTGGCCTCGCAGCGCAATGATGCCGTGCTGTTCGGGGCCGGGGCAGACCGTCTCGGCAATACATCCTGCCTTTCCATCGAAGATCGCAGTTCCGAGACGTTGGTCATGGCGCTCGATCTGGCCGGCGTGGCTGTCAGTGCCGGTGCCGCATGCTCTTCTGGCAAGGTTCACGAGAGCCATGTCCTGAAGGCGATGAAAGCCGGCGTTCACGCCGGGCGAGCCATCCGCATTTCCGGCGGCTGGAACAGCGGCGAGGCGGATTTCGAAAGGCTTGCGGAAGTGCTTGTGGCGCTGTAAAAGCGTCGCCGGTGATGACAGGTGCCTTGTCGCCCGAAAACAGACCAACAGACGAATAATGAATCGGAGTGTTGAGCAACATGCCAACGATCATTTTCACCACGCCGGATGGCAAGGAACATAACGTTACTGTGGACGAAGGCGTGACCGTCATGGAAGCGGGCCGCGATGCCAATCTCGGTATCGAGGGCACCTGTGGTGGCTGCCTGTCATGCGCGACATGCCACGTCATCGTCGATCCCGACTGGTACGCCAAGACCGGCGGACCGAGCGAGGACGAGGAAGACATGCTGGATCTTGCTTTCAGCCTGTCAGAGACCTCGCGCCTTGGATGCCAGATTGCCATGACGCCGGAACTGGACGGGCTGCGCCTGACCGTTCCAGAGGA
>WTIL01000086.1 GCA_011522725.1 Rhodospirillaceae bacterium
GCGAAGGTGGCCGCACCGTCGGCGCCGGCGTCGTCGCATCCATCGTCAAGTAGGGACTCGAACATAGGAGGGGCGCGCGGCGCCCCTCTTTATTCGCAGGTAACAGGGAAAGCAGTCATGGAAACCCAGAACATCCGGATCCGGTTGAAGGCATTTGACCATCGTATCCTCGACCAGTCGACGAACGAGATCGTCAATACTGCCAAGCGTACCGGTGCAGAAGTACGGGGTCCGATCCCGCTGCCGACGAACATCCGTCGGATGACTGTTCTGCGCTCGCCGCACATCGACAAGAAGAGCCGCGAGCAGTTTGAAATGCGGACGCACAAGCGTCTGCTCGACATTATTGATCCGACTCCGCAGACGGTGGACGCGCTGATGAAGCTCGACCTCGCCGCCGGCGTTGACGTCGAAATCAAGCTCTAGGGAAGGGTCTGAAGCAATGCGTAGCGGAGTTATCGCCCGCAAGCTGGGGATGACGCGGGTCTTTACCGACGCCGGTCTGCACGTTCCGGTGACGGTTCTGAAGATGGATGACGTTCAGGTGGTTTCTGTCCGCCAGCAAGAGCGTGACGGCTACACGGCTGTCCAGCTCGGTGCAGGTGCGGCCAAGGCCAAGAACGTATCGAAGGCCATGCGCGGCCATTTCGCCAAGGCCAATGTGATGCCGAAGTCGAAGCTGGCCGAGTTCCGTGTCAGCGAGGACGCGGTTCTCGAGGTCGGCTCGACCATCGCGCCGAGCCACTTTGTCGCCGGCCAGAAGGTCGATGTCGTCGGCACCACCCAGGGTAAGGGTTTTGCCGGTGCCATGAAGCGCCACAACTTCGGCGGCCTTCGCGCATCGCACGGCGTGTCGATCTCGCATCGCTCGCATGGTTCGACCGGCCAGTGTCAGGAGCCGGGCAAGGTCTTCAAGGGCAAGAAGATGGCAGGCCATATGGGCGCCGTCCGCAACACCACCCAGAACATCGAGGTGGTTGCCGTTGACGATGAAGAGGGCGTGGTCCTCCTTCAGGGCGCCGTTCCGGGCCCGAAGGGTGGCTGGGTTCTGATCAGCGACGCCATCAAGGCGAAACTGCCTGAGGGCGTGCCGTTCCCGGCCGGTCTGGTTGGCGACGCTGTTGAAGAGGCGCCTGCCGAGGAAGCACCGGCCGAGGAAGCCGCAGCCGTGGATGCAGCCGCTGACGCAGCTGAAGCTCCGGCTGAGGAGGCTCCGGCAGAAGAGGCGCCTGCAGCAGAGGCCGCCGAGGAAGAGGGCAAGTCCGATGAAAGTTAAGGTGACAACGCTCGACAGCAAGGCGGCCGGTGACATCACGCTGGCAGACGAGGTATTCGCGGTCGAGCCGCGTGCCGACATCGTCGCCCGCGTCGTGAACTGGCAGCTTGCCAAGCGCCGCGCCGGTACCCACCGCGTGAAAAGCCGCGGCGAGATCAAGGCCACCGGCGCCAAGATGTACCGCCAGAAGGGCACCGGTAACGCCCGTCACGGTCCGCGCTCGGTTGTCCAGTTCCGTGGTGGTGGCGTCGTCCATGGCCCGACTGTCCGTGACCATGGCTATTCGCTGCCGAAAAAGGTTCGCAAGCTGGGCCTGAAGTCGGCTCTGTCCGCCAAGGTCGCCGAGGGCAAGGTCATTGTCGTCGACGAGCTGAAGACCAGCGGCAAGAACGCCGGCAAGACAGCTTCGCTGAAGGCCAGCCTCGCCAAGCTCGGTGCCGAGAACGCACTGATGATCGGCGGCGCAGAACTCGACAGCAACCTTGTCAAGGCCGCCAGCAACCTGCCGTTCGTCGATGTGCTGCCGCAGCAGGGCATCAACGTCTATGACATCCTGCGCCGCGATGTGCTGGTCCTTTCGAAGGACGCCGCGGCCCATATCGAGGAGCGTCTGAAATGAGCGTCCGTCCGCGCAAGCCGGCACAGGTCTCGCTGAGCAAGGCCGCCGCCTATGACACCATTCTCCGCCCGATCATCACCGAGAAGGCGACGATGGCGAATGAAAACGGCCAGGTAACCTTTGCGGTTCCGGTGACCGCCACCAAGCCCGAGATCAAGGCAGCTGTCGAAATGCTGTTCGACGTCAAGGTCACGGCGGTGAACACCATCCTGCAAAAGGGCAAGGCCAAGATGTGGCGGGGCCGTCCGGGCCGCCGCTCCGATACCAAGAAGGCCATGGTCACCCTGGCCGAAGGTCAAACCATTGACCTGATGGGAGTGTAGGACCATGGCTCTGAAGAAGTTCAACCCGACAACCCCCGGCCAGCGCAATCTGGTCCTGGTCGACAAGAGCGACCTGTACAAGGGCAAGCCGGTCAAGAAGCTGACTGAAGGTCTGACTAAGACCGGCGGTCGCAACAATTCCGGTCACGTGACAGCATGGCATCGTGGCGGCGGGCACAAGCGGCGCTACCGCATGGTCGATTTCAAGCGGACCAAGTCCGGCATGATGGCGACCGTCGAGCGTCTGGAATATGATCCGAACCGCACCGCCTTCATCGCCCTGATCACCTACGAAGACGGTGAGCAGAGCTACATCCTGGCGCCGCAGCGCCTGGCTGTCGGCGACAAGGTGATGTCCGGCGTCGGTGCCGACATCAAGCCGGGCAACGCGCTGCCGCTGCAGAACATCCCAGTCGGCACGCTCGTCCACAATGTCGAGCTGAAGCCCGGCAAGGGTGGTCAGCTGGCCCGTTCGGCAGGCACCTATGTGCAGCTTGTCGGCCGTGACCGCGGTTATGCAATCCTGCGCCTGACCTCTGGTGAGGTTCGCCTCGTCCGCGGCGAGTGCATGGCATCCATCGGTGCCGTGTCCAACCCGGACCAGCAGAACACCAAGATCGGCAAGGCCGGCCGCAACCGCTGGAAGGGCAAGCGCCCGCATGTCCGCGGTGTGGTCATGAACCCGATCGACCACCCGCATGGTGGTGGTGAGGGCCGTACCTCGGGTGGCCGTCATCCGGTGACCCCGTGGGGCAAGCCTACCAAGGGCAAGCGCACTCGTTCGAACAAGAAGACGGACCGCCTGATTATGCGGCGCCGCAAGCCATAAGGGGCGACAAGACATGGCACGTTCTGTTTGGAAAGGTCCTTTTGTCGACGGCTATCTTCTGAAGAAGGCCGACAAGGTCCGTGAATCCGGCCGCAGCGAAGTGATCAAGACCTGGTCGCGTCGTTCGACCATCCTGCCGCAATTCGTCGGACTGACCTTCGGCGTTCACAACGGCAACAAGTTCATTCCGGTCTCCATCAGCGAGGACATGGTCGGGCACAAGCTCGGCGAGTTCGCGCCGACCCGTACCTATTACGGTCACGCGGCCGACAAGAAATCAAAGCGGTAGAGGCAGGCATGGGTAAGCAAGCTAAACCAAGAGTTCTGGCAGACAGTGAAGCCAAGTCGGTGCTGCGCAACCTGCGCATCAGCCCGCAGAAGCTGAATCTGGTCGCTGCGATGATCCGGGGCATGGACGCCAACAAGGCGCTCGCCACGCTGACTTTCTCGCGCCGCCGCATCGCCGGTGACGTGAAGAAGGCGCTGCAATCGGCCATCGCCAACGCCGAGAACAACCATTCGCTGGATGTCGACCGCCTGTTCGTCAAGGAAGCCTATGTCGGCAAGGCGCTGGTCATGAAGCGTTTCAAGGCCCGCGCACGTGGCCGCGGCGCCCGCATCCTGAAGCCGTTTTCGCACCTGACGATCGTCGTTGGTGAAAGAGGAGACCAGTAGATGGGTCAGAAAATCAAACCGATCGGTCTGCGTGTTGGCATCAACCGGACCTGGGACTCGCGCTGGTATGCAGGCCGCAACTACGGCGAGCTGCTGCATCAGGACATCGAGCTTCGCAGCTATCTGATGGACCGTCTCAAGCAGGCCGCCATCAGCCGCGTCGTCATCGAGCGTCCGGCAGGCCGCGCCCGCGTCACCATCCATGCTGGCCGTCCGGGCCTGATCATCGGCAAGAAGGGCCAGGACATCGAGCGCCTGCGCGCCGACCTGTCGAAGAAGGTGGGCAGCGAGGTCAGCCTGAACATCGTCGAGGTCCGCAAGCCCGAGATCGACGCCAAGCTGATCGCCGAGAACATCGCGCAGCAGCTGGAGCGCCGCGTCGGCTTCCGCCGCGCCATGAAGCGCGCCGTCCAGTCGGCCATGCGCCTCGGCGCACAGGGCGTCCGGATCAACTGCGCCGGCCGTCTTGGCGGTGCCGAGATCGCCCGTACCGAATGGTACCGCGAAGGCCGTGTGCCGCTTCACACCCTGCGTGCCGAGGTTGATTACGGCGAAGGCTCCGCCTTCACCACCTACGGTGTCTGCGGGATCAAGGTTTGGGTCTTCAAGGGTGAAGTGATGGCCCACGACCCGATGGCCCAGGACAAGCGTCTTGCCGAGCAGCAGTCCGGCCCGGCGCCGCGGTCAAACGGTTAATCGAGAGGAGTTGGGTAGATGCTCTCGCCGAAGAGAACCAAGTTCCGTAAGGCTCACAAGGGCCGGATCCACGGCAATGCCAAGGGCGGAACACAGCTGAATTTCGGAGCCTATGGCCTGAAGGCCGTAACGCCCGAGCGTGTGACCGCGCGCCAGATCGAGGCCGCGCGTCGTGCGATCACGCGTCACCTTCGTCGTGCCGGCCGTGTCTGGATCCGTGTGTTCCCGGACGTGCCTGTCTCGTCGAAGCCGGCTGAAGTCCGGATGGGTAAAGGTAAAGGCTCGCCCGAGTTCTGGGTGGCCCGGGTCAAGCCTGGCCGGATCATGTTCGAGATTGACGGTGTTCCGTGGGATCTTGCCAAGGAAGCTCTGACGCTCGCCTCGGCCAAGCTGCCCCTCGACACCCGCATCGTTCGCCGTCTCGGCGACGCTGACTAAGGGAGAGGCTGATGGCAACCGTTAAGGCCGAAGAGCTTCGTGCAAAGACCGCAGACGAGCTGAAAGACCAGCTTGTCGACCTGAAGAAGGAGCAGTTCAACCTGCGCTTCCAGACGGCTGGCGGCCAGAATGAAAACCCGGCGCGCGCACGTATCGTTCGCCGCGAGATCGCCCGCATCAAGACCGTTCTTGGCGAAAAGTCCAAGACGGCTGCAGCGGCGCAGTAAGGAAGTCGAGTTATGCCGAAGCGAGTCATGCAGGGCACGGTGGTCAGCGACAAGAACGACAAGACGGTTACCGTCCTCGTCGAGCGCAGGATCATGCACCCGGTTTATAAGAAGTTCATCACCAAGTCGAAGAAGTTCGCGGCACATGATGCCGAGAACCGCTGCAAGCAGGGTGATACGGTACGCATCCGCGAATGCGCGCCCTTGTCGAAATCAAAGAGCTACGAAGTCATCTACGACGACGCAGCCGCCAACTGAGGGGTGCCGATATGATCCAGATGCAGTCAAACCTCGAGGTTGCCGATAACTCCGGTGCGCGCCGTGTGCAGTGCATCAAGGTTCTCGGCGGCTCCGGCCGCAAGGTTGCGGGTGTCGGCGATGTCATCGTCGTCTCGGTCAAGGAAGCCATTCCGCGTGGCAAGGTGAAGAAGGGTGACGTGCACCGCGCCGTGATCGTTCGCACCGCCAAGGAAATCCGCCGTCCCGACGGCAGCGCCATCCGCTTCGACCGGAATGCCGCTGTGCTGCTGAACAAGCAGGACGAGCCGATCGGCACGCGTATTTTCGGACCGGTGACGCGCGAGCTTCGCAGCCGGAAATTCATGAAAATCGTTTCGCTGGCACCGGAGGTGCTGTAATGGCGCAGAAATTCAAGATCAAGAAGGGCGATCAGGTTGTCGTCACTACCGGCCGCGACAAGGGCCGCCGTGGCGAGGTGATCCAGGTGCTTCGTGAAGAGAACCGTGTTCTCGTTCAGGGCTGCAACATGGTCAAGCGGCATACCCGCCCGACCCAGGCAAGCCCCGGCGGCATCATCAACAAGGAAGCCCCGCTTCATATTTCGAATGTTGCCCACATCGACCCGGACAGCGGTAGCGCCACGCGCGTCGGCTACGAGGTCAAGGACGGCAAAAAGGTTCGGATCGCCCGTCGGTCCGGCAAGGCCCTCGACTAATCAGGGCTCAAGGAGACAAAGCTGAGATGAAAACGCGTTTGGAAGAACATTACCATGCGGCTGTTCGCCCGGCTCTCATGGAGAAATTCGGCTACAAGAACACTCTTGAAGTGCCGAAGATCGAAAAGATCATCATCAACATGGGCGTCGGCGAGGCGGTGCGCGACTCGAAGAAGATCGAGCATGCGACCCGTGACCTTGCCGCCATCACCGGCCAGAAGCCTGTTGTCACCCGTGCCAAGCGTGCCAACGCGGCGTTCAAGCTGCGCGCCGGCATGCCGATCGGCTGCAAGGTGACCCTGCGCCGGGACAGGATGTACGAATTCATGGATCGTCTGGTGAACATCGCGCTGCCGCGCGTCCGCGACTTCCGCGGTCTGAACGGCAAGAGCTTCGACGGCCGTGGCAATTATGCCATGGGCATCAAGGAGCAGATCGTGTTCCCGGAGATCGATTACGACCAGGTTGATGAGGTCCGCGGCATGGACATCATCGTTGTTACCTCCGCACGGACGGATGACGAGGCACGCGAGCTTCTCGCGAACTTCCAATTCCCGTTCGTCAAAGCCTAAGGAAGCGAACGATGGCTAAGAAAAGCGCCGTTGAGAAGAACAACCGCCGCAAGCGTATGGTCGCCCGCAAGGGTGCACGCCGGCAGGCCCTGCGGGCTACGATCCGCGACCGGTCCCTGCCGATGGAAGAACGGTTTGCGGCCGTGCTGAAACTTTCCGAAGAGCCGCGCGACAGCGCCCGGACACGGATCCGCAATCGTTGCGAGCTATCCGGCCGTCCGCGTGGTTACGACCGGAAACTGAGAATGTCGCGCATTGCGCTCCGTGACCTTGCCTCGATGGGCCAGGTTCCCGGTGTCGTGAAGTCGAGCTGGTAAGCGAGGAGAAATAGATCATGGCAATGAGCGATCCTCTCGGTGATATGCTGACCCGCATCCGCAACGGACAGAGTGCTGGCAAGACTGTCGTCTCCAGCCCGGCGTCGCGGTTCCGCAGCAATGTGCTCGAGGTCCTGAAGCGTGAAGGCTACATCCGCAACTATTCCAGTGTGGATGTCCGCCCCGGCATCAGGGAACTCAAGATCGAGCTGAAATATCATGACGGTGAGCCGGTGATCTCCGAGATCAAGCGCGTCTCGCGCCCCGGCCGTCGTGTCTATTACGGCATCCGTGACCTTCCGCGTGTCTATAACGGGCTTGGCATCGCCATCCTGTCGACCCCGCGCGGCGTTCTGTCTGACACTGAAGCTCGTACCGCGAATGTCGGTGGCGAGGTTCTGTGTCACGTATTCTAGGGAGGCTGCACAATGTCCCGCGTAGGAAGCAGTGCGATTACCATCCCGGCCGACGTGACGCTGTCGAATGACGGTGGCGTGATTGTCGTGAAGGGCAAGAACGGCGAGCTCAGCACATCGCTGCACAGCGACGTTGAGCTGTCGGTCGCCGACAATGTCGCGACCCTCAAGCCGGCCCGTGATACCCGTCAGGCCAAGGCGCTGTGGGGAACCATGCGCTCCAACCTGAACAACATGGTTGTCGGCGTCACGGAAGGGTTCACCCGCAAGCTCGAGATCAACGGCGTTGGTTACCGGGCCGCGATGCAGGGCAACAAGCTCGTCCTGTCCCTCGGTTTCAGCCATCCGGTTGAGATGGAGGTCCCGGCCGGCCTGAAGGTTGCTGTCGAGAACAACACCAGTGTGACCATCACCGGTGCCGACAAGCAGCTTCTTGGCCAGTTCGCCTCGGAAGTGCGCGCCAAGCGCCCGCCCGAGCCGTTCAAGGGCAAGGGTGTGAAATATGCTGACGAATACATCGTCCGCAAAGAAGGCAAGAAGAAGTAGGGGCACGAAGATGTTTTCATCCAAGCAACTTTTCGAGCGCCGCCGCGCCCGCAACCGGGCCGCGCTGAAGCGTGTATCTTCGGGCCAGCCGCGTCTGTCTGTGCATCGTTCCTCGAAGCACATCTATGCGCAGGTGATCGATGACAATTCCGGCCAGACGCTGGCGGCTGCCTCGACTCTCGAGGCGGATCTGAAGGGCCAGGGCGGTACCAGCAACAGCACCGCCGCTGCCGCCGTTGGCAAGCTCGTCGCCGAGCGTGCCAAGGAAAAGGGCGTCGAGATCGTGGTCTTCGACCGCGGTGGCTACATCTACCACGGTCGTGTGAAGGCCCTCGCCGAGGCCGCACGCGAAGCCGGACTGAAATTCTAGGGAGCTCTGAGAGATGGCACGTAATAACGACAGGCAGGATCGCAGCGCCGCCCGCGAGGAGCCGGAACTCCTCGAGAAGCTCGTCGGCATCAACCGTGTTGCCAAGGTGGTCAAGGGTGGTCGCCGTTTCGGCTTCGCCGCTCTCGTCGTCGTCGGTGACGGCCGTGGCCGCGCCGGTTTCGGTACCGGCAAGGCACGCGAGGTTCCCGAGGCAATCCGCAAGGCAACCGAAGGCGCCAAGCGCAACATGGTCCGTGTGCCGCTCCGTGACGGACGCACCCTGCACCATGACATCAAGGGCCGTTATGGCGCCGGCCGTGTGCTGCTCCGCGCAGCCCAGGCTGGTACCGGCATCATCGCCGGTGGCCCGATGCGCGCAGTCTTCGAGGTGCTGGGCGTGCAGGACGTCGTCGCCAAGTCGATCGGATCCTCCAACCCGCACAACATGATCAAGGCGACCTTTTCGGCGCTGACCGGCATGCAGGCACCGCGCAGCGTTGCCCAGAAGCGTGGCAAGCGTGTGGCCGATGTGCTCGGCGGCAAGCGCGGCAGCGACGATCAGGCCGCAGCGTCCTGACAGGGAGAAGAAGTATGGCTTCGAAAACAGTACGCGTGACGCAGACCCGCAGTGCCATTGGCCGCCTCGGCAGCCAGCGCAAGACACTGATCGGTCTCGGCCTGAACAAGATCGGCCGCACCCGCGAGCTCGAGGATACCCCTGCCGTTCGCGGCATGATCAACAAGGTCAAGCACCTGGTCCGCGTCGAGGGCGAGTGAGCTGTCAAAGCAGAATGGCGCCCGGCGGGTGCCTTCGAGGAGTGAATGATGAAACTCAACGAAATCAGTGACAATCCCGGTGCTACCAAGAACCGCAAGCGCGTCGGACGCGGCATCGGTTCGGGAACCGGCAAGACGTCGGGTAGCGGTCACAAGGGTCAGAAGGCACGTTCCGGCGTGTCGATCAACGGCTTCGAGGGCGGCCAGATGCCGATCCATCGCCGTCTGCCGAAGCGTGGCTTCACCAACATCTTCCGCAAGCAGTATGTCGAGGTGAACCTCGGCCGCCTGCAGGCCGCGATTGATGCTGGCAAGCTCGACGCCAAGAAGCCGGTTGATTCCGCCGCCCTTCTGGGTGCCGGCGTGATTTCCAAGCCGCGCGACGGCGTGCGCATCCTCGGCAAGGGCGAACTGACCGCCAAGAAGCTCGAGATCCATGCTGCAGGCGCGTCGAAGGCGGCCATCGCGGCTGTCGAAGCGGGCGGGGGCAAGATCGTCCTTCCGGCCGGCGACGACCAGGCCTGACGGCAGCCCGACTGGCGAGAAGGTAGGCAGGAATGGCAACCACCGCAGAACGTATGGCAAGCGGCGTCGGCTTCGGCGCCCTCGCAAAGGCCGAGGAGCTCAAGAAGCGCCTCTGGTTCACCGTTGGTGCGCTGATCATCTATCGTCTCGGGACGTACCTGCCGCTTCCGGGGATCGACCCCGGGGCGCTGTCGGATATTTTCTCGCAGCAATCCTCGGGCATCCTCGGGATGTTCGACATGTTCTCGGGCGGCGCGCTTGGCCGTATGACCATTTTCGCCCTGAACATCATGCCGTACATTACCGCGGCCATCATCATGCAGCTGATGACCGCCGTCGTTCCGACTCTCGAACAGATGAAGAAGGACGGCGAGGCCGGCCGCAAGCAGATCAACCAGTATACGCGCTACCTGACTGTGCTTCTGGCGACTGTGCAGGGCTACGGCATCGCTGTTGGCCTTGAGTCAGCCTCGGGTGTTGTCAGCGATCCGGGCATGTTCTTCCGGATTACCACGGTAACCACCCTTGTCGGTGGCACGCTGTTCCTGATGTGGCTTGGCGAGCAGATCACAAGCCGCGGCGTCGGCAACGGCATCTCGCTGATCATTTTCTCCGGCATTGTGGCCGAGGTGCCCTCGGCAATCGCCGGCACGCTCGAGCTCGGCCGGACGGGCGCGCTGTCCGCATTCCTGATCATCGGCGTGTTCCTGATGGCCATCGCCGTCATCGCCTTTATCGTCTTCATCGAGCGTTCGGTCCGCAAGATCGTCGTCCAGTACCCGAAGCGCCAGCACGGCAACAAGGTCTTCGGCGGCGACCAGTCCTTCCTGCCGATGAAGATCAACGTGCCGGGCGTGATCCCGCCGATTTTCGCCTCATCGCTGCTGTTGATGCCGGTATCGATCATCAACCTGAGCGGCGGTACCGCTGGCGGTGCCGACTGGCTCGTGACGCTGAACGCGCTTCTCGGACGTGGCCAGCCGCTCTATCTCGGCATCTATATGGGCCTGATCGTCTTCTTCGCCTTCTTCTATACGGCGATCGTGTTCAATCCGCAGGACACGGCGGAAAACCTGCGCCGCAACGGTGGCTACATTCCGGGCATCCGCCCGGGCAAGACCACGGCCGATTACCTGGACAACATCCTGACCAGGCTGACGGTTCTTGGCGCGGCATACCTGTCCTTTGTCTGCCTGCTTCCCGAAATCCTGATCAGCCAGTATTCGGTGCCGTTCTATCTCGGTGGCACATCGCTTCTCATCGTGGTGACCGTCACGCTCGACACTGTCGGCCAGATCCAGTCGCATCTTCTTGCGCACCAGTATGAAGGCCTTGTGAAGAAGTCGAAGCTGAAAGGGCGCAACCGATGAACATCATCCTGTTCGGAGCCCCCGGTGCCGGCAAGGGCACGCAGGCCAAGCGTCTTGTCGAGGCGCGCGGACTGGTGCAGCTGTCGACCGGCGACATGCTTCGTGCCGCGATTGACGCCGGAACCGAGCTCGGCCTTCGCGCCAAGGAAATCATGGATCGCGGCGACCTCGTGTCGGACGAGATCATTCTCGGCATGATTGCCGAGCGCATGGACAGCCCGGACTGCGCCAATGGCGTGATCCTCGACGGCTTTCCGCGCACTGTCGCGCAGGCCGAGGGACTGGACGCGATGCTTGAGCAGCGCGGCCTTGCGCTGGATCACGTCATCGAGATCAGCGTTGACGAGGATGCGCTTTTCGCGCGGATCGAGAACCGCGCCGCCGAGACCGGCGGCTCGCGCGCGGACGACAATGCCGAGACGCTTCGCAAGCGCCTCGCGGTCTATCACGAGAATACGGCGCCGCTTCTGCCCTACTATGATGGCAAGGGCCTTTTGAAGACGGTCGACGGCATGAATTCGATTGATGAAGTCGGTCAGGCGATCGACGGAATACTGGGGTAACAACAACGCGTTGAGGTTGACTGTAAGGGCCAAAAGCCTATAATCCGCCACCTTCTAGATATTCAGAGGTGATGCGGGTCCGTCCTGGGGGACGGTGGTCCGATATGGTCGTAGTTTGACGGGCGCCGGAGCAGTGGCGTCAATTCTGAAGGGAGCCAGACAGTGGCACGAATTGCGAGTGTAAATATTCCCACCAAGAAGCGGGTGGAAATCGCACTGACCTACATTCACGGCATCGGCCGGACCAGCGCGAAAAGCATCTGCGAACGCGCTGCCATTCCTGACGAGCGCCGCGTTGCCGACCTGTCAGAGGACGAGCTGACGAAGATCCGCGAGATCATCGACGCCGACTATCTGGTCGAGGGCGACCTTCGCCGGAAGACCTCCATGGACATCAAGCGGTATCTGGACCTTGGCTGCCTGCGCGGCCTGCGTCATCGCCGCAACCTGCCGGTTCGTGGCCAGCGCACGCATACCAATGCGCGCACCCGCAAGGGTCCGGCCAAGCCGATCGCCGGCAAGAAGAAATAACAGCGGACACCGAGGAGTAAGCAAATGGCAAAGCAACCTTCGCAAGGCCGGGTCCGTCGTCGCGAGCGGAAGAACATCACCAGTGGTGTGGCTCACGTCAATTCGACCTTCAACAACACCATGATCACCATCACCGATGTCCAGGGCAACACCATCGCCTGGGCCTCTGCCGGTGGCATGGGTTTCAAGGGCTCGCGCAAGTCGACCCCGTTCGCGGCGCAGATGGCCGCCGAGGACGCGGGCAAGAAAGCCGCCGAGCATGGCATGAAGTCTCTCGACGTGCAGGTGCGCGGTCCGGGCTCCGGCCGGGAATCCGCTCTTCGGGCGCTGCAGGCGGTCGGTTTCAACGTCACATCGATCCGTGACGTGACCCCGATCCCGCATAACGGCTGCCGTCCGCGCAAGCGTCGCCGCGTCTGATCAGACCGGCGATTGCCCTGCGTGTCGCACGCCGGCCTGCGGGGCCGGCGTTGCCGAAACTGGATACTGTTCGCATAAAGGAACACCACTATGATTGAAAAGAACTGGTTGGACCTGAAAAAGCCCGACGAGCTGGAAATCAAGCAGTCCGAATACAACCCGAGCCAGGCGGTGATCGAGGTTGGACCATTCGAGCGTGGCTTTGGCGTGACCATCGGTAACGCGCTCCGCCGTGTTCTGCTCTCCTCGCTTCAGGGTTCGGCCATCTCGGCCGTCCAGATTCAGGGCGTGGTTCACGAGTTCTCGTCGATCCCGGGTGTTCGCGAGGACGTGACCGACCTTGTTCTGAACCTCAAGGGCGTGGCTGTCCGCGTCGATGATGATTCGCCGAAGCGCCTGCGTCTTGCCGCAGAAGGCCCGGCGACCGTGACCGCCGGCATGATTTCCGAATCCGCGGGCGTCGAGATCATGAATCCGGACCATGTACTGTGCCAGCTCGACAAGGGCGCGTCGGTTTCGATGGAACTGACCGTGACCTCGGGCAAGGGCTATGTCCCGGCCGGCAGCATGCGCAGCGAGGATTCGCCGATCGGCCTCATTCCGATCGACGCGATCTACAGCCCGGTGCGCCAGGTCGCCTACAAGGTGGACAATGCCCGTGTCGGCCAGATCACCGACTATGACAAGCTTCTCCTGACCGTCGAGACCGACGGTTCGGTCACGCCCGAGGACGCCGTCGCCTATGCCGCGCGCATCCTGCAGGAGCAGCTCCAGCCCTTCATCAATTTCGAAGAGCCGAAGGAGCAGCCGAGCGACGAGGAGAACGAGGACCTGCCGTTCAGCCGCAACCTGCTTCGCAAGGTCGACGAGCTGGAGCTTTCGGTCCGCTCGGCGAACTGCCTGAAGAACGACAACATCGTCTATATCGGCGATCTGGTGCTGAAGACCGAGTACGAAATGCTTCGCACCCCGAACTTCGGCCGCAAGTCGCTGAACGAGATCAAGGAAGTCCTCAAGGGCATGAATCTGGAGCTTGGCATGGATATCCCGGCCTGGCCGCCGGAGAATGTCGAGGAGCTTGCCCGCCGCCTGGACGAACCGTTCTAGGCAGCGACTGAGTATTTTAAGTGAACCGGATGCCATGAGGGCGGCCGGTCTAAGGGAGACAGGACAATGCGTCATCGTATTGGCGGACGGAAACTGAACCGTACATCACAGCATCGCCAGATGCTGTTCCGGAACATGGCACAGGCACTGATCAAGCATGAGCAGATCGTGACCACCCTGCCGAAGGCGAAGGAACTTCGTCCGGTGGTGGAACGCCTGATCACACTCGGCAAGCGCGGCGATCTTCACGCCCGCCGTCTGGCCCATGCCCGTCTTCGCGACGACGCCATGACCAAGAAGCTGTTCGAGGTTCTCGGCCCGCGCTATGAGGAGCGTGCCGGCGGTTATTGCCGCATCATGAAGGCTGGCTTCCGCTATGGCGACTCCGCGCCGATGGCCGTGATCGAGCTTGTCGACCGTGACGAGGACGCCCGTGGCCAGGATTCGGGTCCGGTACAGGTCGAGGACGATCTGCAGACCGAAGAAACCGCGGCCTGATCGCCCTGAATGATTGAGAATTGCGGGCCGTCCCCTTGCCGGGACGGCCCTTTTTCTTTGCCGCAAACCATGGCTTCGGGCCAAGATAGCGCCATGACCCAGCTCGATCTCGACACACCGGATGCCCGCCGGGGCGCTGAGGCGGACGCCAATGCGCCGCTTGCCGAGCTGCTGCGCCCGAAAGACCTGTCCGAGGTGGTGGGCCAGGAGGCGCTTCTCGGCCCGCAGGGACGGCTCCGCCGGATGCTGGACGGGGGCGAGCTCGCCTCGATCATTTTCTGGGGCCCGCCGGGCACAGGAAAGACCACAATCGCCCGCCTGCTGGCGGCTGAAGCAGGCATGGAGTTCGAGCCGATCTCGGCTGTGTTCGACGGCGTCGCCGATCTCCGCAAGGTGTTCGAACGCGCCGGCAAGCGCCGCGAGGCAGGCGCCCGCACGCTGCTGTTTGTCGACGAGGTGCACCGGTTCAACAAGGCCCAGCAGGACGGGTTGTTGCCGCGTGTCGAGGACGGCACCGTCACCCTGATCGGGGCGACCACCGAAAACCCGTCATTTGCGCTGAACGGCGCGCTGCTGTCGCGGGCGCAGGTGATGCTGGTGGAACGGCTGTCGCCGGAAGCGCTGGAGGCATTGCTGCAGCGTGTCGAGGCGCATACTGGCGCTTCCCTGCCGCTGGATGGCGAGGCGCGCGCCGCGTTGAAGGCGATGGCTGACGGGGACGGGCGTTATCTTCTGAACATGGCGTCGTCGCTGGCGGGCCTCGAGCAACAGGCTCCGCTCGACCCGGCCGGGCTGGCCGCCATCGTCGCCGGTCGCGCCCCGGCGTTTGATCGTGCCGGAGAGCAGCATTACAACCTGATGTCGGCCCTTCACAAGACGCTCCGCGGCTCCGACGCCGACGCGGCGCTGTACTGGCTGGCGCGGATGTTTGCCGGCGGCGAGGACCCGAACTATATCCTGCGGCGGTTGACCCGTTTCGCCTCCGAGGATATCGGCCTTGCCGAGCCGGAGGCTCTGCCGCGCGCGCTTGCCGCCTGGCAGGCCTATGAACGGCTTGGCAGCCCCGAGGGCGAGCTCGCCATCGCAAATCTGGTGATCTATCTCGCCACCGCGCCGAAATCGAACGCCGCCTATGCCGCGATGAAGGCGGCGAACCGGGCGGCGGCCTCAACCGGATCGCTGATGCCGCCTGCGCATATCCTGAACGCCCCTACCGGCCTGATGAAGGATCTCGGCTATGGCAAGGATTACGCCTATGACCATGACGATCCGGACGGGTTCGCCGGGCAGAACGGGTTTCCCGACGGCATGCAGCGGCAGCGGTTCTACACGCCTGTGGAGCGCGGATATGAGCGCGAGATCGGCAAGCGGCTTGCCTATTGGGACAGGCTGCGCGCCGAGAAGAGCGGAGGCGGCCAGTGAGCCTTGCGATGTTCATGGCGGTCGGTGCCGGCGGGGCGCTCGGCGCGATGAGCCGTTACGGCGTGGCACAGCTTGTCGGCGGCGGGCTGTTCGGCATCGCCGGACCCATGGCGACGCTTGTGGTCAATGTCGCGGGAAGCAGCCTGATGGGCGCGATTGCGGGCGGCATCGCGGCAGGCATGTCCTTGCCCGAGGCGTGGCGCGGCTTTATCGCGGTCGGGTTTCTTGGCGCGCTGACCACCTTTTCCAGCTTTGCCCTTGATACCGGCCAGCTTGCGGCGCGCCAGGGCATGGCGATGACGGCGCTCTATGTAGGGCTGTCGGTCGGCCTGTCGCTTGCCGCCTTCTTCGCCACACAGGCGCTTGTGACAGCCTTTTTCGGCAGGATGCCGACATGAGCGGCGAGACCGGCAGGGACAGGCCCGACTGGTGGCTTCACGAGGTCCCCGAAACCGAGGACGGCACCCGGATCGACCGCTATCTGCGCAGGCTTGTCACCGGGCTCTCACAGGGGCCGGTGGAAAAGATGCTGCGCACCGGCCTGATCCGGCTCGACGGGGCCAAGGCGAAACCGGCGACACGGCTGGAGGCCGGGCAGACATTGCGCCTGCCGCCGCATCTTCGTGACGGGGGCGTGAAGGACGCGCCCGCCACTCAGAAACAGGCGCCGAAACTGACGCCGCAGATCCGCAAGCAGTTCGATTCGATGCACCTTGCCGAGGGCGATGGCTGGCTTGCCATCAACAAGCCGCCCGGCCTTGCCGTTCAGGGCGGGTCGGGAACAAGCCGCCATGTCGACGGCATGCTTCAGGCGCTTGCCGAGGGGGACGAAGACCGCATGCGGCTCGTCCACCGCATCGACAAGGACACGTCGGGCGTGCTGTTGCTGGCAAGGGACCGCGTTGCGGCGCGACATCTGACCCGCGCGTTCCAGCAGCAGGATATGGAGAAAACCTATCTGGCGCTTGTCGCCGGCGCGCCGCCCGAGACGCTGGAGATGAAGGGCGCGCTGCTGAAACGCGGCGGGCCGGGCGGCGAGATGATGGCGGTGGACCCTGAAGGTCAGCCGTCGCACAGCTCGCTGCGGCTGATCGAGCCGGCGGGTGTCCGCATGGCGCTGGTCGCCCTGCAGCCGCGCACCGGCCGCACGCACCAGCTTCGCGTTCATATGGCGCATGAGGGGCATCCGATCAT